>CAKVCL010000012.1 GCA_934725855.1 uncultured Cellulosilyticum sp. | reverse complement strand
ATCAGGGTCACCAACACCATCAGGGTCACCAACACCATCAGGGTCACCAACACCATCAGGGTCACCAACACCATCAGGGTCACCAACACCATCAGAGTCGCCAACACCATCAGAGTCACCAACACCATCAGAGTCACCAACACCATCAGAGTCACCAACACCATCAGGGTCACCAACACCATCAGGGTCACCAACACCATCAGAGTCGCCAACACCATCAGAGTCGCCAACACCATCAGGGTCACCAACGACAACAGAGGAACCAACGACAACAGAGGAACCAATGCCATCGGAGAAACCAATGCCATCAGAGGAACCAACGACATTACCAACAGTAGATCCAACACCAGTCCCAGCACCAGTACGCATAATTTCTGATAAGGAGCGCTTTAACAATAAGACGATTTCAGTTAATGCTGGAGCTGCCACCAAATTATATAATAAAGGGACGATTGCAGAGCTACAAATCAATGAACTATATAGAGGTTCTATAAATGAGGGTGCTAATATTAGACTTAAGTTAAAAAATCCTAATTATAAATTTACTGGGACGTTGACATCTATTTATAATAATGGTCAGATATGTAATGTGCCTATGGCGCAGCTTGAAGAGGGTGGTAAAACATTATTAATTGTTATTCCGCAAGGGCAAATGCTATCTGGACAAAATTTCAGTTTAAAAAATATTGAGATTGAAGCGGCTTCCAAAGTGACAGAGGAAGAAGACATAAAAATAGATATATTAAGTGAGTCTCTTGAACAGGAAAAATATAATGTCACAGTTGCCAATATCACTACGCCAGCCATAGTAGTGGAAATGGAAAGTGCAAAGAGCATGACAATAGGCAGTAAAGAAACCGTTCAATTTAAGATAAGTGAAAATGTACAAGGCTATTTACAACCTAAAAGTCAAATAAGCTTAAAATTATCTCATGGGCATTGGGATTATAAGGGATTAGTTGAGCGTGCAGCTATGATGAAGCAGCTATCAGGCTTTGATACGAAAAAGGCTTTAGAATACAGTGATGAAGAGTATTTTAAATTTGCAACACAGATTAATGCATATTGGTTAGCCAAGGAGCTGATAGATGAGGGTAATCTAAAGGTATCAAATGGTGAGCCTACTAATCAGCACAAAGAAGATTATTGTCAGCTACAATTTACACCTTCCAAACAAGGAGACATAGAAGGGGATGAATTAATCCTTACATTAGGAAAGTCCACAAATCAGGAAGCACCTAAGACAAGTGATAAGAAAACTCAAATCAAAATACAGGCAAAAATGTGTGCGCCTATTTCAGAAAATAGCCAGAAAGAAATGGTGCTCATAAGTTCTTATGCAGAAAAGAAGAATGAAACAAAGGTGGCTAATATGAATAGCAACTTTACAATTTCTATGAAGGAAGGAGCACTTACAATTAGCCAAAATAAGAAACAGAAGGTGGAAGGAAATATTAACATTTTATTTGCACCTAAACAAAAGACTAATAGGGTACTCACATGGGTTCCATCAAGCATGAAGGTGTCAAAAGGCTGGAAATTAACACAGAACATTATTTCACATAAGCGTGCTAGTAATGAGCCTATTTTGTCTTGGACACTAAGTCCAGTTAATGGAGAACTTTTAAAGGCAACATTAACCTGTAAACCAGACCAAACCTTTGATTATGAAAACTATAATATAATTATTTATGGAAAAGGAATAGATGCTTATTGCTCCTCAGACGATGTTAATAAAATTTCTAAAGCACATCAAATCATACTAAGTGCAGATTCTAAAAACTGATGTTCTTTATTGGATGAAAAGGGATTTTTAGAAAAAAGGAGGAGTTAATTTGTATAAATCATTTATTTTAAGAAAACGAGTGGTGACCAGCATTCTTTGTATATGCTTAACCTTTATGTTAGTAGTACCAACTTTTGCAGCAAGTAAGATTACATTAAAAAGTGGCGCTGCAGCACCTTCAACTATTTATGCAGGTCATAGTTATACCCTGAAAGTAGCAGGGGCAAAAGTTAAATTTTATACGAGTAATAAAAAAGTAGCCACAATAGGGGCAACAACTGGTAAATTAAAAGCAGTAGCTCCTGGTACAGTTAAAATTACAGCAAAAAGTGCAAAGACAGGTAAAGCAGTAGCAACTAAGACGTTTAAAGTGCTTCAGCGTGCTACTAGTATTGCAACAGATGTTAGTGAACTTTATTTAGATGTAGGGGAAACAGCAACGATTAAAGCGACCAAAACGCCAGAGACGTCAACAGATGCTGTTAGATTTTACACAGAAGATAAAACAATTGCTACAGTTGGAGCAACAAGCGGTAAAGTAACAGCAAAGGCTAAGGGAAAGTGTGCGATTAAAGTTGTTTCAAAGGCAACAAAAGCAACGTCTAATAGCTTAAAAGCTAATAAAGTAGCGACGGTAGAAGTTTATGTAGGGACTCATATAAAGGAAGCTATTCAAAGGAGTACGACAGAATTAGAACTTGTTTTTCATACAGCTGCAAATGTAAAAAGCTCAGATTTAGTAATTACGAATGATGAAACAAAGGCAAGTTATCCTGTGAAAAGTGTAAATATTGATAAAGAGAACAACAAGATTGCACATGTTGAACTATTTACAGAGCTAAAGGATGGTAAGACTTATACTGTCCAGTGCAATCAAACAAGTGCTCAGTTTACTGCTACAGATGGTAAAATAAATAAATTACAAATCGCCCCTACAGAAATAGTTTGCGGCAAGGAAGAGCCAATCTATGTTCAAACTGTAGATGCCAATGGCATTGTAATAGGAAATTATACAATGAGTAATGCACGAGAAGGTAACATTGAATTTAAAAACGTTAAGATTGAAGGCGGAAGACGGGTTGGAGATGACAACATCACATTTGATAGCATAGATGGAAGTTGTACTGTAAAAGTATGCTATCACACATATAAATACAGTAAAGGTCGAGAGGAGGGCAAAATAGAACTCGAACAGACCATTAAGGCTAAACAAGGTGAGCTTACAATTGATTACACCATTAATGATGGAGAAAGGCCTGATTTTAAAGCGAAAGACTACAAACAAAATACCCAAGTGTGTTTGGGGGATAGTGGGTTAGCAGTGCATCTTTATTTAACTGATCCTATGGGAAAAGAGATACAAGATTATTCAAACTATCAAGTGGTATCAGGGGAACCTGATCAATTTATCATCGAGGGCAAACTAGATAATCTAGAGAAAAAGGTTCTTTTGAAGTTTTCGGATACATGTACATCTAGGTCAACCCACATAAAGGTATTAGATAACGCAGGAAATTTGATTAAAACATTACCCCTTACCATAGCAGAATCACGTAAGCTTGTAACAGTAACTTTATCTTCTACGTCACTCACATTATATAAAGGACAATTTGGTGGGGTTATTAATATCGCTGCTCAGGATCAATATGGTAAAAGCTTATCATTATGTGAAGCAAAGTATTTTGACAAGATAAAACTAGAAAAGAAGGTAGCACCTCAAGGGGCAAAGGTAGAACCGAAAATAAATCTTATTAAGAGTGATAATAAAATGGTTCAACTAAAAGTTGATGTGCCCAGTGATGAAGTGGCAACAGGAACATATGTGTACGAATTTGACGTGCTAGATTATAGAGGAAATACTACAAGAAGATATATTACGGTAACTATTAAAGACGGCAGAAGCTGCCCGACTGATTTCCAAGTAAAGAGTCCGATTGTGATAAATCTTGCTTATGATTATCAAGAGGTTAATGAGGGAATAGTCCTAGGTGGTGAATTATGTAATAATAAAACACTTAAGTTTACAGTAGAGTGTAGGAGTAAAGTTGACACATACCCTATACCTAAAATAATACAAGATGAACGGGGAAATTTCTTATTAAATTTGGATGTAAGTAGTGAAACGTTTATGATTGGTGCCTATCAATATGAGATTAAATGTGTTTATGAATCTAACGGAGTAAGTAAAGAAATAAAACATAACGTTAATGTCGTAGTGACAGGAAAAAGGCCTTTAGAATCGCAGAATACCGAGGGAGCACTAGTGGTATCACAACAGCCAGGTGTTTCATTGATGGCAGAAGGGGAGGGAGAAGTGGAAGCAGATTTTATCCTAACCTCTCAAGGAATGCAAGTAACACTGACGGCTTTTCCAGCACAGGGCTATCAACTTAAAGAGTGGAAAGTTTTAGAAGGAACTGCTGAAATCATTGATAATAGATTTATTTTACAAAACCAACCAGTAACGATTCAAGGTGTCTTTGAAAGGATTAATACACCATCTTAGAAATAAAAATAACCTTTTAGCTAATTACTAGCTAAAAGGTTATTTTTATGTATTCTAATCTATTATTTTACCCAAACATTTTTCTTATAAAAAAGTCCGGACATCACAGTGCCAATAAACCAACTAAGCGGCCAAGCCATCCATATACCTGTTTGAGCCCAAATGCTTGAGAAAATAAAAGCAAGCACCACGCGAAGGATTAAATCTGTAAAGGTAGAAGCCATAAAATAATTCATGCTTTCACTGCCTCTTAAGACCCCATCACAAATAAGCTTGATACAAATGACAAAGTAAAAAGGAGAAACAATCTTAAGGAAAGTTAAACCTGTATCAAAAGCCAGCTTGGTACTTTCAGTATTCATAAATAAATCTAGGAAGAATCCCCCTAAAAAGAAAAATAAGATGAAGAAGCCCAAGGCGACTGAAAAGGCAAATAAAAGACTCGCTTTAAAGCCTTCTTTAACACGGTTACATTTACCAGCCCCCATGTTTTGAGCCGTAAAACTTGAAATACCATTTCCTAAAGTAGTAAAGCTGGTAATGGCGAAGGTATTTAGTTTAATCGCAGCTGAATAACCTGCAATAACAGAAGAACCAAAACTATTGACTCTATACTGCACAAATAAGTTGCCTATAGAAATAAAGCTTTGTTGAAGAATACTTGGAAAAGAAATAGCAGAGATTTCTTTAAGTTCCTGAAAGCTAAAAAGTGGCGTATTTTCAGTAGTATGTAAAGTATGCATACGCTTTTTTAAAATCAAAAGACCAATCAAACAGGCAAGACCTTGTGCAATAAAAGTTGCCCAAGCTACTCCTGCAATATCCCATTTAAATGAAATCACAAAAAGTGCATCTAAAATGATATTGCCAATAGAAGAACTAATAAGTAAATAGAGTGGCGTTTTGCTATCACCGAGACTATTAAAAATACCTGTTGTAACGTTATAAAGAAATAAGAAAACAAAACCACCTGTATAAATCTTAAGATACAAGTTTCCACCTGCGAAAATATTCTTGGGTGTATTAACAATCTCCATAAGAAATGGACTAAAAACCACACCTAAAAGAGTTAATAAGCTAGAAAGAATAAACCCTGCAATTAATGAAGTGGTAATGCAAATTTTAGTCTTAGCAAAGTTTTTGCTCCCAAAATGTTTACTAATGACCACAGAGCAACCAATCTGGCATCCAATAGCAACTGCCATAAAAATCATTGTAATGGGATAGCTAGCCCCAATGGCAGCTAGGGCATCTTCACCTGCAAACTTTCCAGCAATCACACTATCTGCAATATTATAAAGCTGTTGAAAAATTACACTGATAAATAGTGGAAGCGTAAATTCAACCAGTACTTTCCCTGGTGCACCTACTGTTAAATCTTTATTCATGACTACACAACCTTTCTTTATTTAGATATATTATAAGAGAATCGTGTCATATTTAAAATAATAGATTTGATATGACTGCCATACGATTTTTTCATACCAAGATACAACACTATAAAAATAGAACTGAAAAATGGATCACTAGAATAGATAAGAGGAGTAAATAGATGGTTAATTATGAATATTACAAAGTATTTTATTATGCCTGTAAGTATATGAATTTTACCAAAGCAGCAGGCGCATTGGGAACGAGTCAGTCTTCAGTAAGTCATACGATACAGACATTAGAATATCAATTAGGCTGCAGGCTATTTACAAGGAGCAACCGAGGCATTAAATTAACACCAGAAGGCAAACAACTTTATAAATATGTTGCCGCAGGTTGCGAGCAGTTTATAAAAGGGGAAAATGAATTAATGAGTGGGCTTCAAATGGAGCAAGGGGTTGTGTATTTAGCAGCAACAGAAACCGCACTCAATTGCTTCCTATTTAATGCGCTAAATGACTTTAGAAGTATTTATCCCAATATCAAGTTTAAGATTGAAAACCTTACGACTTATAGTGCAGCCGAAGCAGTTAAATCAGGAGTATCTGACTTTGCTATTTTATCCACACCATTAAAAATCAATAAACCTTTGGTTGAAAAGAAGCTTATTGAATTTAGTGATGTATTAATAGGTGGCATTTACTATAAAGACCTTTGGCATAAAGAGATGGAGCTAAGTGCGCTTTTAGATTATCCCTATATTAGTATTTGTTCAGGGACTGCTACAAGAGCATTTTATGATGCCTTTCTTGAAAAACATAAACTCTATATTACCCCAGATATAGAAGTGGCTACAACCGATATGATTATGCCTATGGTAAAAAATAATATGGGAATAGGCTTCATACCTCATTTGATGATAAATGAAGAAGACCAAGAAGTACATATTATTCCTCTTAGGAAAATGATGCAAAAAAGAAGTATTAATATTGTTTACAATATGTCTACCCCAAAAAGTCCAGCGGCAAAAACTTTTATTAATTTTATGATAAATGAAGATATTAGAAGGCATGAATCATAATCAGAAAATAAGAATAGGTCAATAAAGAAAGCTATGTGAGAAAACCTAAACTACGAAAAGTAGCCTAGTGTAACTTACATAGCTTTTTGTGCATTTTACTTTAAAATCAATGAAAATGTCACAGGCGAAGTGTATACTAAAAATACATAGAATAGAGGGGAGAGAAATAACATGAAAAGGAAAATGATCATTCACGACCTTTCAGAAGCTGAGTGGAGCAAGCTAGAGCTTGATTTAGAAAATACTATAGTGATTCCAGCTGATGGAAAATATGCACCTTGCAAGGGATGTTTTGGATGTTGGCTTAAAACACCAGGAAAGTGTGTGATGAAGGATAAGCTTCAAAATATAGCCACTCAAATTGTATCAAGCGATGAACTCATCATTATCTCTGAGAATTGTTATGGTGGCCATAGTAGTCGTGTGAAGAATGTAATAGATAGAAGCATTGCCACTTCACTACCTTTTTTCGCCTTTAGGAATAAACAGATTCATCATGCAAGACGTTATCCCAAAAAGCAGATCGATTTAGTCGTTTATCTATACGGGGATATGACAGAAAAAGAAAATAAGTTAGCCGAAAAGCTCATTACTGCCAACGGTATTAATGCGGCTTATAAAAGTACTAAACTTCATATAGTAGGGAAATTAGAGAACCTAAAGGAGATGATTTCATGAAAGTAATGCTCATTAATGGGAGTCCTAAGAAAAAATTAGCTGCATCAAAGTACATACAAAAAACCATTAAGTTGATGCTAGGCAGCACAGAAACGATTGAGTGTGGTATTCATACAAAAAATGATATCCCAAAAGTTTTAAATGAGATGGAAGGAATCGATGCATTGGTGATTGCTGCGCCACTTTATGTAGATGGCATTCCTTCACATATGATTCCTTTTATGAAAGAGGCAGAAGCTTATTGCAAAGCACATGGCTATCATTTTCCTGTTTATGTCTTAACCAATTGTGGGTTTATCGAAGGACACCAAAATGCACTTAATCTAGAACAATATGAATGCTGGACACAAAGAGCAGGCCTCACTTGGGGTGGAGGTGTTGGTATTGGAGGTGGGGTAGTGTTACTTGTTTATGCCATTATGCTGCCGATTCAAATAGGATTACTCCTTTTAAATGTAGTCATTAACCTCATAAGTGGTATGTCTCCAGTAAGTCAGGGATTACTTTTAGCTCTAGTAGAAAATATAGGTTGGTTTCTATTTTTTAGTTCTAGCATGTTTGTATGTGAAGGCATTCTATCTTATCGCATCAAAAAGCAAATCACAGGAAAAAACAATTTATATGCTAGATTTATGATTCCGGCAGTACTCTTTTTAGTGGGGGCAGACATTTTTATGTTAGTGTTAAGCATTATTAAGGGTGGATTTTTTAAAAATGTATTCCATAAAGAAATATAGATAATGAATCTATAAGAAATAATTAAATAGGGAAATAAGTAAATAATAAGGCTATGTAAGAAAAATTGAGTAACATAAAGTGGCTCAACAACAATTACATAGTCTTTTATGTATATCGTATCTTTAGTTAATAGTATTATGATTTTAGTATTGACATATTCTAAAAGTGGAATATACTAAAAGTGGAAGGAGAGGAGTTCGTGTCACTAAGGTATTGTTTATTAGGACTTATTAATTATGGAGAGATGACAGGGTATGAATTAGATAAGGTTTTTAAAGAATCTCTTTATCCAGTTTGTACAGCTACAACCAGTCAGATTTATAGAGAACTAACTTACATGGAGAAACAGAAGTGGCTTGTTTCGAGGGAGGAGTTTCAAAAAGGAAAACCTAATCGTAAAGTTTATGCCATAACTGAAGAAGGAAAAGGTGAACTTAAATCTTGGCTTATAGAGGATCATATTTCAGAGGAAATGCGAATTAAACATCCTTTTTATATGCAGATGTTTTTTGCAGGGGAAAATAGTATAGAGGAAAACTTAAAGATTTTAGAGCATATGAAAGAGGTGGTAACAGAGGAATGGCAAAAAGCTAAATTCAGAGAAGCTCAGATGGAAAACTATATTCGAAAGGTAGATGATCAAACAAAAAGTTTGTATTGGAAACTACTGAATGAATTTTCAATGGAGTATTATAAACAGCTGTTAGATTGGGCAGATAGATGCATTGAAAGGCTCAAGAATGAGTGAAAGGAAGGATAGAGTATGTTTTTTTCAAAAAAACAGCTTTGGATGCTTATTATACTCGTACATTACATTTTACCTGGAGTATTAATTGTGGGAATTTTAACTTTTCCTATTATAAATGATTGGACAATGTTCCTGTATATGTTTATTGTAGGGGTAGTGATTAAAGAAATAGAGTATGCGGGCTATTGGGAATTTACAACAGGAATAGCAAAAAATTTGGTGTCAGGCTGCTTTATAGGGGCAGTTTTAGTGAAATGTTTAACTAAGCACTTTCAATTTGACTTTAGTTATTTTCCTAAAATTTTAGAAAGTATCTTAAGCATTATTTTAGTGTGCACATTAGTTGAAATGATTAAAATTTGCAAGGCTAAGACACATCAAAAAGATGAAATAGAGCTTGTTTTTCCGTTAGAAAATGGAAATTATAGAATATCAGATGGTGGAGATGGAAAGCAGTCTTCTTTAATGAATTATCATTTTAAGGCAGCTGTGCATGGAAATAATCAGACTAATGCTTCTATGATGTATGCAGTTGATATTGTGAAGTTAGGGAAATGGCAAAGAAGCAGTAAACTGGTTTACAAGGCACAAAATGAAGACTATGAAATTTTTAATGAACCTATTTATGCACCAATTAGTGGGGAGATTGTTTCAATGCAAAATACTATTGAAGACAATCCGTCTTTCCCAAGAAAACTGGTCTATAGTATAGGAAATCATGTAACCATAAAGAAGGGGGATTACTATGTAGTGCTGGGGCATTTTAGAAAAGGCAGTGTGAAAGTTAGAATAGGAGACAAAATAAATCAAGGGGACTTGCTTGGAAATGTTGGAAATTCAGGTTTGACTCCTAGACCACACCTTCATATGCAAGTTTCTAAAACAACGGATGGAAATTATTGGACAGCTCAAGGAGTAGCAATTACTTTCGGGGGAGATGTACCTTATAAAAATAGAATTTTTAAAGTCTAAAAAGAATGAGATTGTCCATTTTTTTTAAAACCCAGCTTGATATAATTAAACCAAGAATAATGGTGTTTTATCAATAATGGAGGTGTTTTATGAAGTACATAAATCCCGTAGTAAGAGGATGTTATCCAGATCCAAGTATTTGTAGGGTAGGAGAGTGGTTTTATCTTGTCAATAGTTCTTTTGAATTTTTCCCAGCAGTACCTGTATTACGCAGTAAGAATTTAGTAGATTGGGAGCGTATCGGTCATTGCATTAGCAGGGAAGAACAGCTTTTATTAAGCCCAACTATTAGGCAAAGTGCATCTGGTATTTATGCACCAACTATTCGTTACAAAGAGGGCATTTTTTATATGGTGGTAACAAATGTAACAGAGAAAGAAGAGGATAACGGTAACTTCTATGTATGGACTAAAGATCCAGCAGGGCAGTGGTCTGATCCTATTTTCTTAGGTACACCAGGAATCGATCCTTCCTTCTTCTTTGATGATAATGGAAAGGATTATTATGTGGGGACGCGTGATAGTGAAATCTATATTTGTCCGATTGATTTAAAAGAAGGGAAAATTATCGGAGAGCCAATGGGGGTATGGCGTGGAACAGGTGGCGCTTATCCAGAAGGACCACATATTTATAAGAAAAATGGTTGGTATTACTTGCTGATATCCGAAGGAGGAACAGAACGTTCTCATATGATTACAATGGCAAGAAGTAAGCAAATTGAAGGACCTTATGAGGCTTGCCCGAACAATCCAGTTTTAACCAATAGAAGTTTATTAAGACCTATCGAGTCAGTAGGTCATGCAGATTTGGTAGAAGATCAAAATGGAAACTGGTGGGCTGTTTGCCTAGGAACAAGAACCTTCTCATACCCACCAAAACATAACTTAGGAAGAGAAACCATGCTGGTTCCTGTAACATGGGAGGGGGATTGGCCTGTTTTTGGAAATAATGGTTCGCTTGATCAAGAAGTAGAAACGAGTTTACTTCCAGGAAATCCGCCTAAAGGCTATCAATTAGAAAAATTCCATGATGATTTCGATGAGCCAACATTAGATTTAAGATGGAATCAGCTTTACACTCAAAGCGGAAAGTTTTATGAAACAGGTAAAGGCGTATTAAAGTTAAAAGGAAATGAACATGCTTTATCTGAAATGGAAGCTTATGCTTGGGTTGGAAGAAGACAATGCCAGCACCATATAATAGCGGGTGTTGATTTGAGCTTTGCAACGGTTCAAGATGGAGAAGAAGCAGGCCTTACCATATTTATGAATCATAAACATCATTATGAGGCAGCTATTTTACAGGAAAAGGGTCACCGTAAATTAATTTTCAGAAGACAGATTGGTTCACTTTATAAGATAGAAAATGAGCTCTTGCTAGAAGGAGATAACGTAAGGCTTGAAATAGAAGCTGATTTAGATTTCTATAGCTTTTATTACCGTTTACCAAACGGAGAAAGAACATTTTGGGGTAAAGGAGAAACCGTTTATATAACCACAGAAGTAGGGGGCGCCTTTACAGGAAATTATATTGCAATGTATGCATTAGGAAATGGTAAGAAGTGCGAAGCAGTAGCCGAATTTACAAATTTTGATTACATAGAAAAAGAATAATTTAAAGGGGATGAAATAATGAGCAAGCAAGTTGCATTAACATTTGATGATGGACCAAATATAACGACTACGTTAGAGGTATTAGATAAATTAAAAAAATACAATGTGGTTGGTTCATTCTTTTTGATTGCTAATGAAATTAATGAACAATCTGCTGAGTCTGTAAAAAAAGCTTATGCGATGGGCTGTGAAATCGCTAATCATTCTAAAACCCATGCAGATATGACAAAGCTTACCACAGAGGAAATTAAAGCAGAGCTTGCATATACTAGCGAAAAGATTTATGAAATTGTAGGAGAGTATCCTAAATTCTTTAGACCACCTTATATTTCAGTCAATGATACAATGGTACAAAACATTGATTTACCATTTATTTGTGGTGTAGGCGCAAGAGATTGGGAGGAAGAGGTAAGCCCTGAGGAACGTGCAAGATTAATATTAGAAAATATCCAAGATGGTAGCATTATTCTGCTTCACGACTTTCTAGGAAATGATAAAACAGTAGAAGCCTTAGATATTATTATTCCAACATTACTTAAAGAAGGTTATGAATGCGTAACCATCAGTGATTTGTTTAAAAATAAAGGGGTTACGCCTACTGTACATAGCGGTGTTGTTTATTCTAATACATCTGATATCAAATCTTTTGGAGCATAAAAAATTGAGATTTTGGTGAAAAGCCAAAGTCTTTTTTTATTGGTTAAAATACAAGTTCAGTTTTGAGGATATTTTAACCGTTTTTTAGGATTGAGCAAATAGTCTAAAAAAAATATAATTTATATTATCAAAGCAGTTCCAACGCATGAATGAAATAGAGTTAATTTGGGGAGGGAATAAATATGAAGAAAAAATTTGGTTTATTGTTAACAAGTCTTATTATGGCAATTTCTATGGCTGGCTGTGGCAACGGTGCTAGTAATACAGCAGCAACCAGTGAAAAAGCAGATGCAGGTTCAGGGTCAAATGAATTAGTTATTTATTGTCCACATCCACTTGAATTCATTAATCCACTTGTTGATGAATTTGAAACACAAACAGGTATTTCAGTAGAAGTGGTTGCAGCGGGTACAGGTGAACTTCTAAAGAGAGTTGAATCAGAACAAGGTAATCCATTAGGAGATATCTTCTGGGGTGGTTCAATTTCTACTATGAAACCTAGCAAAGATTTATTTGAAGATTATCAATCAGTTAACGAAGATGCGGTTTATGATGATATGAAAAACGTGGAAGGTTCATTAACACGTTTCACTAACATTCCAAGTGTTATCATGGTTAATACAGATTTGATTGGTGATATCAAAGTAGAAGGCTATGAAGATTTATTAAATCCAGAATTAAAAGGAAAAATCGCTCACTGTGATCCTTCAAAATCATCATCTTCTTATGAACACTTAATCAACATGCTTTATGCAATGGGTAATGGTAATCCAGAAGATGGTTGGGATTATGTAGAGAAACTTTGTGAAAACCTTGATGGTAAATTATTAAGTGGTTCTTCAGCAGTATACAAAGGTGTAGCAGATGGTGAGTACACAGTTGGTCTTACTTTTGAAGAAGGTGGCGCTAAATATGTAGCTGATGGTGCTCCAGTTAAACTGGTTTACATGAAAGAGGGCGTTATCTCTAAACCAGATGGTGTATATATCATCAAAGATGCTAAAAATATGGAAAATGCTAAGAAATTTATCGATTTTATTACAGGTAAAGATGCTCAAACAATTATTATTGAAAAACTTAATAGACGTTCTGTAAGAAAAGATGTTCCAGCTCCAGAGGGACTTGAAAAATTAGAGAACATCAATTTGATTAAAGATGACGAAGAATTAGTCGTTGAGAAAAAACAAGAATGGCTTGATAAATTCAAAGATATTTTCACAAGCGTAGAGTAATTTAATAGGTAAAAAAATTAGCCCGCTTTAGCATCCATGCCTATGTGGGCTGATTTTTTAAAAAGAAGATGGGAGGCAGCGAGATGAGTGTTTCTATTAGTGCTGAAAATGTAGTAAAAAAATATGGCGAGACAACAGTTATACCTGATTTATCTGTTCAAATAAAAAATGGAGAGTTTTTTACCTTATTAGGTCCTTCAGGATGTGGCAAAACGACTTTACTTCGTATGATTGCAGGATTTAATAGTATTGAAGGTGGCAATATAAAATTTGATAGTACAGTCATTAATAATATTCCGGCTCATAAGAGAAATATAGGAATGGTATTCCAGAGCTATGCTATTTTTCCTCATTTGACAGTAAGACAAAATGTAGAGTATGGTTTAAAGCTTAGAAAAATGGATAAGGCAGAAATGAAGAAAAAGGTAGACGAGATTTTAAAAGTCGTAAAGATTGAAGAATTTCAAGATCGACTGCCAGAAAGACTTTCAGGTGGTCAACAACAACGTGTGGCACTAGCTCGTGCAATCGTTATCCATCCAAGTGTACTGCTTATGGATGAACCACTTTGTAACCTAGATGCTAAATTAAGAGTAGAAATGAGAACAGCTATTCGTGATGTACAAAAAGAAGTGGGTATTACAACGGTTTATGTAACTCATGACCAAGAGGAAGCACTTGCAATTTCTGATAGAATTGCAGTAATGAAATTGGGTGTTATTCAACAAGTAGGAGCACCAGAAAAGATTTATACACGTCCAGCTAATATTTTCGTTGCAACTTTCATGGGTCACTCTAACTTATTTAAAGGGGTTTTAACAACAACTAAAGAAGGCACCTTCGTAAGATTTAAGGATGGCTATGAAATGAAGATGGATACATTAAGACCAGACACAAGAGATAAAGCAAATGTTATTATTGCCGTAAGACCAGAAGAATTTACAGTAGGTGAACAAGGCATTAAAGCTAAGATTAAGAGCAAAACTTTCTTAGGAAAATACATCAACTATGAACTAACCTTTGATGATGAAATGCTTGTGCCAGATCAACCATCTATTGAGTATTCACAAGATATTGGTCATGCAGAAAAAACTTACAATGTTGGCGATACCATTACTTTAACGCCTAATAAAGCTAAGATTAATGTTTTCAACGATGACGGCAGTCAAAGTCTAATTAAGGATGTGGTTGCTTATGAATAAAGCTAAAATGAAATGGGATTTCTGGAGTGTAATGACTCTGGTAATCATGGGTATATTTGCATTATTTCTAGTGTATCCTTTAATTTCACTTTTTGCGAGTGGTTTTAAAGATACAGAAACAGGTGCCTTTACACTTGCAAACTTTGCAAGATTCTTTCAAAAGAAATATTATTATCAATCTATGTTTAACAGTTTTAAAGTAACCGTATGTGTAACGATATTAGCAATCTTAATCGGTGCACCACTTGCTTACTTTATGACCTGCTATAAAATTAAGCTAAAAGGACTTGTAGAAGTACTCGTTATTATTTCAATGCTTTCACCACCATTTATCGGAGCATATTCTTGGATTTTATTATGTGGTAGAAGCGGTGTTGTTACTAAATTTTTATCTAACTTATTTGGTTTTGAAATGCCTTCTGTATATGGTTTTGGAGGAATTTTATTAGTATTTACCTTGAAGCTCTATCCATTTATCTATATGTATGTATCAGGGGCATTAAAGAAAATAGATGTTTCATTAAGTGAAGCAGCAGAAAGTCTTGGCTGTAATGCCGTTAAAAAAGTTGCAACGATTATTATTCCACTTATTTTACCAACTGTACTTGCAGGCGCACTTCTTGTATTTATGAACGCCTTAGCAGACTTTGGTACACCAATGCTCATTGGTGAAGGTTATAGTGTTATGCCAGTTATCATTTACTCAGAGTTCATTAGTGAAGTAGGTGGTCAAGCTAACTTTGCAGCAGCCATGGCAGCCATCATGGTGCTCATTACAGCAGTATTATTTATGGCTCAGAAATATGTTGTTAATAAGAAATCTTTTACAATGAGTTCATTAAGACCAATTCAACCTAAAGAAGCAAAAGGGGTAAGTGGAGTACTCATACATATCTTTATTTACTGCTCAGTATTTTTATCTATTATTCCACAAATTACCGTTATCTACACTTCATTTCTTAAGACAAAAGGGTCAATGTTTACAAAAGGTTTCTCATTAGACAGTTATCGTAAAATCTTTGAAACAGCAGGCAAGGCTGTTGCAAACAGTTATCTATATGGTTTAATTGCCATTGTACTTATTATTTTATTAGGTATGTTTATTGCGTATCTTTCTACTAGAAGAAAGAATACATTAACAGGAATTATTGATACACTGACTATGTTCCCATACATTATTCCAGGTTCAGTACTTGGTATTACTTTACTTCTTGCATTTAATAAGAAGCCACTTTTATTAAGCGGAACATTTATTATCATGATTGTTTCATTTGTTATTAGAAGGCTTCCATATACACTACGTTCTAGTGCAGCGATTTTGTATCAGATTAGCCCAAGTATGGAAGAGGCTTCTATCAGCTTAGGATGTTCACCAGTAAAAACTTTCTTTAAAGTTACAGCAGTTATGATGTTACCTGGTGTGTTCTCAGGAGCCATTTTAAGCTGGATTACAGTTATTAATGAGTTAAGCTCTTCTATTATTCTGTATACAGGGAAAACGAAGACGATGTCAGTTGCGATTTATACAGAAGTTATTAGAGCAAGTTACGGAACAGCAGCAGCTTTATCTACGATATTAACCGTGACCACTGTTATTTCGTTATTGATCTTCTTTAAACTATCAGGCAATAAAGAAGTCAATATATAGAAATGAATAAGCTATACCCCTTCTTTAATAGTTTATTCATTGTTAATTGGACTTAAAAAGGTTATAGATGATCTCCCCCATTTAGGTTATCTATCAAGTTAAATCAATGATTATAAATAATTTGAAGTTGACGCTTCGAATTATTTATAATCAATTTTTTTATTTATATATTGTTACTAGTGATGAAAGATAACATTGTTGAAAATCAGAAGATAATGTATAGTTTTAATATATAAAATTTTGTAAGGAGGCATCAAACAATGCAGTCAAAAAAGAAACGCTTTAAAGAAGATATTTATCGTATCTTTGTTGTTTATGCCCTTATTCCTATTTCTTTAGTAACTGTTATTATCTTTGGAGTTGTGTATCTTATTTGGAATCGCACCATCATTACATGTGTAGAAGAGAAGAACTTAGAAATACAAAAAAGATTAGAAAAGGTTATATCTGATTTTGTACAAGAATCTGACGAATTAGCAGGTGATGAAATATTTTATGAATTATTAATGGATGAAAGACTAAAGCATGTAGCATATGAAGAACTTTATCATATTGCTAATAGCATACCAGAGGCAGTGGATTTTTATATCTTGGATAAAGAATATGAGTGGTTAGCAGGGAGTACAAATCAGGTTCCAACCTTTATTCCACAAGGTAAAGAGGTTTCATGGGGCATTACTAAAAGGATGCATGATCATTCGGATGAAGTCATTCTAGAGTGCAATAAAACTTATAAGGATAATTTGAATCGCTCAAAGCTATTAATTGGCAAGGCGATAGTTGGAAAAGAGGGGATAAATGGTTATCTTCTTTTTGTGTTATATGGAGATGAGTTTACAAAAACTTTTAATGATGTTGATGTTCAGATGATTGTCACCGATCAATATGATAATATTTTTCTAGAAACCACTCAGCGATTTAACAATAGTCAAGATAAGCTGAGAAATGAATTTAAAGAAGAAAGCAATAACCTTACAATAGATGGAAATAAGTATTATAAAGAAAATAGTAGTATTGTTTCTAATAAGCTGTTTGTGTATACCTTTAAAGAAGTAGGAAATCTTTATAAAGTATTTATTTGGGCAGGCTCTTTCTTTGTACTTTTTATGACAGGATTAATTATTGCCATGTTAATTGTTGCAAAGGAGATTACAAGAGAGAAAACAAAGATTATTGATAAAGTTGTAGAAGCCTTTGAAAAGGTTCAAAAAGGCAATCTGGAAGAGGAGCTTTATATAAAATCCTATGATGAATTTGAGGTGATTGGAAAATCGTATAATCTAATGTTAACTAGCATTAAGAAACTTATTGATATTAATGAAGAAAAGATTAAGCAAGCAAGTTTGGCAGAAATTAAACAGTTAGAATCACAATTCAACCCTCACTTTTTATTTAACACGCTTGAACATATTCGTTATATGTCAAAATTAGATCCAGATGCTGCAAGTAAAATGATTGTAAGCCTATCAACTTTATTGAGATATAGCATTAATAATGGTATTTTAGATGTAACCATGAAAGAGGATATTGAATACACGAAGTGTTATTTATTGATTCAACAATATCGATTTAGTGAAAGATTTCATTATCATATTTATATTGAAAGAGATGTTGAAAACTGCATTGTCCCTAAGTTAATTTTACAACCTATTATTGAAAATGCCATTAAATATGCTTTTGGAGATAAGGATGAGCTCACAGTAAAAGTTAAGGCAAGTTTTTTAGCAGATGATCTTGTGATTGTAATTTATGATGATGGAATAGGAATGGAGGAATCTAAGCTAAATGAATTACAGGATATGTTAAAGAAAGAGACTAATCCATCTAATCATATTGGACTGTATAATGTACATAAACGAATACAACTCATGTATGGCAAAGCCTATGGGATAGATATAAAAAGTGAAGTAAATGAAGGGACAGTAGTAAAAATTATTCTGCCTATTAACAAGAGGGGGAACATGACATGCTAAGAGTTTTGGTGGTGGAGGATGAAGAGATTATCCGAAAAGGGTTTATCCATACTGTAGACTGGACGAGTATGGAGTGCGTCATAGTAGGTGAGGCAAGAAATGGAAAAGAGGGCTTGGAGAAAATACAAGAGCTTCAGCCTGACATTGTTTTTACAGACATTATCATGCCTAAGATGAATGGCATTGAAATGCTCGAAGCAGCTAAAGACGAATATGAGTTTAAAAGTGTTATTCTAACGAGTTATAGTGAATTTGAATATGCTCAAAAGGCGATTAAGCTAAGAGTATTTGAGTATCTTCTTAAACCAGTAGATGAACAGGCATTAAAGAAGGTTGTTGATAAAATAAAAAATGAAATTTATGAAGAACGTAAGATGAGTACCTTAAAAGAAAATACAAAAGATAAAAGTGAAGTAGAACTGATTAACTTGGAATTTTATATACAAAAACAAGGCAACAATGTTTATGTAGAAAAAGCATTAGAAGTGATTAGAAATAGATACGATGAGAAATTAACCATAGAAATGGTTGCAGATGAATTAGGGGTAAGTGGAAGTTATTTAAGTAGGAAATTAAAAGAACAGGTTTCACAAACCTTTTTAGAAATTTTACATAAGTATAGACTTCAAAAAGCCGTTGAGTTATTAAATCAAGGAATTTATAAAGTCTATGAGGTGTCAGAAAAAACTGGATTTAATGAGTATAAGCATTTTTGTCAAGTGTTCAAGAAGTATATAGGCATAGCACCTACGGAGTTTATTAAAGAAAAAGGAATTGTAGTTAAGCAAAAAGAAAGCATTTCTAAATGATAGGGACAATATTTACAATTAAAACAAGACCTCTAAGATAAGTGGATTAACTTATTTTAGAGGTCTTGTTTGATTTTAGGCTATTTAGATGGAGCTAGAAAATTTATGGATTAAGCTCTTTTAACACTAAGGGTTAAGTCTTCACCATTTACTTTCCATTCTTTTGTAAATCCATCTACTGGAGTAGCAGAAACTGAGTTAGCAAGAACTTCAGAGGCGATATATTCAGCATTTTTGCTTACAATAGCAGTAGCTTTTTCACTACCTGTGTAAGATACAAGGATATGATCTTGTACTTCAAAGTCAGCTTCTTTTCTCATGGTTTGAATCTTAGAAGTGACTTCACGAACGAAACCTTCTTCAAGAAGTTCTTCTGTAAGGTTTGTATCGATTGCAACAGTATATCCATTATCTGTAGCAGCAGCATAACCTTCTTTTTGAGCGGTACTGATGAGAAGATCATCTCTTGTAAGTTCAATTTCTTGTCCTTCAATTGTTAATTTAAGCACATCATTTGCATTAAGTTCAGCCATCGCTGCGCTTCCGTCAAGTTCTTGAAGAGTAGTTCGAATAGCGTTAAGCATTTTACCGTATTTTGGTCCTAATGTACGCATTTGTGGCTTGAAGGTATAAGAAATGAAGTCTGCTGCTTCTGTAGTGAATTCTACGTGTTTAACGTTTAATTCTTCTGCTACGATATCGATGAATTCTTTTGGAAGGACTTCTGTAGCACCTACATAAAGGTTGCCAACTGGTTGACGGTTTTTGATATTGCTTTCGTTACGACAGCTACGTCCAAGAACAACGATTGCGAGAACTTCATTCATGTATTTTTCAAGTTCAGCATCAATCATAGCTTCGTCGCATACTGGGAAGTCACATAAGTGAACACTCATAGGAGCTTTGCTATCAACAGATTTAACAAGGTTTTGGTAAACTTGTTCTGCCATAAATGGAATAAATGGTGCTGAGATTTTAGCAAGTGTTACAAGAACGGTATGAAGTGTCTTGTAAGCATTAATCTTATCTTGTGGCATATCGCTTTGCCAGAATCTTTCACGGCTACGACGAACATACCAGTTAGATAAGTCATCTACGAAGTTTTGCATATCACGAGAAGCTTCAAAGATTCTGTAGTTTTCAAGATGGTCGTCAACTGTTTTGATTAAGGTATGGAGTCTTGAAAGAATCCATTTATCCATCATGTTTAAAGTATCATATTTAAGTTCGTATTTTGTTGGGTCGAAGTGATCGATGTTTGCATAAAGGACATAGAATGCGTAAGTATTCCAGAAGGTACCCATGAACTTACGTTGTGATTCGCTAACGTTTTCACCTGCAAAACGGCTTGGAAGCCATGGCGCTGAAGCAGAGTAGAAGTACCAACGAACCGCATCTGCACCTTGCACATCAAGAACTGACCAAGGGTCTACAACGTTACCTTTGTGTTTACTCATTTTGATACCATCTTTGTCACCTACGTGTCCAAGAACAATAACGTTTTTGTAAGGTGCTTTGTCAAAGATTAAAGTAGAGATCGCCATAAGGGTGTAGAACCAACCACGAGTTTGGTCAACCGCTTCTGAAATAAAGTCAGCTGGGAAGTTTTCTTCGAATACTTCTTTGTTTTCAAATGGATAGTGAAGTTGTGCAAATGGCATAGAACCACTATCATACCAGCAGTCGATTACATCAGATACACGTTTCATTTCGCCGCCACATTTAGGACAAGTTAAGTGAACGTTATCAATATATGGTTTATGAAGCTCGATGTCATCAGGGCAATCTTTACTCATAGATTTTAATTCTTCAATGCTTCCGATTAAGTGTTTGTGACCACATTTACATTCCCAGATAGGAAGTGGAGTACCCCAGTATCTTGAACGAGAAAGACCCCAGTCAATAACACCTTCAAGGAAGTTACCGAAACGACCTTCGCCAATAGATTCAGGCATCCAGTTTACTGTTTTATTATTTGCTACAAGTTTATCACGTACTTTAGTCATTTCGATGAACCAAGTATCACGTGCATAGTAAAGAAGTGGGGTATCACATCTCCAGCAGTGTGGGTAGCTATGTGTGTGAGGAATTGCTTTAAATAATGTACCTTGTTCTTTAAGGTATTTAAGGATAGCTTTATCTGCGTCTTTTACGAACACATCTTTAAGTTCTGGGAATTGGGCTGTAAATTCTTCAGTAAAGTGACCTTGCTCATTAACAAGTTGAACAAATGGAAGGTCATTCGTGCGACCAACTCTTGCATCATCTTCACCAAATGCAGGAGCAATATGAACGATACCCGTACCATCTGTAAGGGTTACATAGTCATCAGCTACTACGAAGAAAGCTCTTTTATCTGTTTTAGCGCAAGTGAATAATGGTTCATATTCTGTATCACATAACTCAGCACCTTTGAATTTTTGTGTAATTTCTACGCCTTCTGTTCCTAAAACAGCTTCAACTAATGCTTCAGCTAAGATATAAGTTGCCCCTTCAAAGGTTGCTTTAACATAATCATGATCTGGGTTAACGCAAAGAGCCACGTTAGATGGAAGGGTCCATGGTGTTGTTGTCCAAGCTAAAAGGTAGGTATTGTCTTCACCTTTTACTTTAAAGCGACAAGTAGCCGTTTGGTCTTTAATATCTTTGTAGCCTTGAGCCACTTCGTGTGAAGAAAGAGAGGTTCCACAACGAGGGCAGTAAGGAACGATTTTGTGACCTTTGTAAATAAGGTTTTTATCCCAGATTTGACGAAGAGACCACCATACAGATTCAATATAGTTATTATCATAAGTCACATAAGGATGCTCCATGTCTACCCAGTAACCTACACGGTCAGACATCTTTTCCCATTCACTTTGGTATTTCCAAACACTTTCCTTACATTTTTTGATGAAAGGTTCAACCCCATAATCTTCAATTTGTGGTTTACCACTGATGCCAAGAAGTTTTTCTACTTCAAGTTCTACTGGAAGACCATGTGTATCCCAACCAGCTTTACGAAGCACTTTATAACCTTTCATCGTTTTGTAACGTGGCATAATATCTTTCATTGTACGTGTTAAGATATGACCAATGTGAGGTTTCCCATTAGCTGTTGGAGGACCATCATAAAATGTGAATATAGGGCCGCCTTCTCTAGATTTAATTGATTCTTCAAAGACATGATTGTCTTTCCAAAACTTAAGGACTTCAAGTTCTCTGTCCACAAAGTTAAGGGTGGTATCTACTTTCTTGTACATACTAGACCTCCTATTTTTTATAAGATTAATTTTACAAAATATGGACTTGTGGCAAATAAAAAAGCCCCATCATCCATAGACAGGACGAAAGAGCGTTATGTGCAATCTTCCGCGGTACCACCTGATTTGCCGTAAATACGACCACTCGTTATACCTTTCCTTACGGTAACGGTAGGAAACCGTCAGAGTCTACTTTATATAGAATGGATGCTTGATAGATAAACTAATAAAAGTATTGCCAAATTCTATATGTTTCAGTCTGCCACTCCAAGGCGATTTTTCCAAATTTCTATCGTATGAGCTCTCACCAACCTCACTCGCTAGGACGCTTCGAAAGATGTACTTTTCCTCTTCATTGTGTTTGAATATAAAAATCTAATATGAATATTATAAAGTCAAAAAAATGCTTTGTAAAGGTTAATTTTGTAAAGGATAATAAGGAAGAAAAACACACCTAAGAACAAAAAGACAAGAAATTGATAATATTTATAAAAAAAATATTCAAGATACACAAATTAAGCTTATTTTGATGTATACTAAAATAAAGTAAATGTGCAAACCCTATAGGAAAATACAAGATAGGAGATTGGAACAATGAACACTCAAAGAAATTTAACATTACTAACGGATTTATATCAACTTACGATGATGCAAGGGTATTATAACAACGATACCAATAATCATGAAGTTGTATTTGATTTATTCTACAGGAACAATCCATCGAAAAACGGTTATGCGATTTGTGCAGGGTTATCTCAAACGATTGAATATATTCAAAACTTAGCTTTTACTGAAGGGGATATTGAATATCTTGCAAGTTTGAATACTTTTCAAGATGAATTTTTAGATTATCTTAGAAACTTCAAATTTACAGGAGATATTTATGCGATACCTGAAGGAACGGTTGTATTTCCAATGGAAGTTTTAATGAGAGTTAAAGCGCCTATTTTTGAAGCTCAATTTGTAGAAACAGCCTTGCTAAATATGATTAATCACCAAAGTTTGATTGCAACTAAAGCAGCAAGAGTGGTAAAAGCCGCAGAAGGTGATCCAATACTTGAATTTGGACTTCGTCGTGCACAGGGCCCTGATGCAGGAATTTATGGGGCTAGAGCAGCTATTATTGGGGGGTGTGCAGGAACTTCTAATGTGCTCACAGGACAAATGTTTAATGTACCTGTTTCAGGAACACATGCACATAGCTGGGTAATGAGTTTTGATGAGGAAATAGAAGCCTTTAGAGCGTATGCTAAATTATTCCCAGATAAATGTATTTTACTTGTAGATACTTATGACACACTAGAATCAGGTGTACCTAATGCGATTAAAGTATTTGATGAAATGAAGGCAGCAGGTGTAGAAATGAAGTCTTACGGCATAAGATTAGACAGTGGTGACCTTGCTTACCTTTCTAAGAAGGCTAGACAAATGCTAGATGCTGCAGGACATAAAGACGCTATTATTAGTGCTTCATGTGACCTTGATGAAATGCTCATTGCTGACCTTAAAAGACAAGGGGCTAAAATTACTTTATGGGGTGTAGGAACGAACCTGATTACTTCATCTGACTGCCCATCTTTTGGTGGTATTTATAAATTGGCCGCTGAGATTGGCAGAGATGGCGTTGAAATTCCTAAAATCAAAATTTCTGATAATCCAGAAAAAGTTACTAATCCAGGGGTGAAAAAACTTATTCGTGTTTATGACAAACAAACAGGAAAAATGATTGCAGATATTATTGCACTTGAACATGAAGTGTTTGATGAAACCAAACCACTTGTGCTTTATGAAACAAAAGCAAGATGGAAGAAAATTAAACTTAAAGCCAATACTTATACACTTAGAGAGCTTTTGGTTCCAGTCTTTGTAGCTGGAAAGCTTGTATATGACCAGCCAGAAACAATGGCTATTAAAGCCTATGCTAAAGAAGAGTTAGATACTTTATGGGAAGAATACAAACGACTTGTTAATCCACAAATTATGCAAGTTGTTTTATCTGATGAGCTTTATGCGTTAAGAGAAAAAATGCTTGAGAACTATAAGAAAGATTAAAAATTTTAGGAGGCCGTTCTATGTTTGAAAATACCAAAGTGATTGGTGATTTTATTTGGGCAGATATTGTTTATAAAGATTTAAGAAGAGAATATGGCTTTGGTAATGAAAAACATGGCGTGAAGGAAAGCAGAGCCCAAATCTATAAACATATGCAACAACTTTCAAAAAAACTTATTAATTCAACTAGAATGGAACTAGAAGTTAGGGGAGAAGAAAATTTACCACATGAAGGTCCTGTCTTATATGTAGCAACGCATAAAAGTGTATTTGATATAGTGATTCTATTATCAATTATTAACGATCCTGTTATTTTTGTTGGAAAACAAGAAATACAAAAGATGCCATTTGTCAATAAATGGTTTAATGCTTTGGGTTGTATATATATAGATAGAAAAGATATGCGAAAAGCACTTCAAAGTATATTACAAGGCATTAAGGAACTAAATAATGGGCAATCTATTGTTCTTTTTCCAGAAGGAACAAGAAACATGAGTAATGAAATAAGAAATTTTAAAGAAGGTGGCTTTAAGCTTGCTTCTAAAACAAAAGTTCCTATTATACCCATTGCCCTTAGTAATACTTATAAGATATTTGAAGAGAAGAAGCATATTCAAAAGACAAAGGTCATTGTAAATATTGGAAGTCCAATACAAACAAAGGATTTGTTAAAAGAAGAATTAGCTCATTTACCACAAATGGTGCAAGAAGTGGTTAAGGGGTTAATGATGGAGATTGTTTAGCAGATAACAGGGAGTTTAGGGAGGGATTCATATGGCTGAGAATGAAATTTTAAACGAGAGTGTTTTGGTTGAAGTAACTGCAGACAAAATGATGGGAGTTATAAGTTTTAATGAACCTCAAAATGGGGGTAGAAAAATCAGTCTGGATCAAGTCAAAGATGAAATGAGTAAG
The DNA here is from genome assembly GCA_934725855.1 of uncultured Cellulosilyticum sp. GTDB lineage: Bacteria > Bacillota > Clostridia > Lachnospirales > Cellulosilyticaceae > Cellulosilyticum. The sequence continues at coordinate 62,896 of CAKVCL010000012.1, read as the reverse complement.
AAGGGAATTGTTGAAGGCATAAAAGAGGATGATCTAAGAGAAATTTGTAGGGAGCATAGATATAATTATAAATATATTATTGCTCAGGGGCAGCATCCTATAGAAGGACAAGATGGACATATTGACTTTGCATTTGATACTCAGGGACTTAAACAATTTAAACCTAAAATTAATGACGATGGAACGGTTGACCTAAAAGATTTAAGTGCTGTTAAAAATGTAAGAAAAGGTGATAAACTGGCTACTAAAATATTAGCTAAACAAGGCACAGATGGTTTTAATGTTTTAGGGCAAGTTTTGAAACCAAAGAAAGTGAAAGAAGCAAGAATGCCTAAAGGAAGAAATACGAGGATATTAGAAGATGGTGTAACCTTAGTTGCTGATATTGATGGAAAACTTGAATACGATGAACATAATGTTTATATTAACTCTGTGTTTACCATTAATGGAGATCTTGACAGTAGTGTAGGAAATGTTGATTTTGTAGGCAGTGTGGTTGTTCAAGGCAGTGTTCATAGTGGCTTTACTATTAAGGCAGGTGGATCAGTTGAGGTAAAGGGGCCTGTAGATGATGCCGTTATTATTGCAGGAGAAGATATTTTCTTAACCTATGGGATTCAAGGAACAGATAAAAGTAAACTAATAGCAAAGGGAAATATCATTGCTAAGTTTATTCAAAATGCTCATGTTGAAGCAGGAGGAAATATCATTACAGAAGCAGTCCTTCATTCTACTGTAACCGCTGGAGATAGTATTAGAGCAGAAATGGGTAAAGGAACCATTGTTGGTGGAAGCGTAACCGCGACTAACATGGTCATTGCAAATAGTATTGGCTCACCTATGGGAACTGTAACGGCTATCCAAATTGGTGTACCACCTTCAATTTATGCAGAAGCTAAACAACTTTCTGAAGACTTAAAGGCAAAGAAAGCAGAATTAAATAAAATTGATCAAAGTATTAGCTTTTTAATGACTAAGAATAGAGGAAAACAATTAGATCCTCAAAAACGTATGATGCTAGATAAACTTAACTCAACAAGAAAGCCTGTTTTAGAAGAATATGAAGATATGAAAGCAAGGTCAACAAAATTAAATGATATGCTTAATAATGTTAGAGATGGACTGATTAAGTGTTCAGGAACCATTTATCCAGGGGTTAAAGTGACATTTGGCAGTTTGATTAAATATATTGATGATGAACAAGTTAGGGTTTCAATTAGGAAGCAAGACGGCGACATTTATATTGGCATCTAGGATGATTTCCAAGCGTTGTTTTATAATTATTCCTATGCTATACTTAAGAAAGCTTGGTCTTTCATATGAAAGCCGTATAAATATTAGATCGTGTAAGTAATACTTGCACACAAGGAGGATACAGAAGATGGGTTTCTGGACAATATTCTGGATTGTCATTGCGATTTTAGCTGTAGTTTTAGTAGGCCTCTATTTTTGGGGAAGAAAGCTGCAAACGAAGTATGACGAACAACAAAAAATTATTTCTGACAATAAACAAGCCGTTACACTATTTGTTATTGATAAGAAAAAAGATAATTTAACTAATTTAAAATTACCTAAACAAGTCAAAGATCAATTACCATGGATGTATAAAAAGCGTAAAATGCCAGTTGTTATTGCAAAAATTGGTCCTCAAATTCAAACTCTATTATGTGATCAAAGGATTTATGATGTATTACCAACTAAGAAACAAGTTAAAGTTGAACTTGCTGGTATCTTAATTGTTAATGTCGTTTCAGGAAAGTTACCAGAAACGAAGAAAAAAGGACTTGTTGCAAAACTTCAAGCTAAAATGCAAGGTCAAAAATCTGAAACAAAAACTAAGAAATAGAGTGGCCTAGGATAAAATACGAATAGAGAGAGGATAATCTATTATAGATGACTATAGTTGATTATCCTTTTTTTGTGATTAGATATGAATGAGGCTGCATATACATTAGATGGAAATATGCCAAAGTGGAGGATAAGATGGAGATTTATTTGAAATTAAAATGGCTGATTACGAAGCTGATGAAGCGGTATAAAGCACATAGTTTATCAACGACCAGTGCTTATATGGCTTACTATTGGATATTAGCATTTTTTCCCTTTATTATTTTTGTCATTAGCTTGTTAACCTATACGAACTTGCCAACGGGTATTTTTATGGAATATGTAGAAGAGGCACTACCTAAAACCTTGGTTCCTGTAGTAGAAAGTACCATTAGCCAGTTTATTTTGTATAGAAGTACAACCCTTCTATCTGTTGGAGGGCTTGTGACTTTATGGTCAGCTGGAACAGCAGTTAATGCATTAATAAGAGGAATACATATTGCTTATGGCTCTAATTATGTAAGACCTTATTTTTTAGCAAGAATTGTGGCAGTTATGTATACGGTTTTGTTAGCAATGGTACTCATTTTGCTAATGGTTGGTTTAGTATTTGGAAATCGAGTTGGTGATTATGTATTTACTATGCTGGATATGAACAAAGGAATTGTTATGCCTTTATGGAATTTAATAAGGCTCGTTATGCCATTTATTGCATTAGTGATTGTCATTTATGCTTTTTATAGAGTTATTCCAAGAAAATATTTAAAAGATAAAAATGTATGGCCAGGAGTTATTTTTACTTCTGTGAGTTGGTATCTCTTTTCTTTAGGCTTTTCGATTTACGTAGATAATTATAGTAAATATAATCAGCTTTATGGTAGTATAGGAAGTGTCTTTATACTCCTTATATGGCTATATGTAAGTTGTACCTTACTCCTTTTAGGGGCTGAAATTAATGCGATTTTGCAAGATGCAAGAATGGAGCAGATTAATCGTAAATTTTGTGTGAAAAATAAATGATGTGTTTGAAGAAAATCAACGACTGAGAAATGGAGAATGAAATGAAACGATTAGAAGAAAACTTTTTTTTAGAAGATGGTATTCATGTAGCACGTAGTTTATTGGGAAAAATAATGGCTAGGGAAGATGAGGAAAAAACTTATTATTTTAAAATAGTAGAAACAGAAGCGTATATGGGCATAGAAGATAAAGGGGCTCACGTCTTTGGAAATAAAAAGACAGAGCGAACAGCACCCTTATATGAAATAGGTGGAACAACTTATATTTATCTTATTTATGGGATGTATCATTGTTTAAATATAGCAGCTAATCATAAGGGAATACCTCATTGTGTACTCATTAGAGCACTTGAGCCCTTAGATGATGAAGCACTTAGATTTGCTAGAGAAAATAGGAAGATTAAATCTAAGAAGGATACGGAGCTTACGAATGGGCCAGGCAAATTATGCAAGGCATTAAAGATCGACAAAAGCCTAAATAATCAATTGGTAACGATTAAAAACCCTCTTTGGATTGGAGAAGGTTCACAGCAAAAATTCGAAATAGTAGAAGCCAAAAGGATCAATATTCCTTATGCTGAGGAATATGAGGATAAATTATGGCGTTTTTATATTAAGGATAATCCCTATGTTTCTATAGTTTAGAAGAATTAATTAAGGATAAATATGTGAAGTTAATGAAAATAAAAAAATATGATACAATGTAGGAGGATTATGTTTAATACAAGAATTGTATTTAAAGTATGGAGATTTGACAAGTGATAGGAATGAGAAAGCTGAGGAAACAACATGATTACTGAAAATATGATAAGTACAGCATTAAGATATATTGGCGTTCCAAAAGCAAATATTGATTTAGAAATGAAAGATAAAGTAATAGAAGGGTTTAAAAGGTTAGAAGAAATTGCTCTATCTAAGGTCACCTATCAAAAAGTGAAGATCAATAGAGAAGAAGATCAAATCGTTTTAGAAGGAACTAATTGTAGTATTCAAAGTCAAGATTTGATCAAACTATTTAAAAATAGTCATGAGTGTATTCTTATGGCAGCAACCTTGGGGCGAGAAGTAGATCGGCAGATTGCTAATTTACAAAAAACGAACATGCTAGGTGCAATGGTTTTAGATGCTTGTGCATCCGTATTAGTGGATAAACTATGTGATGATGCAGAAGTAGAAATTATGAATCATCTTGCAGAAAATGAGTACCTCACCATGCGCTTTAGTCCAGGTTATGGAGATGTCCCCTTAGAGGCTTCAGCAGATTTATTAGATATTTTAATGGCTCAAAAAAGAATAGGGCTTATGCTGACTAAGACACATATGCTTGTGCCAACTAAGTCCATTACAGCCCTTATAGGCATTTCAAGTCAAAAAGAAAACAGACAAAAGTCATGTGGGTATTGCAACCTAGTTAAAACTTGCATGTATAGAAGAAGAGGTGACAAGTGTGGTGTGTAATAGTGAAGTAAGTAAAAGAATAGGGCATGAACGTCTTTATTTTGATGGGGGTATGGGAACCATGCTCCAAAATAGAGGACTTAAGTTAGGAGAAGTTCCTGAACTTTTTAATATGACGCATCCTGAAATTATAGAAGAAATTCATAGAGAATATCTTGAGGCAGGTGCTCAGTTTGTAACAACCAATACTTTTGGTGCAAACCGTTATAAAATAGAGAAAACAGATTATACCGTAGAAGAAATCATTACAAAAGCCATACAGATTGCAAGAAAAGCAAAAGAGGACTATCCAAATACATATATTGCATTAGATGTGGGCTCTACAGGAAAGATGCTTAAACCTATTGGAGATGTCAGCTTTGAGGAAAGCTATGAAGTTTTTAAAGAGCAAATGCTAGCCGGACAAAAGGCAGGAGCAGATGCTATCATCATTGAAACCTTTACCGATTTATACGAGTTAAAAGCAGCCGTATTAGCCGCAAAAGAAAATACAAGCCTTCCGATTTTATGCACGATGAGCTTTGAAGAAAATGGACGTACTTTCTTTGGGACAAGTCTTGAAAGTATGGTACTGATGTTAGAAGGCTTAGGGGTTAATGCACTAGGCATCAATTGCTCTTTAGGGCCCAAGCAACTTAAACCAATTGTAGAACAACTGACTAAAATAGCCCATATTCCTATTATGCTACAACCTAATGCAGGGCTTCCTATTATGGAAGGAGATCGGGTTTATTATGATATTACAGAAGAGGAGTTTGCAAAGCTCATGGTAGAATTTGCTCACATGGGTGTGAGTATTTTAGGGGGATGTTGTGGAACAAATCCTGCTTTTATCAAAGAAACTGTGGATAAAACTAAAGATATTCCATTTGTTAGGCCTCAAAATCCACCAAGAACTGGGATTTGTAGTCCATCTAAAGCAGTTTATTTTGACGATGTAAGAGTCATTGGTGAACGTTTAAATCCAACAGGAAAAAAAGCACTTCAGGCGGCACTTCGTATTGAAGATATGGATTTTGTGGTGAGAGAAGCCTTAAATCAAGTGGATCAAGGCGCACATCTATTAGATATTAATATGGGTATGCCAGATATGGATGAAGTAGCCCTTCTTAAAAAAGCCATTATGGAAGTGCAAGCAGCAGTTAACTTGCCACTTCAAATAGACTCTTCTAATGTAGAAGCACTAGAACAAGGTGTTAGAGTTTATAATGGGAAACCACTTATTAATTCAGTAAATGGTAAAAAAGAAAGCCTAGTAAACATTTTGCCTATTGCCAAAAAATATGGAGCTGCTATTTTAGGACTGGCTTTAGATGAACGAGGTATTCCTGAAACAGCCGAGGAAAGGTTTGAAATAGCCAAACATATAGTAGATGAAGCTGTAAAAATAGGCATTCCAAAAGAAGACATCTTTATTGATTGCTTAGTGGTAACGGCTTCAGCGCAGCAGTCACTCGTTAAAGAAACACTTAAAGCTGTTCGTTTAGTTAAAGAAAAACTTGAAGTTAAAACCGTATTGGGTGTAAGTAATGTATCATTTGGTTTGCCACAAAGACCAATCATTAATAGAAATATGCTTGCTATGGCATTAATGCAAGGCTTAGATGCTCCAATTATGAATCCGGGAGATAAAGGGATGATGGAAACAGTGGCATCTTACCGCGTACTTATGGGATTAGATGAAGACTCTAAAGATTATATTGAGCAATATGGTAATATGGGGGCAACAGCTGGAAACTCTAGCCAAAAAGTGAGTGCCAGTCAAACAACGAATGAAATGGATGTTAAAACAGCCATTATTAAAGGATTACAAGAAGAAGCTAAAAAAGCAACCACTAAGCTTTTAGAAACGATTACCCCTTTAGAGATTATTGAAAAACATATTGTACCTGCACTTAATGAAGTGGGTGAATACTATGAGAAACAAACGATTTTCTTGCCTCAACTCATAAAATCTGCAGAAGGGGCTAAGGCTGCTTTTGATATTTTGCGTAGTCAGATGACAGGTGAAAAGGGAGAAAACTCTGTAGAAAAAACAAAAGTGGTTTTAGCCACTGTATTTGGAGATATCCATGATATCGGCAAGAATATTGTTAAGGTGATTATGGAAAACTATAACTTTGAAGTAATTGACCTGGGAAAAGATGTAGCAAAGGAAGCAGTACTAGAAGCTGTACAAAAATGGCAAGTAAAAATAGTAGGACTTAGTGCTTTAATGACAACCACTGTAGGAAGCATGAAAGAAACGATAGAGCTTCTTAGAAAAGAAGCCCCAGATGTCAAGGTGATTGTAGGAGGTGCTGTACTTACAACAGAACTTGCTGAATATGTAGGGGCTGATTTTTATGCAAAGGATGCTATGGAAACGGTTAGAATTGCAAGTGACATAAGTAGCTAGAAGGCTTAACCATTTGCTTTTATGGGTGAATTAAGGTAAATTGGTATATAGAAAAGGAGAAACATCATGAGAAAAATTGCAGTTATTACAGATACAGCATCAGACTTAAGTTTGGATGAAATTAAAGAGTATCATATAAAAATGCTTCATTATCAAATTGTTTATAAGGATCATACTTATAAAGACCAATTAGAAATTCATCCTAAACAAGTGTTAGACCACTTAGAAACGGAAATTCCCTCTACCTCTTTACCTTCATTAGAAGAAATGCATGAAGTTTTTGAGGAAATTATTAATGAGGGATATAAAGAAGTTATTGTTGTACCTATATCATCAGGACTATCCGGTTGCTTTAATGCAATTAACATGGTAAAGGATGAATTTCCACAATTAAAGGTGAATGTATTTGACTCAAGAACACTTTCAGCACCACAAGGGGTATTAGCTAAGGTGGCAGCAACTTTAGCAGATGAAGGTAAAAGCTCAGAAGAAATCATAAAAGTTTTGGAAGATAAAAGAGCGAAACAACACACTTTTTTTGTTGTGGACACACTTAAATATCTTGTTCATGGTGGAAGAATAGGACATGTTTCTGCTGCAGTAGGTAAACTCCTCAATTTAAAACCTATTATTACAATAGGGGATGATGGTCAATATGAAACGATTGCAAAAGTAAGAGGACGTGCAAAAGCCATCCGTTATTTCGCAGAAGAAGCTGGAAAGATTTTATCAAGCGGTAAAAGGTACAAAATCTATTTTTCACATGCAGATGGGGAAAAGACTAAAGATGAAATTATTAAAGAAATCAAAGAAATTGTCCCAGATGCTAAAGTAGAAGGAGATACTTGGATTAGTCCAGTAGCCTGCGTACATTGTGGACCGGGATATGTAGGAATGTTAATTCAAGAAGTATAAAATGTGGTAAAATATGCAATAGAAGTAAAGTCTTATAGAGGTGGTATAGGTGAGTATTGGAGAGAGAGGTTGTTTAGAGAATACAGATAGTACACAACATGATATGCTTGGATTACTAGGAAGAATTATAAAAATAACATCAGAAATAACATCCATTAAGGAATTAATTTCTATGTTTATCGAACTAATAATAACAAATACAAATATTGATAACTGCTATTTATGGTATGAAAATGAACACTCTGATATCAGAAATCACTCATTGTTTTACAAAAGCATGACTGGCAAAAATGAAATTAAGGAAAAAAAAGATGCTTTTATTCCTAAAGAAATAAAAAACAAAGAAGAAATATACTTGTTTGATGAATCAGAGATTACTGATACAATAATAAAAGACCTTCCTATACCAAAATCTAGGCTAGTTATACCGCTTAAAAGATTTAGTGATGATCGAATTATAGGAAGACTGGTAGTTGAGCATATGAGTAGCAGCTTTTTTGAACCTACTATGATAAGCTTTTTTGAAGCACTTTCAAACTTTATAGCATGTAAAATAGAAAATTCAAAGTTACTAAAAAATATATCTGAAAAATCGATTAAAGACCCACTTACAGGAATTTATAATAGACATCATTTAAAGAGTTTGTTAAAGACATTAAAAACACAGCATAATGATGTTACAGCGGCAGTAGTTGATACAGACAACTTTAAATCCATTAATGACAAATTAGGACATATAGAAGGAGACACTGTACTTACTGCCATAGCACAACTTGCCAAGGGCATTGTTAAAGATAATCAAGGGGAAGTTGTTCGTTACGGAGGAGATGAATTTGTTATCTTGATACCAAGACCATTAAAAGAAGCAGTGCATATATTTGAAGAATTTAGAAGGTGCGTTCAGTATCTAAAGATTCCATATGATTTAAGTGCAGAGGTATCTGTAACATTAGGCGTTTGTGCATATCCTGAGATTACTCAAAATTATAGTGAACTCATTAAATTTGCAGATAAAGCCTTACTAAGAGGAAAAGAAGAGGGGAAAAATCGAATTATAGTTGCGTCAAAAGAAGATGTTTTATTTGCATAAAGCATACAACCATAACATTTGGTTATGCTTAGATAAAAATTATATATTTAGGAGAAGATGTAAATGAGCAAATTACGTGTAATGAGTGTATTTGGCACAAGACCAGAAGCCGTAAAGATGGCTCCGCTTGTGAAAGAACTAGAAAAGCACTCAGAGATTGAAAGTATAGTGTGCGTCACAGCACAACATAGAGAGATGCTAGATCAAGTACTTGAACTATTTGAGATTAAGCCTGATTATGATCTAGATATTATGAAAGAAAGACAAACCCTTACAGGCATCACGATTCGTGTACTTGAAGGCATGGAAAAGGTGCTTGATGAAGCAAAACCTGATATTGTATTAGTTCATGGTGATACATCCACCTCATTTGTAGCAGCACTTGCTGCCTTTTACAAACAAATTAAAGTAGGTCATGTGGAAGCAGGGCTTAGAACCTTTAATAAATATGAACCATTCCCAGAAGAAATGAATAGAAAACTGACAGGTTCACTTGCAGATTTACACTTTTCACCCACACCACTTGCTAAAGAAAATTTATTAGCTGAAAGAGTAAATGAGGCGCATATCTATGTAACAGGTAATACCGTTATTGATGCGATCAAACATACAGTAGAAGAAAACTATGTGTTTACGGTAGATGAGTTAAATCATATTGATTATGACAAACAAAGAGTGATTACCATGACAGCACATAGAAGAGAAAATCTAGGTCAGCCACTTCAAAATATCTGCGAAGCCGTTAAACAAATTGTCTTAGAAAATCCAGATGTGGAAGTGGTTTATGCCGTGCACAAAAATCCAGCGGTAAGAGAAGTCGCTTATGGTGTACTTGGTGATTTAGATAGAGTACATCTTGTTGAGCCACTTGACCTTAAAGATATGCATAACCTTATGAAACGTTCTTATCTTGTGATGACGGATTCAGGTGGATTACAAGAAGAAGTCCCATCATTAGGCAAACCCGTGCTTGTATTAAGAAATGTCACAGAAAGACCAGAAGGAATTGAGGCAGGAACCTTAAAGCTTGCAGGAATTGAAAAAGACACGATTTACCATATGGCACATGAGTTATTAAATGATGAGGAAGCGTATAGTCGAATGGCAAAGGCAAAAAATCCATTTGGTGACGGCAAGGCATCAGAAAGAATCATTGCTGCCATGCTTTATGATTTTAAAATGAGTGATGAAAGACCAAAAGACTATTGTTATAAGGAAACGCATTGATTATAAGCAATTAATAAAACATAGAGTACTTAGGCAAATGGGGTGCCCAAGATTATTTAGAGTAAAATCTAAATTTCTTGGGCACTTTTAATATTTTTAGGATGTTTATCAAAAGTTTACATGATTGGTGTAAAGTAATAAAAAATAAATGTAAAATTAGTGCATATTGACTTACTAAAGTGATGCAAAATAGAATAATATAGACTATAATAGATATAAATATCTTGTTAATAAAAATTTACAAAAAGATAGACTTTATGTAGTAAAATGACAAAAAAAAGCAGTATAATAAATAAGGATAGTATGGTAAGTTTAACGTACAGAAGGGCAATTAACTTGATATTTTTATGGATTTACTATACAGTATATTTATATAAAATATAAAAAAGGCAGGTGTAACATGAAAAAAAAGGCATGGGCTAGAGGGATAACCTTAATTACTCAGTTAGGAATCGTAATGGTTACACCTATTTTAATTTGCACTTTTATAGGGATATTTTTAGATCGATTAACTTATAAAGAACCATTATTTACCATTATTTTCTTGCTTTTAGGAATAGCGGCAGCTTTTAGAAATTTATTTTACCATACATCGAAACAAGCCAAGATGATAGAGAAAGAGGAACATGATGAATAAAGTAAGTGATTTAAAAGAAATCTTTCAAAAAGAACCTATGATTGTTTATATGATATTATTTTCATTAATTATAGAGATTATAGGCATAATAGTCGTGGATGATGTAAAAGGTTTTACCATGGGCATTTTGTTTGGCCTTATTTTTTCTATATTAAAATTGATGCTGATGAAAAATACGATTAAAAAATCTGTACTGATGCCAGAAGGTAAAGCACAGAAATATGCTAACGTGCAGTATATGATTCGCTATATATTAACAGGAATTGTTCTTGTAGTAGCAGCATTAGAACCAAGCATTAGTTTACTAGGTGTATTTTTCGGACTTATTTCAATGAAAATAGCCGCATACATGCAGCTTTTTACGATTAAAAAACATGAAAAGGCGGCAAATCACTTGGGCAAATAGGCCACGCCAAAGGCGTGATGGTCTTTGCATATATATTTATAGAGGGAAGGAGTGTGGAAGAAGTGGGTGAAACTCTCGATTTTGGTGCTGAGCTTAAAGTGGCACTTTTTGAGATGGGTGGTCAAACAATATATTTAACAGAAACAGTGATTAATACATGGATTATTATTGCTGTAATGGCACTTATTGCACTGATCATTCGTATTAAAACAAACAAATTTAAGGAAGTACCAGATAGTAAATTTCAAACTGCTATTGAAATGATTGTGGATACGCTCAATGGATTTGTAAGTAACACAATGGGTGGAAGTTCCGGCAAAAAATTTGCAGCGTATTTTGGACCACTTATTATTTTTATTGCAGTATGTAATTTATCAGGATTATTAGGTTTTAGACCACCAACTGCAGATTTTGCAACAACACTTGCATTTGCTCTCATTACATTCTTTATGATTCATGGATTTGGTATTAAATCCAAAGGTCTTAAATACTTCAAAGGATTCTTAGAGCCTATACCTTTATTATTACCAATCAACATTATTGGTGAGCTGGCAACTCCAGTATCACTTAGCTTCCGTTTATTTGGTAATATTTTAGGAGGGTCAATTATTATGGGACTTGTGTATGCGATGTTCCCTAAACTTGTTATCTTCTTAGGAATCCCAGCAGTACTTCACTGCTACTTTGATGTATTTGCAGGGGCACTTCAAGCATTTATCTTTGTTATGCTAAGTATGACTTTTGTATCAAATGCTATGGATGAATAGGAATGAGGTGAAGAAATGACATTTATGAACTTTTTGTTCGGTTGGATGCAAAATGTAGATCCTAAAGCCCTTATTTTAGCATTCTCAGCAATAGGTGCAGGGTTTGCTATGATTGGCGGTATTGGACCAGGAATTGGACAGGGCTATGCAGCAGGTAAAGCAGCTGAGGTTGCAGGTAAGAACCCAGAAGAGGGTGCTAAACCAGCAATGATGGTCATGCTTCTAGGTGCAGCAGTAGCAGAGACTTCGGGTATTTTCTCGTTAGTTATTGCCATTATCATGCTTTTTGCAAATCCACTTGTTACAAAGCCAGGGGCAGCGATTATTCTTGCATGTTCAGCAGTAGGTGCTGGTATTGCAATGATTGCAGGTGTTGGACCAGGAATTGGACAAGGGTATGCAGCAGGTAAAGGTGCAGAAGCAGTAGGAAAGAGACCAAAACTTCAATCTGCTATTCTTAGAACCATGTTACTTGGTCAAGCGGTAGCACAAACAACAGGTATTTATGCACTTATTATTGCCTTACTGTTACTTTTCGTAGACATATTTGGTAGATATTTATAATATTTGTGAATGTTTGTAATGAATGTTTGTAATGAATGTTTGTAAGTAGTAAGTAGGATTCGATAAGGTTATTTAAGTTTATAAGTATGACATTATCATTAATTATCTTAGAGTTTATTTTAAGGAGGATCTCAATATGGAAAATCAACAAATCGATGGAAATGCTTTAATTTTAGCTTGTTCAGCAATTGGTGCTGGTCTTGCAATGATCGCTGGTATTGGCCCTGGTATTGGACAAGGATACGCAGCAGGTAAAGGTGCTGAAGCAGTAGGTCGTCAACCAGAAGCTCAAGGTACAATTATGAGTACAATGCTTTTAGGTGCTGCTGTTGCTGAAACAACAGGTATCTATGGTCTTATTATTGCTATCATTTTATTATTTGCTAACCCACTTATCACAAAATATCAATCATTATCATAATGGGCAAATAAAAACTAAGTGATATAGACCAGAAAGGAGGGAGCTTCCCTTTGAATACATCATTAATTACGATGCTAGCTGCTAGTGAGCCAGGAAGAATTATTGGATTTGATGCTCAATTATTATGGGATTTAGGAATGCAGTTATTTAATACATTCTTAATCGTTATCCTTTTATATTACATTCTGCATAAGCCAGTAACAGCTATGCTTGAAAAGAGAAAACAAGGTATTGCCAAAAACATTGATGATGCAAAAGCTGCTAAAGCAGATGCGATAGAGTTAAAAGCTACTTATGAAGAAAAAATTACTAAAATCGATGAGGAAGCAGCAGAAATTCTTAAAGAAGCAAGAGCAAAAGCACTTGCAAGGGAAGAGCAAATTATCGCTGAAGCTAGAAAAGAAGCTGAAGAGATTAAAGCTAAAGCTGCGTCAGATGTTCGTCTTGAACAAGAGCGTGTAAAAGATGAAATGAAAGCTCAAATGATTGATGTCTCTACACTTATGGCAAGTAAGTTTGTAACACTTTCTTTAGATGAAGCCAAACAAAATGAAATCATTGATGAAGTAATCAAAGAGATGGGGGATGTACAGTGGCTAAGCTAGTTGTAAAAAGATATGCTACTGCCCTATTTGATTTGGCTGCTTCAGAAGGTGCAATGGCAAAGTATGAAGAAGAAGTAAAAGTAATCGTGAAAGCCCTTCATGATGAACCAGACTTTATGGCAGTCTTACAAGATCATAAGGTAACAACTGAGAATAAAATCAAAGTTGTAGAAAATATATTCACAGATAAAGTCAGTACACCAATTATTGGGTTACTTGTTTTAATGGTGAATAAAGGTAGACAAGCTGAAATACTTAATGTACTTGAAGCTTTCCTTGAACGTGTTAAAGTTGAATCAGGCATTATGAAAGCAGTGGTAACATCAGCTGTTCCACTTAAAGAAAGTCAACTTAAAGCACTTAAAGAAAAACTTGAACTAGGTACAAAAAGTCAAATTGAGCTTGAAACCATTGTGGACGAAAGCATTATAGCAGGACTCATTGTTCGAGTTGGAGATAAGGTTGTAGACGCCAGCTATAAAGGCGATATGCAATCTTTAAAGAAACAATTATCGAAAATAAGACTTGCGTAGAAAGGGGTGTATTCAGTTAATGAATCTGAGACCAGAAGAAATCAGCAGTATTATTAAAGACCAGATTAAAAACTATAAATCACACCTTGAAGCAGAAGACGTAGGTACTGTAATCACTGTAGGTGATGGTATTGCACGTGTACATGGACTTGAAAAAGCTATGTCAGGTGAGCTTCTTGAATTTCCAGGTGAAGTTTATGGAATGGTTCAAAACTTAGAAGAAGACAATATCGGGGTTGTTCTTTTTGGTTCTGAAGAAAACATCAAAGAAGGTGACACCGTTAAATCTACAGGGCGTGTTGTAGAGGTACCAGTAGGTGATGCACTTAGCGGACGTGTAGTCAATGCACTTGGTCAACCAATTGATGGAAAAGGACCTATTAATACAACAAAATTTAGACCAGTAGAAAGAGTTGCGTCAGGGGTTATCGAAAGAAAGTCTGTAGACACACCACTTCAAACAGGTCTTAAAGCACTTGATGCCATGGTTCCAATTGGACGTGGACAACGTGAACTTATTATCGGAGATAGACAAACTGGTAAAACAGCCATTGCAATCGATACAATCATCAATCAAAAAGGAAAAGATTGTTTATGTATCTATGTTGCCATCGGACAAAAGGCTTCTACTATTGCACAACTTGTAAACAGCTTAGAAAAAGCTGATGCGATGAGTTATACAACCATCGTAGTGGCTACAGCTTCAGAAGCTGCACCACTTCAATATCTTGCACCATATTCAGGGGTTACAATTGGTGAGGAATGGATGGAACAAGGTAAAGACGTCTTAATCGTATACGATGACTTATCTAAACATGCGGTAGCTTATCGTACCATGTCATTACTTCTCCACAGACCACCAGGGCGTGAAGCATATCCTGGAGATGTATTCTATTTACACTCTCGTCTTCTTGAAAGAGCTGCAAGACTTTCTGATGAACTTGGTGGTGGTTCTATTACAGCCCTTCCAATTATCGAAACTCAAGCAGGGGATATCTCAGCTTATATTCCAACAAACGTTATTTCTATTACAGATGGGCAAATCTTCCTTGAAACAGAATTATTCAACAGTGGGGTTCGTCCTGCGGTCAACCCAGGTCTTTCCGTATCTCGTGTTGGTGGTGCTGCTCAAATCAAAGCTATGAAACAAGTAGCAGGTCCTATCCGTACAGAACTTGCTCAATATCGTTCACTTGCTGCTTTCGCACAATTTGGTTCAGACCTCGATACAGCAACTAAGAACGCACTTACACAAGGGGAACGTATTACAGAAGTTTTAAAACAACCACAGTACTCTCCACTTGATGTGGCTAAGCAAGTTGTAATCCTTTACGCTGCAACAAGAAAATTCCTTATGGATGTTGAACTTAGTGATGTAGCTAGATTCCAAAATGAACTTTTTGAATTCGTCGATGCGAAGTATCCAGAAGTTTATGAAGAAGTTAAAGGTAAAGCAGGTCTTACAAAAGAACTTGATGCGAAATTAAATGATATGATTACTGAATTTAAACAAGGCTTTAAAGCTTAATAGAAAAGGGGTGAAGTAAGATGGCGTCTTTACAAGATATTAAAGGGCGAATCCGAAGTATCGATAGCACTAAGAAAATTACGAGTGCTATGAATCTTGTTGCAACCTCAAAGCTTAACAAAAGTAAAGAGGCAGCTCTTAGAACAAGACCCTTTTTCAATAAAATCATCTCCACTATGCAATCTATAGGTGCAAATGCCAAAGGGCAAGGTTCACCATTTTTAAAAGCTAACGGAAGTGATGTGAAAGCTTATATTACTTTATCAGGAGATAAAGGGCTTTGTGGCGGTTACAACTCAAACATTTGTAAGCTCACCATGAGTCATATTGAAAATAAAGAAAAAGCGCACTTAATTACCGTTGGAAAAAAAGGTGTTGAGCAGCTTAGACATAAAGGATATGAAAGTTCTAAAACAGTAACAGGCATTTCTGAAACACCTACTTATAGGGATGCAAAAGAAATCGCTGATTATGTAACAGATAAATTTTTAAAAGGTGAAATCGGAGAAGTTTATTTAGCTTATACAAGCTTTAAATCCACCATCCAACAAGAGCCACAAATGGTTCGACTTTTACCATTAGATATACAAAACATTGAAGCAAAAGAAAGTGAATCTAACGAGCCAAGCGATCTTTTAGTTTATGAGCCATCTCCAGAGGCTGTTCTTGGATATTTAATTCCAAGATATGTAGCGGACGTAATCTACGGTGCACTCTGTGAGGCTAGTGCTAGTGAGAACGGTGCAAGAATGACAGCCATGGACTCTGCCACAGAAAATGCGCAAGAAATCCAAGATAAGCTTAGTATTCAATATAACCGTGCTAGACAAGCAGCAATCACTCAAGAATTAACAGAAATCGTTGCAGGGGTTGGAGCACTCAAATAAGTAATAAAGGAGTGAACAAAACATGGCACAAAATGTAGGACACATTGTTCAAATCATTGGTCCAGTACTAGATATTAAATTTAGTGCAGAGCAAATGCCAGCAGTCTACAATGCGATTGAAATCAAAAGACAAGATGATAGCGTGCTTGTAGCAGAAGTTGCACAACATCTTGGAGATGACGTTGTTCGTTGTATCGCTATGTCAGCAACTGAAGGTTTAGTGCGTGGTATGGAGGCAACTGATACAGGCGCACCAATCTCAGTTCCAGTAGGAACCGAAACACTTGGACGTATCTTTAACGTTACAGGTAAAGCAGTAGATGGTAAGCCAGACCCACAAGTAACCAAATGGCCAATCCATAGAAAAGCACCATCATTTGAAGAGCAATCCACATCAGCTGAAATTCTTGAAACAGGTATTAAAGTTGTTGACCTTATCTGCCCATACCTTAAAGGTGGTAAAATCGGGTTATTCGGTGGTGCTGGTGTAGGTAAAACTGTTCTTATTCAAGAGCTTATCCGTAACATCGCTACAGAGCACGGTGGTTTCTCTGTATTTGCTGGTGTAGGAGAACGTACTCGTGAAGGAAATGACCTTTATCATGAAATGACAGAATCAGGCGTTATTTCTAAAACCACCATGGTGTTCGGACAAATGAACGAGCCACCTGGGGCTCGTATGCGTGTTGCATTAACAGGGCTTACAATGGCTGAATACTTCCGTGATGAGTCAGGACAAGACGTTCTTTTATTCGTAGATAATATCTTCCGTTTCACACAAGCAGGTTCTGAGGTTTCTGCCCTTTTAGGACGTACACCTTCAGCCGTAGGTTACCAACCAACACTTGCTACAGAAATGGGTACACTTCAAGAACGTATTACATCAACTAAAAAAGGATCTATTACATCTGTTCAAGCTGTATATGTTCCTGCCGATGACTTAACTGACCCAGCTCCAGCTACAACCTTCGCCCATCTTGATGCAACAACTGTACTTTCTCGTGCTATTGTAGAACAAGGTATCTACCCAGCTGTAGACCCACTTGAATCTACATCACGTGTACTTGACCCACAAGTTGTTGGTGAAGAACACTATCAGGTTGCACGTGGCGTTCAAGCCATTTTACAACGTTATAAAGAACTTCAAGATATCATCGCTATTTTAGGTATGGATGAACTTTCTGAAGAAGATAAATTAACTGTAAGCCGTGCACGTAAAATTCAAAAATTCCTTTCTCAACCATTCTTCGTTGGTGAGGTCTTTACAGGTATCCCTGGTCAATATGTACCAGTTAAAGAAACCGTACGCAGTTTCAAAGAAATTCTTGAAGGTAAACACGATGACCTTCCAGAAAATGCTTTCTACATGGTTGGTACAATTGAAGATGCTATAGAAAAAGCTAAAACTCTATAATTAGGGGGATGTGGCTATGGCAAATACAATTAAACTTCAAATCATTACCCCAATGAGAACCATCTTAGATATAGATGTAGATTATGTTGTTTTTACAACAACAGAAGGTGAAATGGGTGTATTATATGACCACGAACCCACCGTTGCGCTTCTAGACTATAAACAAGTGATTTATACAGTAGAAGGAAAAAAGAAAAAAGCAACAGCTTTAGGTGGATTTGTTGAAATTACAAAAGATAAAGTAACGATTCTTACAGACGCTTCTGAGTTCGAAGATGAGATTGACCTCGAAAGAGCAAAAAGAGCCAAAGAACGTGCTCAAAAACGTCTTTCAAGTAAAGATGCAGACATCGATTATGTGCGTGCTGAAATTGCACTAAAAAAAGCAATTGCTCGTATTGAACTTGCTGAAAAATAAATAATAATAAAGGAGGGACTATAGCATTAGCTTATTTTAAATAGGCGATGATAGTGCCTCCTTTTTATTTATAGAAATTTATAAAAGTATAAAAAAGGATTGACCTTATAGAAAGTTAGATTATTCTATTAATAAGTTGTTTATAATTCGAGGTGAGGGCATGCGTTTAGTAGCAGTAAAAGATTTAAAAGGAAATGAAATTATAGGGGAAAATATTATAAGAGATAATGGGGTAGTACTGCTCAATAAAGGGACTAGATTTAGAGTATCTTTTACAGAAAAGCTATTACAGTATAAAGTAGAAATGATTTATATCGATGATAAACTTTCAGAAGGCATAACCCCTATGCCAGTTATTGAACCAGAGCAAAAGAAGCAGCTCATAGAAGATTTTAGATGTGAGTTTGATAGAGTGTTAAAAAGCAAGATTGTTAAATTAGAGCCCATTTATAAAATTGCTGATAGTATTGTAGAAGCACTAGCTGGAAAGCAAGCTATTTATGATTTAATTAATGTACGTACGAATGCCTATAATACTTATGAACATTCTATAGAAGTAACCATATTAGTCTATATGATGTGCAAAAAACTCATGATTCCAGTTAATCAAACAAGAGATATCGTAGTAGGAAGTTTACTTCATGATATAGGCATGATTCTTATTCCAAAAGAAATAATGGAAAAAACAACAAAACTTACTGAGGAAGAACGTAAAACCATTCAAAAGCATAGTGAGCTGGGTTACTGTATGATTAAAGATGATAATACCATAAGTGCACTAGCTAAACTTATTGTACTATGTCACCATGAAAGAGAAGATGGCAGCGGTTATCCGCTAGGAAAAGGAGAAGACTTACATATTGGTGCAAAAATAGTAGCAGCTTGTGATGTATTTGTAGCCATTACCTCAGAAAGATGCTACAGAGAAGGACTAGGTTTAAATGAAGCGATTATTCTACTGAGAAAAGAAAAGCTCAATGAAAAAGTAGAAAAGACATTAGAAAGTATGCTTAATTTCTATCCTGTAGGTTCAGCCGTTTTACTTAGCAATAATGCAGTGGCAATTGTAGAAAAAAATTATAGTGAAGACTTAAATAGACCGACTGTCCGCGTTGTCATAGAAAGCGGTATGATGCTAGATAATTATTATAAGATAGATTTGCTAAAGGAAAAATCAATTAGCATTGTAAAGAGTGTAAACATATAAAATTTTTCATACAAAGCTTTTGCTTGTCTAGTAATAGTATATTAGTTTTTACATAATGCATAAAAGTTGATATACTAAATGTATAAAGTATAGCAATTACCCCAATAATGACAACATGAGTAGACAATAAAGAAAGGGTATAATATGAATTTTGAAAATATAGATGACAAAGACTTCATTATGTCTCCTAAAGTAGATTTTGCATTTAAAATGTTGTTTGGAGATGAGAAGAACAAAGATATTTTAATTGCTTTTTTAAGCAGCGTTTTAAAATTACCAAGGGAAAACTTTAAAGAACTTAAGCTTGTGAATACGGAGTTACTTAGGGAATTTAAAGAAGACAAAAAGGGCATCTTAGATGTAAGAGTAAAAAACAACAAGGGAGAAGAAATAGACATAGAGATACAGGTGCTTCCAACAAAATTTATGCCACAGAGGACATTATTTTATTGGGCTAAAATGTATAATGGTCAAATTAAAGCAGGTGATACTTATGATAAGCTCCAGAAGTGCATCACAATAAATATTCTTGATTTTGAGTGCATTCCTATTAATAAATTGCACACAACGTTTCATATTAGTGAGGATGAAACAGGAGATAGATTAACGGATGTTTTAGAAATACATTTTCTAGAGCTTGATAAACTTAAAAGGATAGATGAACTTAAGGATGCAAAAGATGAAACGCTAAAGTGGCTTAGATTCTTGGATGCCAAATCTAAGGAGGAGATGCAAGTGATAGCAAAACAAGATAGAGATATAGAGAAAGCATATGAAATGCTTGAAATCATGAGCAAAAGCAAAGAAAAGCGTATGGCGTATGAAGCAAGACAGGCTGAAATTATGGATCAGCGTACAAGAGAAAAGATAGCTAAAGAACAAGGCATACAACAAGGAATAAGACAAGGTGAAGAAAAAAAAGCAAAAGAAATTGCAAAAGCCCTATTAGGAATATTAGATGATGAAAGTATTTCGGAAAAAACAGGACTCACTATAGAAGAAATTAAGTCACTTTATTGATAACACATATTTAATAGTTTCTATTTTTCATTTTAGATTATAGTTTGTACTTCTGATTATTGTTGTAGAGACTGTAAACATATAAAATATAATTAAAGGATACCATTAGAGAACAAAATCTGTGGTATCCTTTAGTTGTATTTAGAATAAAATTTGAAAATTTTCATTGTAAAAAGATGTTTCCTAGGAAATAATAGGACTATAGGATAAAAATTTATGCACATTATATCAAATGATATACAGACAGAAAAGAAAGGACAACTTATGACAAACCCTAAAGAATGCACCAAAGATAAAGCTAAAATGTTAATTAAATGGTTTGAACAAAATAAAAGAGATATGCCATGGAGGAAAACAAAAGATCCTTATTGCATATGGGTATCAGAAGTGATGTTACAACAGACACAAGTCGTGACGGTTATTCCATACTATATTCAGTTTATGGAACGTTTTCCTACTATCACTGACTTAGCAAATGCTACCTTAGAAGAGGTACACAACTACTGGCAAGGCTTAGGTTATTACAAAAGAGGTGAAAATCTATGGAAAGGTGCAAAAGTGATTAAAGAAAAATGGCAAGGCATTTTTCCTAAAGACCCTAAACAAATTAAAGAAATCCCAGGAATAGGCCCCTATACCCTAGGAGCTATTTGCAGTATAGCCTACGATATGCCACTTCCAGCAGTAGATGGCAATGTGATGCGTGTCATGTCTAGATGGTATTGTCTTTCAGAAGATATAGGGATAGCCAAAAATAGAAAAGTCTTTGAAGAAAAAGTAATGGAAAATATGCCAGAGCATCCAAGTGCCTTTAATCAAGGATTGATGGAACTAGGAGCACTTATTTGCACACCTAAAAATCCAAAATGTGAAGAATGCCCTATAAGAACACAGTGCATGGCTTACCAAACAGGAACGGTTTTAAATTATCCAGTGAAAGAAAAGAAGGTTAAAAAAGTAGAAGAAAATTATTATGCCTTAATAATAGAGAAAGACCATAAACTAGGTATGATTAAAAAGCAAGGAGAAGGTTTACTTGCTAACTTATGGGGCTTACCTTTGATAGAAGCAGAAATATGGGAAAGAGAGTCATTTAATAAGCTGGAGCATACTCAGTTTGAACAAGTCAATCATATTTTTACTCATAAGAAATGGATGATGAAACCTGTAACCATAAAGTGGGCAGCTAAGTTAGAAGAATACTTAAAAAAGACAAATATAGAAGTAGATGAGATTCAGTATTTTAGTGAATTAGAACTAAAACAAATCCCAATAGCAACTGCATTTAAAAAGGTGTTAAAAGTAATTCATATTAAGCTATAAATAAGCGAAAAGTAGTACTAGAATGAAAGACTAGAATTTATTAATATAGACTTATAATACAGGTAAAAAATGACGATATACTATAGAGACTTTATGATAGAAAATAAGGAGAAAGGGAGAACATATGAGAAGAAGAATCGCGTTTTTATTAGCTTTTATATTGATGTTTAGCTCACTAAATGGATTAACTTTTAATTTATATGCCAGTGATGATGTTGGGTTTGAAGCATTGGGATTTAATTATAAGCTTTCGGAAGAAGGATTAAAGTATACCAAAGAAACAGGTGTTACTAAAAAGACAACACTAGAAGACAAAGAAGCATGTGTGAGTTGGGATATTAAAGAAATTGGTGAGTATATTTTAAAATATGCTGTTTTTTATGCAGGAAAAACCCGAAATATAGAATTGAAATTTGTTTTAGGGCCAGATAAAGATATTACTGTTGAAGCAACTAAATTAAATGAGGGAGAAACCAAAGGAGAAGATAAAGCTAAGAAAACTTTTGCATTAAGGCAATATAATAATGCTGAATCTATGTGGAAAAGCAATTCAGTTACAGCTACTGGAGGAGTATATAAAGTAACAGATAGAAAATTAAAAACAGGTGAAAGACAAGTTGGTACTGGTTTTATTGAACAACAATTAAGTATGGTTCTTGAAGATATAGAAGTAAACATTTTAATTGAAAATGAAAAAATCTATGTTTCAACAGATAAAATACAAAAAGGATATGTAACAGATTTTGAACTTCTATTTGGAATAGAGGGTTCAAAGGAAAATGAAAAGTTTAAAGGAACTAGGTCTGTTTTAAAGGGGTTAGAGGAATTTAGTTCTGCACCAATATTCTTATCTAAAGGCAGTGGTTATAAGGACCATGGTCCATTTACTGCTAATCTAGAGCAGATAACGACACATCCAGGTATTCGTGTAGATATTAAAATGCCAAAGGTTTATGATAAAATTACTGGTAAATTCGAAACCATTAACGATGCTAACATGCAAGGAACCCTTCAAATATTTGACCATAATAACTCTGATAATGGTTTAAACTTAAAATTTGACATGAAGAATGAGAGTTCAGACATAAAAGATTCAACAGGAGCTGTTGTAGGTCATACAGTTGAAAAACCGGGCGAAGATGTTATTAGTATTTTCTTTACTAATATTAATAACAAAGATAAAAGCAGGCTTACAGAAGATTTAGATTCTGATGTGGCAGAGAATGTAGTTGTTTGGAAAGATTTAAAACCTAGTATGCTGGTGGATATGACTTTATCTTTATCAGGTGGAGATATAGTACAAGCATTACCAGTTAAGCAAAGGGTTTTAAATCCACAAAACAATGGTTTTACATATTTGGATTACTCTATTAGTTGGTTAAGTCAAGACACGATGCAGATAGAATTCAAACCTTATCCTTATAATGGTGAGGTAACTTATTCATTATTTAGAGGTACCAATGAGCAAAGTTTACAATCAGTAGCAGATATTCCGGTTGGTGCATATCAAGAAAGGGCTGTAGATACAATCAAGAATATTGGTACAGGTGCATACTTTAGAATTAAAGCAGATTTAAACGGTAAGGAGGAGTCATATATTTATTCTCAGACGTGTGAATTTATTGCTAGTGAAAATATTGTTCCACCATCTTCACCTATTATTGTAGATATAAATAATATTAATGCTGTTCCAAGTAAAAATAGAGATGAACAACCACAGGCAGTAGAATTTGATATTGAATGGAAACCTAATACAATAGATAATTTACAAAAATCAAAGCAAGAAATTATGAATATACTTAATAATACAGGTGAGTTGTATTATGAATTAACGTTTCATACTGAATCTAAGGTAAATAGAAAAGAAAAGGATTCAAAAGTAATAAAGGTCTATAAGGTCATGAAAAATGGAAGTAATCTGAGTTTAGTGGATCCACTTACTCAAAAAACAGTTGGTGTGTATACAGATGATGGTACATTTAAAGTATCAAAGGTTGTTTTAAAAGATATAAAAGATGGAAATTATAAAAAGATTAATTTTGATGATGACAATGCTTCAAGGTTTATGAGTAAAGATTATAAGTCATATATTGATAAGAGCAAAGAAGTAAACTGGAAAGATGAAGAAGTTATTATTTTACCTGGTACTTTTTATATATCATTAAGGGCAATTATTGACCCTGATGATAGTACGATGCCAAATCAAACAGTTGTTTATAGAGATTCAGCAGAAAAATCAATCGTTATTGACATTGCTAATGAGGTTATTCCAGTTCCAACAGAAATAGTAGCAGAAGACATTTCTAATATAGTAGGTGACAATAAAAAGATTGCTGAAAAACTTACAATAAATAAAGTGGACATCAAAAAATATGTAGATACAATGTTAAGTCCTGCTGGAATAAGCACCTCAGGAAAAGAAGAAAAATATAGAGGATTTTACGAGATATATCTATATCAAAAAAATGGTCAAAAAGAAAGTTTAGAAGATTATTTAGTTTCAAGTGAAGTGATAGAAAGTCCTATTGATACAACAACTACTACTAGTAGTATAAAATTGAACAGTCCTCAAGTGGATGCATTAAGAAATGGAAAAATATTAAAGTTTGTTCATGGAATAGAACCACTTACCATTGTAAAAGGAGCAAACAATAATTTATATTATGAGATAGAAGGACTAGATTCTAATCAAACCTACTATGCAGTTGTAAGGGTAAGGTTGGATTTATATGATAAAGAAACTGGTAATAGAAGTGAACTACAATCAGAATACTCTAAGACATATTCAAAGGTAGTAAGTTTTACAACCAAGCTAACACCACAAGAACCTAAACCAGAAGATAAGGTGCCTACAACACCAGAAAATGTAAAGGCTACTTTAGATGAAGAAAATGATAAACTTGCCATTGTAACTTGGGATAAGGCAAAAATGGAATTAGATCAAAATGTTTCAAAGATTTACTATGAGGTATTACGAGCAGAAGAAAATGAATTAGAGGAAGCAAAGTTATATAGTACTATTAAAATAGATGATTTAATTAGTGGAAATGATAAGATAGTAGGATTTAGTACAGAAAAAGATAACATTATTAAAAAGACAAGTACAACAGATTGGACAGAATTAACCCCACTACAAAGTTGTGCAAATATGAATTCTTATACATTGAAAGATGATTCTATTACATCTAATAAGCTTTATTACTACTATGTACGTACTGTCTGTGTGATAGACGGAAAAGTAATTAGATCTTCATGGGTTAAAGCAGTTATTACGTCTTCACCTGTTACCCCACCAGAAAATCTAAAGATTGAATCTACTAAAGATTACCCTCATGATACCAAGTATAATATTGTAGTCAGTTTTGATGCACCTGTTAAGCCAGAGTCCATTAATAACAAAGAATACGCTTTTGAATTTGCTATAAGATCAGAAGATGATTCAGAGTATAAAGTAAATGCATATCCTGTTACATTGAAAAATACAAGTGCTGCTTCAAAGAGTGGATATACACATTATGTCTATCAGATATCTGGATTAAAGTCTAGTAAGCGTTATTATATAAAAGTAAGAATAGTAGATAATACCCAAAAGGTAGCAGCAGGAGAAGAACAACCAAGATCTTTATATTGTGAGGCTGTTTCAACAAGAACAGACTATGACAAAGTAGATGATGATAAGAATAATAAGTTTGAAGAATATCTGAGAAGATTTGATCAAGAGATAGAAAAGATTAAACAAAGACCATATTGGGAAAGTGATTCAGATAATATCTATAAGTATAGAAATGATCAGATGAAAGCAGATATTAATGTTTCTAAACAATATGATTTATACACTGGAAAAAGTAATGGTGGATATTATTATATACCAGCTAAAGCCTTTACTCAGATTAACGAAAATGGTGTGATTCTAAATATTGCAACTGATAAGTATACTGTTTCTGTTAGACCAAATTCCATTACTTTAGATAATGAAGAAATTAGAGAAGTAATGAGTAAGATAAAAGATGGCAATATTGAAGATTACTATATTGGCATCGAAGTAACAAGTAAAAATACAAATGGAAAAATTAATAATCAAGAAATGATTTCTCCAGAAGTAACAGTTAACATGAGAGTGATTTACTTAAAGAATCAAGATATGGTGATTGAAAGTGACCTATTAATGCAGTTACAAAAGATTGCTGAAAGTGAAAGAGCAAGATTTAAATCAAGATTAGAAAATAAAGTGCAAGGTAGTAGTATCCTAAAAGAAGATGTATTAGATAGTATGATTGATGAGGCTATAGCTAATGTTGAAAAAGAACTGATGAAATCAGTAAGTAGAACATTAAGAACTAATACAAAAAAAGAAATTGGGTTGTCTAAGCCGGATAAAGCATTACTGATTGTATTTCCAACTGATGCTTATGTAGCAGATGGATATTATTATAAGAATGGCACATGGATTAATACTGAGGCGTATAGTGCATTAAGTGGTTTTGCAATTGAAATTCTGCAATTTGGAACTTATGCCATTACAGGACAAGCTAATCTTATTAATACTATACCAACTATAGCACCGTACCAAGCATTTATTGCTAAATATGGTTTAGGAGAAATCTTTACATTAGATGAAGCACATATTGATACAGCAGTTACAAAACAGCAACTTTATGGAGCTGTTGCTAAAGTAATGGGTGCTCCAAGAAATGCAGATTATATAGTATATATGAAGAATCAAAATATTGATGGGGTATCAAAATTAACACAAGGTAAATTAGTTAGACAGGATGAAGCGATTTATATTGTGATGCAAGGATATGAAAAAATACATAATCGAAAAGTTACAACAATATCTGTTAAGAATAAACAAAGCGTACAAAATATAGGTGCATTCCAACCTATTTATAGGGATTATGTTTATGCAGCAGTTGAACTTAAAATTGTAAATAGCTCAGATGGAAAGGTTCTACCAAGTAAACAAATAAGTGTTGAAGAATTTATTGCAATGCTATCCAAAATGGCATTGCAATAAATAGGCATAAAAGGAGGAATCACAGTGAAAAAATCTATAGCATGCTTACTAGTATTTACCTTACTAATTGCATACTTGCCTAATAGATTATTTGCAAATAGTCAAACACCAGCTCCTTCTAAAACTATTTCTAGTATCTCAGTTAGAAGCACAAAAAATAAAAATAGCTTAGATCCAAATGTAATTGTTCAGTGGAACGGTGTTCAAAATAAAGAAGTAGGAAATGGAGAAGGAGAACAGGCAAAACATTTTACTGAATTTTATCAGTATAAGTTGACAGATATGACAAGTGGTCAATCAATTGGACCAGGTGAAGTTGAAGTAGAAAAAACTGGAGATGATGAAGCCACAAAATCTTATTCAGTTGATTTAAATGAATTAAAAAGCAAGAATTTTACAAGTGGTAAATTATTTAAGATTGAGGTAATTCCAGGACACTGGCATGAAAGAAGAAAAGCAGACGGGACTTTTGATGACCCTGTTCGAGTTACACCAAGTAATAATCAAGCAATAGGCTATTTTATTACGGACTTAGATACAAAAATTGAGAATATTGATAATCAGCTTTGCATTACATTTGAATACATTAAAGGAGCTAGCTATAAAGGACAATACATAGCTGCAAGTAGAAAAACAGTAGAGCAGGTTGAAAATGGTGTTGTTGAAGGTGGAGCTAATATTAAACCGATACCATTTGAAGTAACAGAGTCATATGCTAGTAAAACAGAAAATCAAATTAATGGGAGAGTTAAATTTCCTATTAAAGATGCTATTCCAGGACAGATTTATTCTGCCTATACAACAGTTAGTGATGTAGCTGAAAGCGTAGTTGGTAATTACGCTTTCAGTCAAATTGTTCAGAATGAGTTAAAAACTGAATCAGGGCCAAAAGTTGCAGTTGGAGTTAAGGAAATTACATTAACTTATAATGAAATAGAACCTGATTTACTTGAATTAAGATGGGAAATTGGAAGCTGGGCAGGTCAACAAGGTGTTCTTAATAAAACAAGTGTATATACAACAAATAAAGATGGAGAAATAGAGAAGCTTGTTAAGATTATTAATCATAAGAATTTACCAGATGGAGCTGACATGGCAAGCTGCTTAACGACTAGGCCAACAGAGACAACTTATTTTAAGGTTGTAGTGGACATTGAAGGCGTGGAAGAAGATGCACCATCAAATGTATTACAATATATACCTAATAAATTAGTTGATAAACCATTAAAACCACAAGTGCCTTTAGCAGGTAGTAAAGAAATTTTAAAAGAATTAATAGGAAAAGATGAGATAAAAGACTATACAGTATCTAATTATATACATCAAAATAGGAGTGAAGAAGATATTGTACAGGATATGTTTACCGTTTTAGGAAATGGAACTACTATTCAGCTTGTTTGGGATGCACCACAAAAGAAAGATGAAAATGGAAATCCAATTATTGATGAAGATTTAAAATATGACATTTATGTATCTGATAAGAATGATTTTAGTAACATTTCTCCAACCTACAAAAATCAAGAAATAGGAAAATCAAAAGAAGAACAAATTGTCAATGCTGATTCAGAAAAGGTTATAGGATTCAAGAAAAAACTTACAAAGTATACAACTCAGTACAATACAGAGGCTGAAATTGAGCCAAATAAAACCTATTATATTAAAATCGTTGCAAAAAGACTATGGGGAAGTGAAAATGATGATGAATTTTTCTATTCAGAACCAACCATTACAAGTATTACAACAAAGATAACAGAAGAAATTTTTACACCACCATCACTTGCTAAACCCCCATTAAAATTACAAGGTACGACAACTAATTCAGCTACTTTGAGATGGAGAACCAATTGGTATGAAATCCTTATAGCAGATCAAGCTGAGAGAGGAAAGTATCAAGCAATTGGACAAAAATTACAAGCAGAACAATGGAACTCAGAAGTATTTAAGGGGAAAGAAGATCCATTCATTAGATTTAAAGGTGAAAGTGAAGAAGATGAGAATAAGGTACTGGAGACATCTGATGATGTAAGTCAAGTATTAGGTTGGACAACAACTACATCAGGAGCTTATAGAACACGTCAAGTTATATTAGGGGCTGATACAAAATATGAAACTAAAGTTATCCCATATCAAAAAGCAATGGAATTTGTATCAACTGGGAATTCAGCGAATGATCAAAATCATAAGATACAAGACTGGATATTAACTGATATGGAAGAGGATACTAAGGATATTCCTTGGAATCAAAATGTTAATCCTAATATACCAACAGAAAATAAGGAAACTAGAAATGAAGAATGGCTTGAGTGGACTGAAGAAGGACTAGAGCCTAATACAAGATACTTAATCTTAGTTAGGGCATACCGCGTCGTTAATGGAGATAAGAAATTAATATCATATCCAAGCTATGTTATTGCTACAACAGCACCAAACCAAGAGGATTTAAATCCAATACCAACTGTTCCCGTTTTGCAGTTAAAAAAGGATGCAACAACGGATGAGTCCATAACTGTTTTTTGGAAATATAATAATCGATTTGATTATGAGTTAGTCTACAGTAGATTAGAAGATCCAGAAAAAGCCACACCATGGGAATTTACAATAACAGACGTACCTGGAGATGAAAATTATAATATAGATGAAAATGGTAATGTGGTGATAAAAATCACAGGATTACAGCCAGAATCAACCTATAATATTTGGCTAAGAGCTAAACAAAAACAAGGAAATGAACAATCTAAATGGAGTAATCCAGTAACAGAAACAACCAAAACCATTGCAGCTCCAGATCCACCAAGAGGGTTAGGAAAAGCTGATTATCAAAGTATTTTAGCTTCAGGAAAAGATTTCAAGCCAGTTGGCGAAAATTACATTACAGTAGAATGGATAAAAGATCCTTCAGATGTGGAAAGTGAAACAAGCGCAAAAGTATATTCTTATGTTCTTGAAATGGCAGACAATGTTGAATTTGCTGATGCAATAACTGTAAATACATCAGGTGAGAATACAGGCAATAATAATACAGGCAATGCACAAGGAAATAATGGGCAAAATACAGATGACCAAGAAAAAATTACATATGAAGTGTTAGGGAAAACACTGGTTAGATTTAATAATTTAAGACCTAATTATCCTTATTATTTTAGAGTAAAAACTATTGTAACCTATACAAATGAGGAAACTAAACAAGAAATCGTTAAAGAATCTGAATTTTGTGATATGGTAAGAGTTATTACTTCTACGTCTAATTCTGAATACGAAGGTGGAGAAAATCCTAATGTTGTAGAATATGAAACACCAGTTGTTGAAACCTTTAAAAATGATATTTGGACCTACGAAATGGTAGATGCAGCTAAGATTACGACTCAGATTCTTAGTAATAAAGAATACAATTATACCGTTACATTAAAGAACTACAAAGGCAAATATGATGCTTTAACAAGAAGACTTAAAATGCCAGTTAAGATTATGGATACGCTTTCTAATCAAGGAATGAACTTACAAGTTGTTACCAATATTGGTACGTATCAAATTCCAGGGGAAGCACTTAAATCTTATTTACAAGAATATGCTGGCGCTGATACCCTTCAGATTGATTTAACAAGAAAAAGTAGCACAGATATTGCTGCTTATATAAGACCACAACCAGACAATTATGTGGCTGGGGAAGATTTACAGATTCTGTTTAGAAGTGAAGGTAAGTCAACGAAAGTTAATACATTAAACAAACCAATGACCGTTAAATTAAATTCTGAAGCACCTGGAAACTACAATTATGAGAATCTATTTACTTATTCTTATAACTATGCAAAAGGTGATTGGGATACTTACCAATATCAAGTAGATACTGAAAACAACAAGCTCTTAAGCTTTACGACTTCATATCCTGGATTAAATGCTTTATATTCAAGAAGTATTGCAGATAGTGGCGCAAGCTCTAGTTATATAATGAATGCCTTATCAAGTAACTACAATATTATGGGACTTGGTAACCCATATACAGAAAATTCAAAGGTAATGGGCAGTCAATATGTAACCTTGATGTTAGGGGTTGCAAGAGAAACGCAAAACATTAATTTAACTCAAGGGGCTAGCGAAGCAGACTATAAAGCAGCAAGAGCAGCTGGTTTATATAATGGAAATCGAGGCAATGTGACTAGGGAAGAAGCACTTGCTGGTGTTGTTAAACTTTATGAGATTAAGCATGGCAATAAGCTCAAAGCATCTAATATGACTTTCCCAGGTGTAAGTGCAAATTATGCACAAGCCGTTTCTAAGGCATATGCTGCTGGGCTTATTGAGTCCATGACCAGTCCAAAAGCAAATGTTACTTACGCAGAATTATGTGACTGGATTGCTTTAGCGATTGAATAGAAAGTTCAGTTTCAATAAAAAATCAAATTTCTAGTTGGATAAAAATTTCATATAAGTGAATAAAGTAGCACTAAAAACCCCATACTCTAACTATTATTAGTGGAGATGGGGTTTTAGTATGAGAAAAAAGATTGCAATGAGTATTTTGATTATAGCTGCCATGTGTGCAAGTTATATATTTGCTAAGGAAATGTATAAAATTGTACCTAATGAAGTAAGCAGACTTTATAACAAAATAGAGCTACAAGACATTGTTTATGAAAAGATGGGCGTTGAATTAAGTGGGATTCAAAAAAGTGAAGCTCTCAGTTTAGAAGATTTGCAAAAGATGAATAATGAGCTTGTGACTTCATTAACTATCAATAAACGGGATATTACAGCGCAAGATGCAAAAGATGAAGGAATTAATACTTCATTTAGACAGGAAAAAGATTTAATAGAAGTGAAAACTTTTAATGATGTAGAAGAAATGCAGTATAACTTTAGTATTAAAAATCAAAAGGACATTTCTTACAATACCTATTGTAAAATAAGCATTGCAGGAAATGATGCAAGTCAGCTAGACGAGATAACAAGTGGCGGAAAAGCTAAGCTTAGGGAATGGATTTCAGATATACATGAGAATATTTATTTTATAGGGCATATTGAAGGAAAAATTTCATCCGAAGAGGGAAGAGAGACTGTAAGCAAGATTTTTAAAGCATTTTCCGCTCAGTATAAAGACTACTATGTAGATGATTTAAATGAATCTACTTATGTGTATTATGCGTATACACCTTATTTTGGTGACTTTATTAAAGGAAAAGACAATATGAAAATCAATATTCAAGTAGGTTTTAAATATAATGATGAAGTCAAACAGACAGAAGTAGTTGTTGCATTTCCTTTATATAATCTTCCTTTTTAATAACTATAAACTTCTCATATCTACCTTTGGTGTTCATATAATAAATAGAGGTACAAACTGTTTAGATTGTATTTTATAAGATATAGTATTGAATACAGATGGACAAGGAGGCGGACTATGAGAGAGTATTTAAAATTGATGATTTGTGTAGGTAGCTGTTTAGTTTTGCTACCTATTTTTATAGTCCATATAAGTGGAATAGAAGTAGGGGTGTATCAAACTACCAAGCAAGAAATTGCTAATCAAAAAGAGGAGACCGATATTATTAATGAAACTACTCTTATTGGGATACTAGCAAAAGAAATTCCATATTCCTATGAGATGGAGGCAATTAAAGCACAAGCAGTCGTAGCAAGAACCTATATGGCAAGGCGTATATTAGGAATTCAAAAGCAGGGTGCTATTGTTGGCTATACAGAAAAAGAGATGCACGCTTTATGGGGAGAAGAACAGTACGAAGAGATTTATTCTACATATAAAAAAGCAGTTGATGCAACGGCAAAGAAGATATTAATGTATGATAATAAACCAATAGAAGCACTTTATCATGAAGCGAGTAGTGGGAGAACAAGGAATGCTAAAAGTATATATAAACAAGAAGTACCTTATTTAAAAAGTGTTGAAAGCAGTATGGATAAGGTAAGCGAGCAAATGAGTTATTCAAAAGCTAAAATGGTGGAGATACTACAGGAGGCTTACCCGAGTATTGTAATAGATCACCAGTTACTGGAGCAGCAAATTCAGGTTGTAAAAAAAGATGAAGCGGGTTATGTCATCGCAATGCAAATTGGTAATGTGACATTGTCTGGGGAAAAAATGAAAGAGCTATTTAAGTTGCCATCTTCTGCGTTTAAAATCTATAACTCAGGGGATGAGATGATTTTTGATGTAAGAGGAATTGGAGATGGCATAGGACTTAGTGTAAATGGTGCTAATGAACTGGCTAAACAAGGCATGTTATATGAAGAAATATTAAAGTATTATTATACCGACGTGACTATTGAAGACTATGAAGTTCAGTAAATATAATATGTATGCTTGTGAGGAGAAAGTGATGCAAATGAATACAGGATAAGTTGCCAATATATAATAAGTATAAATAAAAAGCTGATAAACAGGTTAGTGAAGATAAAATGAGGAACAATATGAATAAAGAGTAGTACAAATAAAAATAGTATAAATAAAAATTAGAACAATTGAATAATTAAAAAAAACTCTGGCGATACTTAACATGTCGGAGGTGTAGAATATGAAAAAACTTACAAACCTATTAAAAAAATATCGTTTTTATGTTGCCACAGGCGCTATATGTATTGGAGCAGTTGCTGCTATTTTCTTAGTACCTAATAAAGGTGGGAATGTTAAAAACGAAGCAAATCCTTATGCACAAAATCAATTGACAGATGCTAATAACTTAAACGAGCTTACAAATGATGCAGCTATAGAAGAAGATGATTTAGATATGACAGAGGAAGGAAATGGCGTGGTAGAGGAAAGCGTAAATGATGAAAATGTGGTTAATGATTCTGAAGCAAAAGTTGATGAAGCTGCGCCAAATACTTCCTTATCTAATGCTACAAATAATGAATCAGTACAAACTAAACCAGAAGAAGTTTCAACGCAGGACAGCACTTTGGTAGAAGAAGAGATTAAACCAGAAACTTTCAAATCAACTACAGCTACCAGCAATGAACCATTCTTTGCAGAAGGAGATACATTTAAATGGCCAGTAGAAGGTGATGTGGTTGTACCTTATACAGACGAAAGTACAAAACACTGGTTTAGTGAGTCATTAAATCAAACGATGCGTACATTTGGCATCTGTATTAGTGCTAATGAGGGCGCAGAAGTTAAAGCAGTAGCTAAAGGTACAGTCACTAAGATTGTAGATGATTCATCAGAATACCTTGAAGCAGGTATGCCTTATGTAGGAAAGTTGATGGTAGTTGACCATGGTAATGGTTATGTAAGTATGTATGGATTCCAAGGTGGGCAAGTTAATGAAGAACTTGTAGGAACGGTTGTAAATGCAGGAGATGTATTGGGCACTATCGGTAGTCCAAAAGGCGCATTTATCGGTTTAGGAGATAATATTTATTTACAAGTTACACACAATGATGAAGTAGTTAATCCATTAAATTATCTTGACCTTAGTAATCAACAGGTAAAAGCTGATGGGGTTGACCTAGGTTATGCAGAATAATGCTAAGAAAACGTTAGCATAAAATATGGTGTATAAGATTTACAGAAGAGACTGTCGTATTAAAAGCATATATCTTATAATATACAATTAGTTAACCCAAATTAAATTTGTTTGAGTTGAAAGTTGTATCAATATAAGTAAAAATGCTTAATAGAGCAGTCTCTTTCTTGTAATAGGATATTGAATGTAGTTAAACATTAGTTCAGTTGATTTAATATTTTTTTGCATGTATAATGACTTTATAACAAATAAAGGAGTAAGGCATCAATGAAAAATACTACTATGAACTCCAATAATATCTCAAAAGATTTATTAATGAAAAATTTGTTTAAGTTTCCTAAGGAAACTTTGCTATTTGTTAAAGAAGTAGCACATATTAATGAAGATTTATTACTAGAAGCATTTATACAAAGATTATTATCTACCCCTAATATTGAGTATAATATGTATAGTTTAAGTGAAGAGAAAATATCAAGTAGTGATTTTAATCGATTTAAAAGGTTAGATTTAGCTTTAGAATTTAGAACAGAAGAAGAAAATCTAGAATTCATTATTTTTATCGAAAATCAGACAACTAACGATAAAACAATGGTTTTTAGAATGTTAGAGTATATGACAGCAACTATGTTAGAAAAATTAAATAGTAATCAGTTTAATATTGAAAGAGGACTACCAAGACCAGTACCGATACTTATTTATCTTGGTAATGATGAGTGTAATATGCCTATACAAATGGAGCAATATTTTAAAGGACCAAGGATATCAGAAGCCGGTGTTCATTTTAAAATGCACTTAGTAGATTTAGGTGGAAAGAGATATAGGCAAGTTATGGAGAATACTTCTATGCCAAGCATTTTCTTGCAGTTAATGAAAGCTCTTTATACAGATGACTATAATAGTTTTCAAAGAGAGCATGAAGTACTTAAGACGAACTTAGCACATCAGGAAGTAGAAGTAGCCCAATATTATAAAAACGTATTAGGGTTGTTAGCAACAGATTTTGTTGATTATTTTTCCAAAGAAAATAACATAAATGATAAAGAGGTGGAACGTATGGCTAGGACAGTTAGAGAAATTTTAGACCTTGATAACCTTATTATAAATGCACAAAAAGAAGGAATGGAACGAGGTATAGAACAAGGTATAGAACAAGGTATAGAACAAGGTATAGAGCGTGGCATAGCACAGGGATTAGAGCAAGGTCGTTTGCAAGAAAAAAGACAGATTATCATTGCTTTTTTAGATATTTTAGATGATGAGACTATTGCTGATAGGATGGAAATTGATATAGATGAAGTTATTAAGTTAAGAAAGCAATATCAACATTAATTGAATAAAAAGACAAGCTGTTCATTTTTTTAGACAAATGCTTAATTTCCTTGTAATAAGTAGGAAGGGCCTTGCATAAGATTAAATCAAGAGTCTTATTAAGGGGGACCTTTTCTTGAAAGCTTATATAGAAGAAAGAGCCGTTGAAGCTGCAAAGTATATCATAAGTTCTAATGCGACTGTTAGGGAAACAGCCAAGAGGTTTGGCATTAGTAAAAGTACAGTGCATAAAGATGTAACGGAAAGACTTGAGAAAATTAATCCTAAGCTGGCTCATGAAGCAAGGAAAGTATTGGAGCTTAACAAGGCCGAAAGGCATTTAAGAGGTGGGCTGGCAACTAAAGAGAAATATTCACATTTAATAAAATAAAACGAGAAAGGTACTAATAGAGTAGGAATTTACTACTTTGTTAGTGCCTTTTTGTAGTTTTAGTAAAGTGGCAAAATATTTTGTAAAACAAGTCTTGTTAGTGATATAATATGATAAAATAAGGCTAATAATATTCATAAAAGGAGAATCTACATGTTTGGATGGGGTACAGCAGATATAGGCATAGATTTGGGAACAGCTTATGTTCTTGTTTATGTAAAGGGGAAAGGAATCGTAATTAGAGAACCTTCCGTTGTGGCAATTAAAGAGAGAACAAAAGAAGTTATTGCAGTTGGAGAAGAAGCAAGAAAAATGTTAGGTAGAACGCCAGCTAATATTGTAACGATAAGACCACTTAGACAGGGGGTTATATCTGATTACAATGCAACGGAACAAATGCTTAAGTTTTTTATACATAAAGCGATAGGACATAGATTAGTTAAACCGCGTATAGGGGTATGTGTGCCTAGTGGAGTTACAGAAGTAGAAAGGCGTGCAGTAGTGGATGCGACTAAATTAGCTGGAGCAAGGCATGTGGCGACTATAGAAGAACCAATTGCGGCAGCTATTGGAGCGGGTATTGATATTAGTAGGCCTTGCGGAAGCATGATTGTGGATATAGGTGGTGGAACAACTGATATTGCAGTTATTTCATTAGGCAGTGCAGTTGCTAAAAAGTCATTAAAGGTAGCAGGAGACAATTTTGATGAGACAATCGTTAAGTATATGAGAAAGAAATACAGCATGCTTATTGGAGAAAGAACTGCAGAAGAAATAAAAATTAATGTTGGAAGTGTATTTAAAAGAGAAGTTTCTGCCGAAATAGAAATAAGAGGGCGCAATTTAGTTTCAGGATTACCTAAAAATATTTGTGTTTCATCCGAAGAAGTAAAAGAAGCACTTGATGAGCCTGTTGCAAGTATTATAGAAGGTATCAAAGCTGTGCTTGAAATTACACCGCCTGAACTTGCTGCTGATATTGCTGATCGAGGCATTGTTTTAACAGGTGGAGGAAGTTTAATTTATGGATTGGACAAGCTAATTACATCAGAAACAGGTATTAATACAGTAATTGCTGAGGACGCAATGTCTTGTGTAGCTATTGGAACTGGAGTATGGGTTGAAGAGCAGTATACAGAAGAGGCAAGATAATATTTTTAGAAAACAACAAGCAGCTAAGTGATGCTATATAAATGTGATTATTTAAGTGTTATATAAATTTTGAGAAGTTTTAAGTGGTTAAGAAATTACAAGGAAGGTGAAAAAATGGTAAGAGGGCTGTACACAGCAGCAATGGGGATGAATGTACAGGCAAAAAGGTTAGACCTCGTATCTAATGATTTGGCTAATGCAGGAACCACAGGATATAAAAAGGATGTTGCTTCTATTTCTTCTTTTAAAGAAGAGTATTTAGCAAGATTAAATGATCATCAGAACTTTGAACCTAATAATGCCGTTATAGGAAAAATTACATATGGAGCAAAAATAGATGGTGTTTATACTGATTTCTCACAAGGGTCAGTTGTTGCAACTAATCTTGAAACAGATTTTGCTATTCAAGGAGATGGTTTTTTTACAGTACAAACGCCAAATGGACTAGCCTATACAAGAGATGGAAACCTATCAATTAATCAATTTGGACAACTGGTAACAAAAGAAGGTTATCCAGTGATGGGACAGGAAGGGGCTATTGAACTAGGAGAAGATTATTTTAGCCAAGGCTCACAACTTGTTATCAAAGAAAATGGTGAAGTATATGTAGGAAATAACTATATTGATACGTTAGACGTAGCAAATTTTGCTGACTTAAATTCACTTCAAAAGATGGATGACAATTTATATACTTCTAATGGTCAAAGAGTGCCATTTACAGGAGAAATTATTCAAAATTTCCTAGAAGTATCTAATGTCAATACAGTTTCTGCTATGGTAGATATGATTACAGTAGCAAGAGCATATGAAATGAACCAAAAAATGGTTCAAACTCAAGACACCCTTTTAGGAAAAGCAGTTAATGAGTTAGGAAGAGCATAGGAGGAATAAGATATGGTTAGAGCATTGTATACAGCTGCCAGTGGGATGACAGCTCAACAATTGAACGTGGATACAATTTCTAATAACTTAGCCAATGTCAATACAACAGGCTTCAAAAAAGAAACCACTAATTTTAAAAGTTTACTTTATACTAATTTAAAAGGTCCAGAAGATGAAGCGATTAATGAAAATACACCATCTGTTAAACAAGTGGGACTTGGTGTACGTGCACTCGCCAATTCTCGTACTTATACATCTGGAACACTAATGCAAACGGATAATTCAACAGACGTGGCCATTGTTGGAAATGGTTTTTTTGCTATTGATAATGATGGAGAAGAGCTTTACACAAGAGATGGCAGTTTTAGATTTTCTATGATTGAAGATGAAGGTTATGCACTTGTAACATCTGATGGCAAGCCTGTACTTTCAGTAGATGATGAGTCAATTGTTATTGGAACAGAAGTCCCTTCAGAAAAAGTTAAGATTGGGGATGATGGAACACTTTATTATTTAGATGAAAATGATATAAGAGTAGATATTGGGCAACTTAAAATGGTTCAATTTACGAATAGACCTGGACTGGAAGCTGTAGGAAGTAACTTGTTTAGAGCAACGCCAGCATCTGGAGAAGCTTTAGCAGAAGCTGATGATGATACCTTAACAAAAAGTACACTTCGTACTGGATATCTAGAAGGAAGTAATGTGCAACTTGCTTCAGAGATGGTTAACTTAATCATTGCTCAAAGAGCCTACGAGGTGAATTCAACAGCAATTAAAACAGCTGATGATATGATGAAGCAAGCTAATCAACTAAAACAGTAGTATAATAGTATAGAGTAAAAGCAAGATCAGATTTTATAATAGAATCTGCTTGATGGGATAGGAGACAAGCGTGGATGAAGACAGTTTAGCCTTATTAATCAAGCGAATGAGTAGTTGGTTAGGAGGAGATAAAATGCAGATTTCAGGTGTGGATGCTTTATTAGGAATGCAAAAGGACCTAACAAAAACACAAACTCAAAAAACAGGGGAAGATTTTAAAGAGATTTTAGATAGAGCCACTCAAAACAATGATGATAAAGAACTTAAAGAAGCTTGT
Organism: uncultured Cellulosilyticum sp.; assembly: GCA_934725855.1. Classification (GTDB taxonomy): domain Bacteria; phylum Bacillota; class Clostridia; order Lachnospirales; family Cellulosilyticaceae; genus Cellulosilyticum. The sequence goes on along the minus strand of CAKVCL010000012.1, from coordinate 23,899 downwards.
GATGAGTTAGAGTCTTATATGCTCGGTATGGTGTTTAAACAAATGAAGGAGTCCATGCTTCAAGATGATGAAGAAGCACTCATTCCTAAAGGAGATTATACCAATACATTTGAGGACATGATGATTAATACATTTTCTGAAAATATGGTTAAAGCTGGCGGCATAGGTTTATCTGATCAGCTTTATAAGCAAATCAAAACAGCATATGGTGCACAAATGAATGTAAGCCAAGAAGTCAGTGAGGAAAATCAAGCTGCAGTGGCATCTTCAGCACAAAAATTCGAAACAGAAATATAGAAAGTAATAGATTGTGAAATAGCAAATTTAAGTCATAAATTTCCTTAAATAATAAAAGTAAGAAAATAAAATCAAATAACAAATAAGTTGACAGTACATAAGATAATTGGTACAATAAAATAGAAAATTGAATAATAAAATTCTTATCCAGAGAGGTGGAGGGACAGGGCCCTGTGAAACCCGGCAACCTAGTAACTACTAAGGTGCCAATTCCCACGTATTATTATATACGTAAGATGAGGATGATTGATTACGATATGAGACCTCATTTTTAAAATGAGGTTTTTTTATTTGCGTCAACGTCTCAGCTATTTTATTTATTTTAGGAGGAAAAGAGATGGCAAGAAGATTATTTACATCAGAATCAGTAACAGAAGGACATCCAGACAAAATCGCTGACCAAATTTCAGATGCAGTATTAGACGCAATTTACGCACAAGACCCAAATGCACGTGTAGCATGTGAAACAGCACTTACGACAGGTTTAGTACTTGTTATGGGTGAAATCACAACAAATTGTTATGTAGATATTAATAAAACGGTTCGTGATACCATTAATGAAATCGGATACAACGCTCCAGAGTATGGATTTGATGGACATTCATGTGGTGTCATTGTGGCACTAGATGAACAATCAGCAGATATTGCTATGGGTGTTGATAAAGCTTTAGAAGCTAAAAAAGGTGAAATGGAAGATAATGTAATCGAAGCAATCGGTGCGGGAGACCAAGGTATGATGTTTGGCTTTGCTTGTGATGAAACACCAGAACTAATGCCAATGCCAATTTCACTTGCACACAGATTATCAAAGAGATTATCAGAAGTAAGAAAAAATGGCACATTAAACTATCTTAGACCAGATGGTAAAACTCAAGTTACAGTAGAATATGATGGTGACACACCAGTAAGAATTGATGCAGTTGTTGTTTCCACACAACATGCTGATACGGTAACTCAAGAACAAATTCATGCTGACATTATGGAGCATGTCATTAAACCAATTATTCCAGAAAACTTATTAGATGGAAATACAAAATATTTCATCAATCCAACAGGACGTTTCGTTATTGGTGGACCAGTAGGTGATTCAGGACTTACAGGACGTAAAATCATCGTAGATACATACGGTGGATATGCAAGTCACGGTGGTGGAGCTTTCTCAGGAAAAGATCCAACAAAAGTAGACCGTTCAGCAGCTTATGCAGCAAGATATGTAGCAAAAAATATTGTAGCAGCAGGTCTTGCCAAACAATGTGAAATCGAGCTTGCTTATGCAATTGGTGTAGCAAAGCCAGTTTCTATTTTAATCAATACAAAAGGAACAGGTATTGTAAGTGATGATAAGCTTGTAGAAATTGTAAGAGCTAACTTTGATCTTAGACCAGCAGGAATTATTAAGATGTTAGATCTTAGAAGACCAATCTACAAACAAACAGCAGCTTATGGACACTTTGGTCGTGTAGATGTAGATTTACCATGGGAAAGAACAGATAAAGTAGAAGTATTAAAAGCAGCAGTAAAATAGTAGGATAAATAAGGAGGGGCTCTAAGTAGCCCCTTTATTAATTATGAGGATGAACATATAGATATATTTGAAAATAATAAACTATAAAGTAAAAATAAATGTTTGTGCAAAATAAATGGAAGTGATACTATTAAGTTAGTTAGTAAAAAAAGTAAAGGAGAGGAACGAATATGAAAAAGAAATTACTTGCTTTAGCTACAGCTGTATTTATGCTTTTTTCATTTGCAGGTTGTAGTGCAGAAGGAACAGCTTTATTAAAAGAAATAGAAAAAGTAAGTGCTTGGGAAGCAACACAGCAAACTGGCACAATGAATTTTGAAATGTTAGCTGGAGAAAACACCATTAAATTGGACTTAGATTATACAGCTTACACCATTCCAGAAACGTTACAAATGGAAATGACAGTTAATGCAAAATCATGTTCAGTGGATGATAAAACATTTGATTTAACAAAAGGTACATATAAGCTTTCACCAATTAAAATGTATATGGATGGATTAAAGATGTACATTTCTAGTGCGTTCATTAAAGAAGTATGTGGTATTGCAGGTGAAGATGCTACAGAAGTAATAGATTTAAGTAAAGACTATATTGCTTTTGATATGACAGATACTTATGCACAAATGGGAGTAGATGTAAAAAAGCTTACTAAAGATAGTGTTAATATGTCTAAAGAACTATTCACTGAACTTGAAAAAGCAGGTGTTGCTGTAGGTATTAAACAAGAAGGTAGAAAGTATACGGTTGAATTATCAGCAGAAGAAATGATAAAAGCTGGTCTTAAATTATATGCAAAAAGCTTTGAAATGCAAAAGGATACTTTAACAAAAACTTATAAAGAAGCTGGACTTACTGATGAACAAATTAAGGAAATTATGGCACAAGTACAAGCATTTGGTAGCGATGAAATGATGACAACATATAAAGAAATGTTTAACGGTACTTCAGCTAAATATGTTGTAGAGTATACAGATGATACTCAAAAGACTGAAATGATTTTTGATGTTAAAGTTAATGTTGGAGAAGAAAAGGTGGCTGTTAAATTTAACATGACAGATCATGCAAAGAAAGCAGCTAAAAAAGAAGTTAAAATGCCAACAAGTGTTAAAGCATATACTATGGAAGAAATTATGAACTTAGCAACTCCAGAAGCAACTGTAGCAGCTGAAGAAGAAGCAGCAGTAGAAACAAAAGCTGCTAAAGCTGAAACAACTAAAGCAGATGCAAAAACTGAAAAAAGTAGCAACTAAAGCTGCATAGTATAAATTCTAGAATAAACGATTTACAAAAGCAGTAAGTTTCTAAAGGATTATATCATGCAATAAAAAGAAAGTATAATGTATCCCCCGTTGTAGCAGATGGGGGGATATGTTATACTTTTTTTTATGAGTGTCGAAAAAGACTAGGACGGATAAAGATAAGTGGTGATTAACATTGGATGAGCAAATTGTATTTGAAACAACGGTAGAAGATATTATTTTTCAAAATAAAGAAAATGGCTATACAGTATGTGTAGTGGAATATGAAGGGGAAGAATTATCCTGTGTAGGAGAAATGGCAGGGATTTATGTGGGAGAAGAAGTAAAGATTGTGGGCACATGGTCAACGCATCCCATATATGGCAGGCAAGTAAAAGTAGAGTTAATTGAAAGAAGTATGCCTAAAACCGTGCAAGGCATGGAAAAATACTTAGCTTCTGGTGTGATTAAAGGAATCGGTGCAAGAACTGCCAAGAAAATTGTGAAGCATTTTGGGTTAGATACGTTTAGAATCATTGAGGAAGAGCCATTAGTTTTAGCACAGATTAATGGGATTAGTGAGAAGAAAGCAAAGGAAATCGGAGAGGTTTTTCATGCTCAGTATGAGTTAAGAAAAGCCATGCTTTTTCTTCAAGACTATGGAATTACCCCTACTTATGCCATTAAGATTTATCAGCACTATAAAGAGAGAACCACAGAAGTTGTTAAAAATACCCCTTACCGTTTGGTTGAAGATATTTATGGTATTGGATTTAGAAAGGCAGATGAAATTGCCGCACAAGTAGGTATTGCAAGAGAAGACCCACATCGTATTCGCACAGGCATTTTATACTTGCTTACTAATAACTCTAATAATGGACATACTTATATGCCAAGAAACGTTTTAGTGGAAGAAAGTATTAAACTACTGCTTCCAGAAATGTACGAGGAGCATCTTAGAATGCAAAGCTTTGAAAATCCATTGGTGGAGAATGCTTTGATTGAACTTTCTATGAATAAACAAATTATCATTAAAAATTATGATAATGAAACGTGCGTATTTTTAGCGTATTTATATCATAGTGAGCAAGCCGTAGCGCGTAAGCTACTTGATTTAGCGAGTTTATATGAAAAAAATCCAGCTATTGATGTAGAAAAAGAGCTTGCCAAAACGCAAAAGGACTTGAAAATTGAACTGGTAGAAGAGCAAAAGGAAGCAGTTCGTCATACGCTTACTCATGGAGTGACGGTTATTACAGGAGGACCAGGAACGGGAAAAACGACTACCATTAATGCCATTTTGCATATGTTAGAAAAAGCGGGTGAAGATGTCCTTCTTGCAGCCCCTACAGGACGAGCCGCTAAAAGGATGAGTGAAGCAACAGGTATGGAAGCACAAACCATTCATCGACTTTTAGAGATAGGCTATATGCGAGAAGATACCAATAAACAGATGTTTAATCGTAATGAAGATAATCCACTTGAAGCAGATGTGATTATTGTAGATGAGATGTCTATGGTAGATATTACATTAATGCATGCACTTCTTAAAGCAGTAGTAGAAGGACAAAGACTGATACTAATTGGAGATGCCGACCAATTGCCTTCTGTTGGAGCAGGAAATGTTTTGAAGGATATTATTAAAAGCGAACGTATCCCAGTAGTGAGGTTAATACAAATTTTTAGGCAAGCTTCAAAAAGTGCGATTGTTATGAATGCCCATAGAATTAATAAAGGAGAATATCCAATAGCCAATGAAAAGGGCACAGACTTTTTTGTAATGAAGCGTAGCATTCAAGAAGAAGTTAGGCAGACAATTATAGAACTTATTATGGAAAGACTACCTAAGTATCAAGGATTTGATAGTATCAAAGACATTCAGATTTTAGTCCCTATGAGAAAAGGCGTACTAGGTGTTAATGAACTCAATAAATCCTTACAAGCTGTGCTTAATCCGCATCATGACTTAAAACCAGAAAAAGAATATCGAGGCACCTTATTTAGAACGGGCGATAAAGTCATGCAAATCAAAAATAATTATAATACACCATGGAAAATACTTGACAAAACAGGTATGTCTATTGATGAAGGCACAGGTGTATTTAATGGAGATTGCGGCATTATTACAGCCATTAAAGAAGATGAGGAATTATTAGTGGTTACCTTTGATGATGGTAAAGTAGTAGAGTATGAATTTAATCAATTAGATGAACTGGAACTAGCTTATGCAGTAACGATTCACAAATCACAAGGAAGTGAATACCCTGTAGTCATCTTACCAATTCATAGTGGGCCTCCTATGCTTCTTAGTAGAAATCTTCTATATACTGCTGTAACAAGAGCCAAAAAGATGGTAGTATGTGTTGGCCTAGTAGAAACCATCCAAAGAATGGTAGACAATAATAGAGAGATTCAAAGATATTCTAGCCTAGCTAGACATCTTAGAAATATGCTATAAGGCAATATTAAATATACAAAGCAATGCAAATATGCTATAGGTTAATAGAAATGTGATATAGCAAAATAAAGTTAGGCTAACAAATGAACATTAGAAAAGGAAATAGAAATTAAACCAATAGTCATATGAAATGAGTATTAAAATCTAAAATGAATAGAGTTATTAAGGTATACAATTGAATAAAGCATAAGTAAAAGGGTAATAACCTAGAAGACGAGTAAAGGCTAAACTTTCAATTTTAATTTAGGTAGGTGAAAGTGATGAAAGTAGTACAGAGTCTTCTAGGCTTTTTTTATCCAAATAAATGTATACTATGTCAAAAACTATTAACCTCATTAGAAGAAGAGCAGTATATATGTACTAGATGTGATGAAAAACTCATTTCAGAAACAAGACCATTAAAGCATCTGTATCAACAAAATACAGAAAGACAAGATGATGAAACAATAGTACAAACAGATACGCCGGCTGAAATAATCGCTTTATTTCCTTATGAATCAGAATATCGAAAAGCTATTTTAAGATGGAAGTATCAGGGTGTAAGAAAATATGCCAAAGGATTTGCTAAGCTTTTAGCTGAGGAAATAGACTTTTCAGTATATGAAGAGGCAATCTTTATACCCATTCCTTTAGCACCTTCAAGGAAAAGAAAGAGAGGCTATAATCAAGCCTTAGATTTAGCGAATGAGATAAGTAAACTTACTCATATTCTTGTAGTAGATTGCTTGATGAGGCATAAAGATACCAAGCCACAATCACAGTGCTCCAGAGAAGAAAGAATGCGTAATATTAAAAATACCATGTCTATAAAAAAATATATAGGTGATGAACCTAAATCTATAATACTTATTGACGATATATATACTACAGGAAGTACTATAAAAGAAGCAATTCAAATCATAAATATGCAGTATGCTTTTAGAGATGCAAAAATCTATGTTATGGTTGTTGGAAAAGGCGAATTATAGGCGGGAGGAATAGAACATGGATGTTAGAGTATGTCATGGATGTAAAAAAATGTTTCAATATATTGCAGGACCAACACTTTGTCCTAGATGCAGACAAAAAGAAGAGGAGATGTTTCAAACCGTAAAGAACTATTTAAGAGAAAATCCAGGAGCTAATATGTATGAGGTAAGCCAAGCAACTCATGTATCAGCGGCACTTATTGAAAGGTTTCTAAGAGAAGGAAGACTTGAAGTATCTCCTGATTCACCAATTGCCTTAGCTTGTGAAAAATGTGGAAGGAGAATTTCAACAGGTCGATTATGTAGCGAATGTAAGAAAGAAATTAGTAACGAATTAAATGACATGAAAAGAGAAATTGCTAGTAGACAAGTCAAGAATGATAATGCTGGAGCTAAGATGAGATATCTAAAATCAGATCATTTAGGCAAAAATTAAGGAATTAAGGATATAGAGAGGGATATATGAGGAGGGCATAGCCCTCTTTTTATATTTATAATGAATTTGTCAAGATAAAATTATCAATAGATGAGGTTAAAGTAACTGATTTTTTAAGCCGATATACATTACAAAATTAAGGAAAAGGAAGCGGTTAATATGAGAATTAATTCAATGAATAGAATATATGACACATATAATGCACAAGCAGCAGTGCCTGTAAAAAGAACTTCAAAAGCACAAGCAAAAGATGAAGTGGATTTTACAAATCAAGCAAAAGATTTTGCCAGCGTAAAGAAAATGTTAGAAGGTACGCCTGAAGTACGTGAAGAACTTGTACAAGATATTAAAGAAAGAATGGATAATGGCACTTACAAGACATCTTCAAGCGAAGTGGCAAGCAAAATCTTGTCACAATATAACTTTGGAAGATAGGAGCCCAATATGGCAGGAATTATCTATGAATTAATGGATGTATTAGACGAGGAAAAAGAGTGTTATGAGGGGTTAAACACATTAGCAGGATATACTCAAAATGCTGTGATTAACAAAAATATTGAATTTTTACAAGAAGTAGTCAAAACGGAAGAAGAATTTATAGGGAGAGTCAGTAGCTTAGAGAAAAAGCGAGAAAGCCTTATGCAGGACATTGCTATAGTTACTGGCTTAAAATATGCTAAAGTAACCATTACTTCTATTATTGAGAAGGTCGGACCAGAAACAGAAGTTGGTCAAAAACTTACAAAACTTAGGGATGAAACGAAAGTTCAATTGGATGAACTTAAAAGACAAAGTGATTTAAATAAACAATTATTAGCAGATTCCTTGGAACTGGTGGATTTTATGGTGAATGCTGTGGGGGCTACTCAAGGCTTTAATCATGTTGGAAATTATAATAGACCAGGCGAAGAGCTGGCGATTGAAAGACAAAGAAGCATATTCGATAAAAAGCAATAAGGGGTGGTGAGAAAATGTCATCAATTTCAAGTATAACAAAAGCCGTTTCAGGACTTGTAGCAGCGCAAAAAGGCCTACAAGTTACAGGTCATAATATATCTAATATGAATACAAGTGGCTACACAAGACAACAACTTTTACAAAGTGAGTCACCATATATCAATATTGGGCACACAGCAACGAACACGATGCAAGTAGGACTAGGGGTAACCTGTGATGAAATCAGACAAATTAGAGATGCGCTAGCAGATAAAAGACTTAGAACAGAAAAATCTGTTTTATCATATTATCAAACATTAAATACAGTGACTCAGGATGTTGAGTCAATATTTGATGAACCTTATGGAGATACGATTAGTGACTTTATGAATGATTTTTGGTCACAAGCACAAAAATTAAGCACATCAGCTGGTGAAGTTGAAGAGAGGATGAGCTTTATTAGTTCAGCCAAAGTGCTTATGGAAAAGATTAATGATGTGAGTAATTCGCTTACGGATTATCAGTATCATATTAATTCAGATATAGAAACCTCAGTTAAGCGCATTAATGAAATTACAGCAGAAATCAGAATCCTAAATGATAAGATTTCTATTTCTGAAGTAAATGGAGATAATGCTAATGATTATAGAGACCAAAGAAATTTATTATTAGATGAGTTATCTGAATATGGTCAAATTAGTTATTATGAAGAAGCAAACGGACAAATAAAAGTTAAATTTGAAGGCCATCAGGTTGTGAATGGGGAGTTTCCAATTAATATAGAGATGGAAGATATAAAAGGAAGCCCTTTTAGTATGCCTATTTGGTCAGATACAAAAGATAAAATAGTTGATTTAAAAGAAATTTCTTCAGCTGCCAATCAGAATGATTCAGGTAAACTAAAAGCATTATTGATTGTTAGAGGTGAGAATGTTGTCAATAGTGAAACAAGTTGGAATGAAGTAGCTCTAAATGATAATTTTAGCGTGGATGTTTACGGTAATGCCTACACAATTCCTAAATTACAAAAAATGCTTAATGAATTTTCAAATAAATTAGTGAGTATAGTTAATGAATCTTTTACAGGAATGGGTGTAGGGACCCAATTAGGAAAAGATGGCGTGCAAGTGTTTGTGCCTATTAAAATAAGTGATGCTAAAAAAACAGAATTAGATAGTAAGTGGAAGGATGTTAGTACTAAAAAAGCAGATGTAGATAGAGTAAGAGTTAGCTTAGAAGAAAAGCAAGCTAATTTAGCAGCTGCAAAAGCATCTAATAATCCTACAGATATAACTAATGCAACCAATGCTGTTAATGCGGCACAAACAGCATTAGAGAATGCGAAGCAAGAACTCAATCAGGCAAAAACAACATATGAGGCTTTTCAAGCTAAAGTGATGGGACCAGGAAATATTCAAGTTAATCCACTTTTATTAACAAATGGTGGACATAATTATTTAGGAACCATTACAAAGGCATTAGATAATTCATCACTTAATGATGATTGTAAAAGTGATAATTCTATTATAAAAGACTTTTTAAGTGAATGGAAAAGCAATAGGTCGTGGTTTGAAGGCAATGAAGTGACGTCACCATCTCGAAAGACTGTTAATCTTAATACTTTCTTTACAGAAGTAGTAACTGATTTTGGTGCTGATGGCAAGGTTTATATGGATAAAGCATCTGAAAAAAGTAAGAGTGTAGATAACATTGAAAATGAACGAGCATCTATGGGAGGCGTATCCATGGATGAAGAATTTACCTATATGTTGAAGTATCAGTATGCTTATAATGCTTCATCTAGAATGATTACCATGTTAGATGGTATGCTAGATACCATTATTAATAGAATGTAATAATAAAGGGAGGTAAGAAAATGGCATTTTTTGAATTTAATATAGCGCTAACAGGTCTTTTTGCTTCACAGCGTGGTTTACAGGTTACCTCTAACAACATTACTAATGCTAATACAACGGGATATTCTAGACAAGAGGTAAAGCAAAAGGCATCGAGACCGTTAAGTGGCATAGGTGTTGGAATGACAGGAACAGGTGTAGATATTACAGGACTTAATAGAGTAAGAGATTCTTATATTGATCAAAAACTATGGTCTCAGAATCCGAGATTAGGTGAATATAATATTAAGGTGACACAAAATTCTATGATAGAGAGTGCCTTTGGTGAACCCAGTGAGAAAGGTTTTACGGCAGTATTTAATGAATTATTTAACTCAATTAGTAATGTGGGTACGAATCCTTCATCAAAAGAAAACAAAGTAGTTGTTCAAAAGCAAATGGAGACCTTTGCAAAATACTATAATAATATATCAGGAACACTAAGCAACTACCAAGAAAATTTAAATTTTGATTTAAAAAGTACAGTCAATGAAATTAATTCCTTATCTACTAGGTTAGCAAGTTTAAATGAGCAAATTATGAATGCAGAAATCTATGGAGATGAAGCTAGCAGTTTTAGAGACGAAAGGGATAATTGCTTAGATAGACTGTCACAACTTATTAATATAGAAGTTGAAGAAACGGAGTATGAGTTAAAAGGAAATACAATTTCTAAGATGCGTGTAAAAGCTGCAGGGCAAGTTCTTGTAGATCATGTTAATGGTAATACTTTAGAGCTTACAGTAAGAGATAAAAAATTATATGAAAGTGATGTCGAAGGACTATATGATATTAAGTGGAGTAACGGATTATCATTTGATATGTATGATGTCAATATGTCTGGTGAATTAAAGGCTATTATTGATTTGCGCGATGGATGTGGAACAGGTACAAGCGATAGTTATTGTGGAATACCCTATTATATTAAGCGTATAGATGGCTATGTACAGCAATTTGCCAAGACAATGAATGAAGAATATAGTCGAACAAAGGATGGCTATATTGAGATAAAGAACTGTTCAATAAATAATGCTGCTTATATGCAAAGAGACAGTAATGGAAAAATAAGCTTTTATGATGCAAGTAAAAGTGTGATTGCAACTAACATAGAAGAAAAAGATTGTTCTTATTCTACGAAATACGCTTTATTTACTTGCACAACAGGAAATAAAACAGGAGTGCCTAAATCAGCTGATGAGCTAACAGACTATAGTGATATAACAGCAGCTAATTTTTCTATTTCAAAGGAACTGTATGATGATCCGACCAAAATGAGAACAGTATATGAATATGATAGTAATGGCAAAGAAGTCAATCCGTCTGATACAAGTTTCATATTAAATATTCTAGCTCAAAAGGACAATAAAGATATGTTTAGAGAAGGAGATCCAAAGGACTATATGGTTGCGATATTCTCTGAACTTGGTATTAATGCAAAAGAAGCAGGAATGTACCAGAACACTCAAAAATCAGTAGTCAATAATCTAACGAATCAAAGAATGTCTGTATCACAAGTAGATATATCAGAAGAATTTACATATCTTATTAAATATCAACAGGCTTATCAAGCATCAGCAAAGATGATGACAACAATAGATGAAATTTATAATACAACGATATTTAAACTAGGCAATTTCTAGGAGGGGAAAAAGATGCGTGTAACTAATGGAATGATTATAAATACGACCTTAAGTGGATTGTATAATAATATGAATCAACTGAATAAGACTTATGCACAAATGACAACAGGGAAAAAGATTCAAACAGTATCAGATGATCCTATTATAGCAGGGCGTGCTTTAAAATTGACAACATCTGTATTAGAAAATGTGCAGTATCAAAGTAATACTAAAGAAGCTTTATCTTGGATGGAAACTACAGAGGGCGCACTAAAAAATATGAATGATATTTTGACGACTATAAGAACAGAATGTTTAAAAGGTGCAGATGGAACATTAAAAAATGAGGATAAAGAAAAAGTAAAAACGCAAGTTGAAGGGTTATGGGAACAACTGCAAGGTGAAGCTAATGTTACCTATGCGGGACGTTATGTTTTTTCAGGCTATAAAACAGATAAACCATTAATGAAAGATGGGGGTGTAAATCCAGAGGTAGATGGGAAAATAAGTGGACAAGATATTGATTATGAGATAGGGGTCAATAGTACCATTACAGTTAATACTAAAGGTATGGATGTTACAATGAATAATATGAAAACTTGTATGGAAGGGCTAATAACCTTAGACTATGACAATTTAACAGAAAGTGAATTGCATGATAAATTTAATGAAGCACTTAAACAAATAGACGATATTATGAGTGATATTGCAGAAAAGACTGCTGATTTAGGAAGCAAAATGGATCGTTTAGACTATACAAAGTTAAGACTTTCAGATCAAAATGTATCTTATACGAATTTATTATCCCAAACTGAAAGCGTAGATATTGAAGAAGTTTATACAAATTTTAATACACAATATGCAACATACCAATCAGCACTTCAAGCCACTTCAAAGATTATAAAAAACACATTAGCAGATTATTTATAAAGGCAATCAAGTAAAGAAAGTGTAAGGGAGGAAGTAAATTATGAAAATTAACACCAATGTTGTTGCAAAAATGATGGTAGGCAATCTAAGTAAAGTTAATGATAAGGCAAGTACAGCCATGCAACGATTATCATCAGGATTAAAGATTAACTCGGCAAAAGATGCTCCAGCAGGCATAGCAATTGCAAATAAGCTGAATGCACAAGTGCAAGGATTAAAACAAGCTAGTCAAAATGTTATGAACGGTATCGAAATGGTACAAGCAACTGAGGGGGCATTAAATGAAGTACATGATATGTTAAGCCGTATCAAAGAGTTAGGCGTGCAAATCCAAAATGGTACATACAATGAACAAGACAAAAAAAATGCCAAAGAAGAGATAAATTCATTAATTGATCAGATACAAGAAATTGGACAGGGCACAGAATATAATAAAATGTCTTTGTTAAATGGTGCTTCAGATGTGGTTTTTCAAATAGGTGCAAATGCTGATCAGAGTGTGACACTTAAAACTGATGAACTTAACATTAAGAATATTACAGATTGTGTTAAGGATTTTCGAAATTCAGATGTAGATCATTTGCCTACGAATATATGTGAACAAATAGAAAATGCAATACAAAAGACCTCTGCTATTCGTGGCAAATTAGGAGCTGTACAAAATAGGTTAGAGCATATTTCTAATAATCTAGGTGTCAGTGAAGAAAACATGACATCCTCTTTATCTAGAATACAAGATGCAGATATGGCAGAAGAAATGACCAACTATACCAATAACAATATCATTGCACAAGCAGGAATTTCTATGCTTGCACAAGCTAATCAGCGTCCACAACAAGTATTGCAGCTTTTAAATTCATAATATTTAAGAGGCTGTCGCAATAAAAGCATATACCTTATAAAGTATACAACTTCTTTGGCAAAGTTAAGTTTAATTGCTTTGATAATTGTATAAATATAAGCTCAAAATGCTTCCTGCGACAGCCTCTTTTTGAATAAATGATAACATTGAACTTACAGGAGGATAAATGAACAAGTTATTTGAGTATCTTGAGAAAATAGATGAGTTATTAGAACAAATTAGTACCATTACATCTAATCAAACTACAGTTTTAGTACAACCAAACACTGAGAAAGAAGAAAAAATGAGTTTGCTTGAAGCTATGGTAGATTATAAGGAAGAAATAATCAATGAACTAGAAAAAGTAGAGCTTCAATTTGATAGTGAATATAAAAACAAGCGAGAACAAATTCGTAATGAAGAAGATATATCTAAACTTAAAGCGAAAGTTCAAAGAATATTAGATAAGAAACAAAGTATACAAGAGATGGAACAAAATAATATGAGAATCATGATGGACAAAAGTTCAGTCAAATTAGAACCCATGACCATATTAAAAAATCCAAACGATGCAGTAGCTGCTTATAAAAAACAACAAATAAAATGCTAAATTTTACAAAAAAGTTTGATTTAATTTTCTTGACGACCTATCTAGAGTGTGCTATATTTAACTTGTACCTAAATAGGTCTTTTTTTTATGGCGATTTTTAAAAGAGATTTAACTCAAGTGGAGGTGTCAAAACGTGAGAGTACAAATTACTTTAGCTTGTGAAGATTGCAAGCGCAGAAACTACAACATGACTAAGGATAAAAAAGCACATCCTGATCGTATGGAAACAAAAAAATATTGCAGATTCTGTAAAACACACACAGTACACAAAGAAACTAAAAAATAGGCTGTGTGCCTAATCTGCCAGGGAGGAACGTGAATTATGGTAGAGTTTTTTAAAGACTTCGTTGCTGAATGCAAAAGAGTCGTATGGCCTAACAAAGAGGAACTTACAAGATTAACATTAAATGTTTTAGGATTTTCTATTATTGTTGGAATCATAATCTACATCATGGACTTCTTAGTAAATGGTGGTATCGAAATTATTGAAAAATTAGTACAAGGATTATTTTAATGGAGGAACAACACATGGAAAAGGCAAAATGGTATGTAGTTCATACTTTTTCAGGATATGAAAACAAAGTAAAAGCAAATATTGAAAAAGCAATCAAGAACCGTAACATGGAAGAACTCATACATGCTGTTGAAGTTCCCTTACAACAAGAAGTAGAAGAGAAGAACGGTGTGAAAAAGACTGTTCAACGTAAAACATTCCCTGGTTATGTATTAATTAAAATGGTAATGACTGATGATACATGGTATGTTGTGCGTAACACACGTGGAGTTACAGGATTCGTTGGGCCAGACTCTAAACCCGTATCATTATCACCAGAAGAAATCAAGAATATGGGATTTGATCTTTTAGGACCAGCTCCAAAACTAAATATTGGGGATGCTGTCACATTACTTGCTGGTGCTTTTGAAGGATCAGAAGGTATTGTTAAAGAGATTCACCAATCTAAGGGTACGATCGTCGTATCTGTTACAGGATTTGGTAGAGAGTTCCCTGTGGAAATAGCTATGAATCAAGTTGAAATCTTTGAATAATCCTTATTTCAAGGATAGACGCGCATAGTGTTATTTTTCCAGTAGAAAGCTACACCTAATTTGATGTAGACTTCAATATATGAGTAATCATTAAATTACAAAAGCGCGCGAGTGGGAGGGAATTCCCCGCGAACACCACATTTTTTAGGAGGTAACGGTAATGGCAAAAAAAGTTACAGGTATGATTAAATTACAAATTGCAGCTGGTAAGGCAACTCCAGCACCACCAGTTGGTCCAGCTCTTGGTCAACACGGTGTAAACATCGTTCAATTTACAAAAGAGTTCAATGAAAGAACAGCTAAAGATGCTGGTCTTATTATTCCAGTAGTTATTACTGTATATCAAGACAGATCTTTCTCTTTCATTACAAAAACTCCACCAGCAGCAGTTCTTTTAAAGAAAGCATGTAAAATTGAATCAGGTTCAGCTAACTCAGTAAAACAAAAAGTAGCTACAATTTCTAAAGAAGAAATTACTAAAATTGCTGAAATGAAAATGCCTGACTTAAACGCAGGTAGCCTTGAAGCAGCTATCAGCATGATCGCTGGTACAGCTCGTTCAATGGGTATCACAGTAGAAGAATAAAATTTTATATTAAATTTAAATTAGGCGCGTAAACATTATTACGTGGGAGGGCATAGACCCCGATAATACCACAAGGAGGTACAGTGATGAAAAGAGGAAAAAAATATATTGAAGCTGCTAAACTTGTAGACCGTACAAAGGTTTATGATCCAGCAGAATTATTTGAATTAGTAACAAAAACATCAACTGCTAAATTTGATGAAACAGTTGAAGCACACGTTAAATTAGGTGTAGATAGTCGTCACGCAGATCAACAAGTTCGTGGTGCAATCGTATTACCACACGGTACAGGTAAAACTCAAAGAGTATTAGTATTCGCTAAAGGTGTTAAAGCTGATGAAGCTAAAGCAGCAGGCGCTGACTATGTAGGTGGCGAAGAATTAATTCCAAAAATCCAAGGTGAAGGTTGGTTTGAATTCGACGTTGTAGTTGCTACTCCAGATATGATGGGTGTAGTTGGTAGACTTGGTCGTGTACTTGGACCAAAAGGTTTAATGCCAAACCCTAAAGCTGGTACAGTTACTATGGATGTAACAAAAGCAATCAACGATATCAAAGCTGGTAAAATCGAATACCGTCTTGATAAAACAAACATTATTCACGTTCCAATCGGAAAAGTTTCTTTCGGAGCTGAAAAATTACAAGACAACTTCCACACGTTAATGAGTGCAATTATAAAAGCAAAACCAGCTGCTGCTAAAGGTCAATACCTTCGTAGCATCTCTGTTTCAACAACAATGGGTCCTGGTATCAAAGTAAACCCACTTAAAGCTGGTGAATAGTAAATAAAATAAGGTGTCCTATAACTAAGTTTATTAGTTGTAGGACACCTTATTTTTGTTTATTAACATAGATTGTTGTTTAATAAAATAAAAAGGAAATTAACTGTTAAAGTACAGAATGACGATATAAAATAAAATGTTAAGCACATCAACAAAGTAAAATGTAAGGAGACGACAATATGAATATAATGACAAAAAACTTTGGGAAAATTGAAGTTAATGAAAATCAAATTATTTATTTTGAAGAAGGTATTCCTGGTTTTAGGGATTTAAAAGAATATGTTCTGATTGAAGATACAGAAAGTGCTTTTTGCTATTTACAAAGTATACAAGAAGGTAACATTAGCTTTATCATGATTAATCCATATTTACTAAAGAAAGATTATACCATCAATATAAAGGAACAATACATAGAAGCTTTAGGAGGAGGGGAAGATAAAGAGTTTAGCATTTATGTCATAGCAACCATATTAGATACAGTTGAAAAAGCCACCGTAAATTTAGTGGCACCTGTTCTTATACAGAATGAAAAAAGGCAAGGTATGCAAATTATACTAGAGAATACAAAATATACAACAAGGCATAAGATTATAGATTTGATGAATGAGGGGGGATGTTAATATGCTAGCTTTGACGCGAAAAAAAGGAGAAGCAATTGTTATTGATGATTGTATAGAAATCAAGATCATAGAAATTTCAGGAGATAAGGTTAAATTAGGCATTAATGCCCCTAAAGAAATTAGTATTTATAGAGAAGAAATTTATTTGCAGGTATTAGAAAGTAATCATAAGGCAGCAGAAGGTTCAGCAGAAGTATTGAATAAGATTAAGGGGTTATTAAAAAATAGATAAAGATATAACGTATTATTATGACATAAACAATAAGTTCATTATAAAGATAAAAAAGAAAAAATATTAAATTAGACTATAAAGTATTTAGAAAATGATTCGATATATATATTGTAAAAGATAAGTTTAATGGCCATATAACTTACATCTAAAAATTAAAATAAGGCATGGATGCCACATATATTCAGGGAGGGATTTATTATGGTAATTAATCACAATATTAATGCATTAAATGCACACAGAAATTCAGCTTTAAACACAACAGCTACAGGTAAATCAATGGAGAAACTTTCTTCAGGTCTTAGAATTAACCGTGCAGCTGATGATGCAGCAGGTCTTGCTATTTCTGAAAAAATGAGAGGCCAAATCAAAGGTTTAACACAAGCACAAAGAAATGCACAAGATGGTATTTCTTATATCCAAACAATGGAGGGTGCATTAAATGAAGTATCAGATATGCTTACACGTGCTAAAGAACTTATCACAGAAGCTAAAAATGGTACTTATAATTCAACTCAAGTTAGTAACATCAGTGATGAATTAGGAAAACTTTCAGCTGAAATCAACAATATCGTTGAAAATACTAAATTCAATGGTATTACAATGGGTAAAACTGTTACAATTCAAATTGGTGATGAAGATTCAAGAACTATGGATATTAGTGCAGATTCAACTGCAATTAATAATTTGAAGAATTTAGGTACTACTAAGTTATCAGCTTCTGTTGGTACTGACGGTAAGTATGCTGGTACTCAATTAAGTAAAGTTGAAAGCTTAATTGATAATGCTAACAAAGTTAGATCTGACTTTGGTGCTCTTCAAAATCGTCTTGAACATACAAGCAATAACTTAGGAACAACAGTAGAGAACTTAACATCTTCTGAATCTCGTATCCGTGATACAGATATGGCTTCTGAAATGGCTAAATTCTCTTCTAAAAACATTATTACACAAGCTTCACAAGCTATGCTTTCACAAGCAAATCAATTACAACAAAATGTACTTTCTTTATTAAGATAGTGGATTAGTACACAAAATAAAAGAACTCCTTATCATAGGCAAGGAGTTCTTTTATTTTGTGTATTAAAAGTATTATGATATAAGGAAAATTTAAAAATATGACGATATAAAAATAAAAGGTTGAGGATAAAAGTGAAAATTACATTGTGTGTAATCTGTAAAAATGAAGAAAAGAAAATTTTACGATGTATTCAAAGTACTAAAACAGCGGTAGATGAAATCATTGTTGTTGATACAGGATCAACAGATAGAACAGTGGAGCTAGCCAAAAGTGCAGGAGCAACGGTTTTTGAGATAGCTTGGGAGAATAGTTTCTCTAAAGCAAGGAATTATGCCATTAATAAAGTGGATAAGGGTTGGATTATTTTTATTGATGCTGATGAATACTTTACCAATAAGAGTATACCTTTGATTAGAGGATGTATAGAAGAAGCAGCAATGAATAGCAAAGATTGTGTGTTAATGGATATTATTAATTATGATGATAATGGATTAACAGCCACTCAGAAATACATTAAAGCATTTAGAAAAGATGAGAAGATTTACTATGTATATGACATCCACGAGGCATTAAAAGGTGATGATGGATCATTAAGATTATGGGATGCCTCAGATAAGCTGAAGCTTTTACATGATGGATATAAGGTACAGGACATCAAAGAAAAAGAGAAAAGAAATGAAAAAATGTTATTAGCGGAATTGAAAAAGAATCCTAATAATGTTGATGCAAAGTTTTATTTAATGCAGAATTATCTTTCTCAAAATGATTCACATAAGGTAATCCAATATGGAGAGGAAATCCTAAAGGCTAAATTAACTGGTATTTGGGGTGGAAAAGAATTGACATATACTTATATGATTCAGGCTTGCATGGTGGCAATGGTACCTTATGAAAAGATAACGAAATGTTATGAAGATGCAATAGCATATAATACTACTTATCCAGATTTTGATTACTACTATGGCTTATATCTATATAAATGTAAGAATTA
Organism: uncultured Cellulosilyticum sp.; assembly: GCA_934725855.1. Classification (GTDB taxonomy): domain Bacteria; phylum Bacillota; class Clostridia; order Lachnospirales; family Cellulosilyticaceae; genus Cellulosilyticum. The sequence continues at coordinate 4,870 of CAKVCL010000012.1, read as the reverse complement.
TAGCGAATGTATATTAAAGTTAAAAAGGTGCTTAGAAAAGGTTGAAGCTTATAATGATCGCATTGCTAGTTATGCGACGGGTCATATTGAAGATGTGTTGGTCTTTCAAGCCTATTGTTATTATGAACTAAAGCAATATCAAGATGCAGTACAAGTAATGGTGAAGGTATTACATATAAATCCAGAAAGGGTTAATATACTATATTACCTATTGGTGATTATACAAGAAAAAGAAATGCCACAAGCAATTGGAGGTTTTCTAGAGCGTTTATATGATTTAAATAATACACTGCATCAGATTATTTTGCTTAAAGTAAGTAAGAAGTGTGGTAATGAAGGATTATTTCAGTATTTTTATGAAAGAGCTTGCGATGAAGCAAAAAAGCAAGTTAATTAATAGACTAAAATAATACATATGGTGAAAAATAGGAGGACTAAATATGGTATTAAATCCATATCAACAATATCAAAATAACAGTGTTAATACAGCATCCAAAGAGGAATTAACATTAATGCTTTATAATGGTGCTATCAAATTCTGTAATATTGCAATAGAAGCAATTGAAAATAAAAATGTACCAAGAGCTCATGAGAATATTGTTAAAGTTGAAAATATTATAATGGAACTGAGAGTAACATTAAATAAAAAATATCCCATTGCACAAGAAATGGATAAACTGTATGAGTATATCTATTGGATATTAACAGAAGCAAACATGAAAAAAGATAAAGCTAAAGTTGAAGAAGCATGTAATCTGATTAGAATTTACAGAGATGCATGGCAAGAAGCAATGAAAATTGCAAAAAAGCGGTAGGCCAAAAGACTAATATTTAGAAATTGATAGGGATATACTTTGTTATTTTATTAAATTTTCAAATAGATATCATTTATTTTTATTTTATTTCGATATATATGTAAAGAAGAGGTTTGGGAGGGATTATGATGGAAATAAATAGTGATATTGGTTTACAACAAGCACAACCAGTAGAGATTAGGCAACCTCAACCAGTTAGTGCAGTAACAAGTGAAGCACAACAGCAACAGAAATTTAGTGAAGGTGAATCTGGCAAAAAAGAAGTTGCAGAGGCATTTATTGATGCGATAGAGAAAACAAATCATATTGAGGTTGGAACAACAGAATGTCAGTTTTCTGTACATGAAAAAACAAATCAGATTATGATTAAGATTGTTGATAAATCAACAAAAGAAATTATTAAAGAAATTCCTTCTGAAAAGATACTAGATATGGTGGCTAAAATGTGTGACCTAGCAGGCGTATTTGTTGATGAAAAAAGATAGGTAAGAAATGATGACTAAATTATTTGACTAGAATTTAAAGCTGTTAGCAAATCAATAAAAAGGAGAGTGGATAAAAATGGGAAGTGCAATTCGATTTACAGGTTTATCTTCTGGTTTAGATACTCAATCAGTTGTAGAGGCGTTATTGACATCTTATCAGTCAAAAATAGATAAACAAAAAGCAAATAAACAAAAAGCAGAATGGAAACAAGAAATTTATACGGATTTAAATAAAAAGCTTAAGAGCTTTAAAAATTCAATGGAGGAACTAAAGGAAGCTTCTAATTTATGCACGGCTAAAACAACAACATCAAAAGAAGGCATTCTTAGTGTTAAACATGCAGATTATACAGGAGATGAAAATTATTCTATTTTAGTAGCACAAGTAGCTGATAAGGCAAGTGTGTATACATTATCAATGGATTCATATACTGATTCAAACGGTAATACTAGTAAGGTTACCTCAAAGTCAAAATTAGATGACATTTTTAGCGGAGATGCAGATGCTAGAAAAGCTATTATTAAAATAGGCAATGCTACAGTAAAATTAGAGGAATGCACAACTATTGAAGATATTGTAAATTCTGTGAAGAGTCAAGATAGTAATATAAAGATTAATTTTAATGACTCTATATCAGCATTTACTATATCAAGTGTAGGTATTGGAAAAAATCAAAAAATTGATATAAAAATGGGAACAGAGCAAGCAGATGGAAGCATTGCAATAAGTGATGTTGCTGAAGGAACAGGAGCTGCCAGTGCACTTAAAAAAATGCGTATTGGCTATTATGAAACCTTAGAAGGCAGTAACGTTGCTATGAAATTTAAAGGTCATTACGAAGGAAAAAATGCAGTTATTGAATACAATAATTCATTGGTATTTGAGAGTGAAACGAATGACATAGAAATTGATGGCTTAAGTTTTACAGTACAAGCTGAATCAACAGAAGCTATTAAAGTATCTGTAACACAAGATACCTCTCAAGCTTATGATAAGGTAAAGAAATTTGTTGAGAGCTATAATACGTTATTAGAAGAAATTACCACTAAATACTATGCAGATTCGGCAGCTAAGTACGATGTTTTAACAGATGACGAAAAAGAAGCTATGAGTGAAAAGGAAGTAGAAATTTGGAATGATAAGATTAAGGGAGCATTACTACGCCGTGATTCTAATTTAGAAGCATTATATAGTGGCATGAGAAGTGTCATGACAACTGATTATAGTAAAGCAGAAAATGGCGGCCTAGATACTGCTTTTGGTCTTTTGTCTCAGATTGGCATTTCATCTACTAACTGGTCTGATAGAGGTAAACTTACAATTAATGAAGATAAATTGAAATCTTTACTTTCAACAGATGGAGATAAGGTTTCTAAACTCATTTCACAGGTGGCTACTTCTTTAGAGGATAAGCTTGTTAAGTTATCAAGTACTACTAGTGATGAAAGATCTTATGGTAGCTTCTTTAATGATAAGTTAATAAAGAATCAAATTAAGCAATTTGAAGATGAAGCAGATAAAGCACAAAGTAAGTACGACACAATGGAAACATATTATTATAAGAAGTTTACTGCTATGGAAAAAGCAATGCAAAGTTTAAATAGTACCAGTTCATTATTTGCTAATATGTAGTTATGATAGAAGAGGGCTTGATAAGATAAGTCCTCTTTTTCTTTAATATGCAATTGTGAAGAGACGATATATAGGTAAGGAGTGATAAGATGAAGAAGAAACTTTTATATGATATTTTAGATTTCTCAAAGAGAGAAAAAGAAGCACTAGCTGATGAAGATATTGTACGTCTAGAGATGTTGTCTAGAAGAAAAAGAGAATTTGTTGAAAAACTCATTCAATTACAAAAAGAAAAACCAGAAGAGAAAGATGAGGAATTTATTCGCATTTCAGAGGAAATTAAGCGATTAGATGCCGAGAATACAGCAGAATTACAAAGGCAAATGGAAGAAGTAAAAGGTGAATTACGTAAAGTACGTGAGATTAAGAGAGGTACTAATAACTATGTTAATCCTTATGCTCAAAGCTTTAGTAGTGGACAATACTTTGATGAAAAGTAATCTGATAATATAAAATCAAGAGATATGATATGGAGAATAGAATGAAGTCACAGATTGAATTATCACTAGTAATGATTGTAAAGAATGAGGAAAGGACATTGGCACGTTGCTTGGAAAGTGTAAAAGATTTAGTGGATGAGATGATTATAGTAGATACAGGATCTACGGATAAGACAATTGATATTGCCACATCTTATGGAGCAAAATTGTTTTATTTTGATTGGGTGGGAGATTTTAGTGTGGCACGTAATTTTGCACTTAATAAAGCAAGTGGTAAATGGCGTTTAGTCCTAGATGCAGATGAATATGTTGCAGAAGGGAATAGAAAACTACTAGAACAATATCTTTCACAACAGAGTATTGGACTTGTTGAGCGGATAGATGCTTTCAGTAAAAATGGTGAGGTGCAGTATAATAGAACTTTTATTGCAAGAATTTTACCCCAAGATGCACGATATCAAGGCAAAATTCATGAACAAGTAATAGGAAAGCAGTTTATTAGAATGCCAATCATTCTTGAACATGATGGCTATTTGTATCAAGATAAGGCAGATAGAAATCTTAAAATATTAGCAGAGGTTTGTGATGAAAACCCCAAGGATGCTTATATGCAATATCAATTAGCACATACCCTTTATTTAGCTGATAGATATATAGAAGCAATGCCTCATTATGAGATTTTTTATAAAGAATGTAAAAAAGAACTTAGTTATCGTGCTTGTGCCATAGTAGATTATCTTTACTGTTTAATTGAGGCAAAGCAATATGGAAAAGCATTAAAGATTATTGAGAAAGAAAAGATATTATACGATGAATATCCAGATTTTCATTTAGTTTGTGCTAGTTTTTATAGAGAATTTGTACTTTCAGATATTCAAAAAAATATGAAGTACTTGCCAAAGATTGAAGAAGCGTACTTGAGATGCTTAGATATAGGTGAGACAGATCAATATGATAGTATTAAAGGCGCTGGAAGCTATGTGGCTGCATACAATTTAGGGGTATGGTATGAAGTGACAAAGCAAATTGACAAAGCTAAAATATGCTATCAAATGGCAAGTGAATGGGGATATTCAAAAGCAGCAGAAAGAATGAAGATGCTTACATAGTGAAGAGGCATTTAGAAATGATAGAGAATATTTTATTGCTTAAAAAGTAAATTACAGATGCTGAACAGAACAGTGTAGTATTTATGAGTAGGATAATGAAAGAAAAATAGAGTGTCCTCAACAACCAAGTAAAGTTGTTGCAGCTTATCAAAAGCAAGAGAGAAAAATAAATAGAGGATGCAAAAAGCAGTGTACTAGAAGAATTAAGTCTTACACAGCTACTTTTAGTCGCATTCATTTATTCAGCCTTGATATCCATTTTAATAAGAATTAATTTTGAATCAAAGCTAGAATACTACCTTTATTTCTGATATACACCACTTTACAAGAAAACTATTGAACTAAATCTTTAAATTCATTGTCTTTTACAAGTTCTTCAAGGGTTATA
>CAKVCL010000011.1 GCA_934725855.1 uncultured Cellulosilyticum sp. | reverse complement strand
TACCTCCTAAAAATATTTAAAGACAGTATACTTGAAAATCAAGGGAGTGAATAGGCGTGCTTGATATGACGCTTACTATTATCCCTCCCCTATTACTCTCTTATTTACTTTATCACATTTCCTTATTTACTTTATCATCAACTTGTAAATTGATCCGATCTATAGAAAAAAGGTACCAGAACCCTGATACCTCTACATCATCTTATTCTACTATCATTTTTTCCATCTCTCGCCTTAACTTCTCTACATTTTGGTTGTTTTCATCAACCATACTTGTAGTTTGCTTCATCGTGTTGGTTATATCTACTGTCTTTTCTGCAACGCTCCCAATTGCCTTGGTACTTTCTTCTACAGTTATTCTTATTCCTTTAATAAATTCTACGATTTGTTTAATTTCTTTATACAACGTGTCTATATTTTCGTTGATTTGCTCGTTTCCTTTTTTAATTTCATCTGCATCTACACTATAACCTTTTATCATTTCATCAATTTCTTGAAAAGCTCTTATAATATCTTGGTCAAAAAAATCTAAAGTTTTTTTCATACATTCTTCCATTTCTTGAACCACTGTTTCTACTGCATTAGCTATATGACCAATTTCACCTGTCGCTATTTGTGACTTTGAGGCTAATTGCCCAATTTCACTGGCTACTATGCTAAATCCTTTTCCAGCTTCCCCTGCTCTTGCCGCTTCGATTGAAGCATTTAATGCTAGAAGACTGGTTTGCCTTGAAATATCTGTTATGCTGTTAGCCATCTCATTAATCTGGTTTACTTTTCCCACATGTAATAGCACCTTATCTACCTGTGCTTTAATTTCACAATAAACCTCTTTCACATTTTCTATCATTTCATTACTTGTCATTTTAAAATCATCTGCTGTTATTTTAATCTGCTCAGATAACTCATTGCTGTCTTTTGACCTTAAACTAATATTTTGTACCTTTTGACTAACTCCCTGTATTTCTTCTTGGATGTTTTCTGTCATTGCAGCCGTTTGTTGCATACTTGAAGCCAGTTCCTGCGTGCTTGCTGAATTATCTGTTGAATAGTGCATAACCTGAGTAATAATTTTTTCTAATTCATTAGTTCCTTTCTGAATTGATTCAGATGTTTCATTAACCTGACTGTTCAATGACTTAATGCTTTCAATCATTTTCAAGATAGCATGTCCAATAACTCCTATTTCATCTTGACGTAAACAAATCTTTTGATAGTCATCTGTTAGACGAAAATCTAAATTTTCAAGTCCTCGAACATACTTTGTCAAATTAATCAGTGGTCTAATTAATCTTTTTGCAGCAAAATAGCCCACTATACTAACAATAACTCCTATGCCAACAAAAAGACACAATGTGTAAATTAAAATATGACGTGTTGTCCTTAAAATTTCTCCTTTATCCGCTGAAACAACTAATACTGCATTATTTTCTTTAATCACATCATAACTTGCATATTTTTCTTCTCCCCGAAATAAATAGCTTATAACGCCCCCCTCTACTTGTTCTCCTTGAGCTAGCTGATCTATTACCTCTTTGATTGCTTTATTCTCTACTTCTTGTCCAATTTTTTCTGCGATTGGATGATAAAGCATCTTTCCATTTTTATCTACTAAATAAGCATAACTAGATGCTACATTCGTAATCCCAACATTTTTAAGTAATTGTTCTAAGTTTTGAGTAGTAAGTACTTCTTCTCCACTTGTTTGAATCATATAATCAATTTGCTCTGTATATGCCTTACTTAAATCTAACATATAGTTTTTTGTTGATGTTGTCGTAATATTCATCATTGGACTAATAACGCCAATCGTCGTAGCAGTTGTTACAAATAAAATTGATACAATAAATATCAAAACAAATCGCGTACTTATTGATTTCATTTTCTTCCCCATACTACATCCTCTTTTCCTCTTTATGACACATTGCCTTCTAATATGTATGTATTTTATTTATTATATCATAAATATACATTTTTTATGATGCGTTTGTTGTATGTTTCAAAAAACTAAAGTTTATTTCATTTATTATACTTGATTGTTACCTAATAAAGGAATAAATCTCCTATTTAATATCAAAATTATTTTCAGTAATTGACTTTATTTTTTTAAGATTTTATAATAAATATTAATAAAATTTATTAATTTTCTAAAAAACTATATTAAAAGCTATTTTATTATCCAAATAACAACTACAATCAACCATTACTAAGTTAGGAGTATGTGCTATGAAAAAATTTATGGATAAAGACTTTTTACTATCAAACGAAACTGCAAAAACCTTATATCATGAATATGCTGCAAGAATGCCTATCATTGATTACCACTGTCATATTAACCCCGCTGAAATTGCACAAAACAAACAATTTAAAAACATTACTGAAGTTTGGCTAGGAGGGGATCATTATAAATGGCGCGCTATGCGCTCTAATGGTGTAGAAGAGAAATACATAACAGGTCATGCATCTGATCGAGAAAAATTCCAAAAATGGGCTGAAACATTACCTAAGGCTATCGGAAACCCTCTTTATCACTGGACTCATCTTGAACTTAGAAAATACTTTGGTTATGAAGGGGTTTTAAATGGAGATACCGCAGAAGAAGTCTGGAATCTTTGCAATCAAAAACTTCAATCAGGCCATTTTAATGTAAGAGATATCATTGAAGCTTCTAATGTGAAAGTCATTTGTACAACTGATGATCCTGTTGACTCACTTATTTATCATAAGCAACTTGCAAATGATAGCAGTTGTAAAGTCAAGGTTCTTCCTGCGTGGAGACCAGATAAAGCGGTTAATATTGAAAAGGAAACTTTTACTGCTTATATCCGTCATCTCTCAGAAGTTAGTGAGATTAAAATTTCTGATCTTAATAGTTTATTTGTGGCACTCAATGTCCGCTTAGATTACTTTACTGAAAAAGGCTGCTGTGTTTCTGACCATGGTCTAGATTATGTTCTTTATCGTCCTACTACCTTTGAAGAAGCAGATACTATCTTCCAAAAGGTACTAGCTGGTAATGAAATAAGTTTTGAAGAAATAGAAAAATACAAAACTGCTGTTCTTATCTTTTTAGGTGAAGCCTATGCTAAACGTAACTGGGTTATGCAATTACATTATGGTGCGCTTCGTGATAATAACAAACCTGCTTTTGCCACTCTAGGTCCTGATACAGGTTTTGATTGTATTAATACGTATAATTGTGCTGAAGCAACTTCTGCATTCTTAAATGCACTTCAAGAAAAAAATGCGCTTCCTAAAACGATTATCTATTCACTTAATCCAAACGACAATGCTTCTATTGGTACAATTTTAGGATGTTTCCAAAATGCTGAAGCTGCTGGTAAAATTCAACAAGGTTCTGCTTGGTGGTTTAATGATAATAAGCAAGGTATGATTGATCAAATGACAAGCCTTGCTAATCTTTCTCTGCTTGGAAACTTTGTGGGTATGCTTACTGATTCAAGAAGCTTCTTATCTTATACAAGACATGAATACTTTAGACGTATTCTTTGTAATCTTATAGGCACTTGGGTAGAAAACGGTGAGTATCCAGCAGATATGAAGGGACTTGGACAACTGGTTCAAGATATTTCATTTAATAATACAAATACTTATTTTGGTTTTAATGTATAATATTTAATCTAATTGAATTCATTCTCATGTTTTAACAGCTTACTCCATTTATGCTTTTAACAGGATTTCAAACGGAGTAAGCTATTTTTATATGCAATAATAATATTTGTAAGCTCCCTATTCAAAACTCACAACGTTATATAGGCTAAAATATTATTTTTTGGTAGTGGAAGGTGTAGAAAGCCTTTTAGCATTACCTAAAGAATGTTGACTTCTATATATGTATACAAATTCTAAAACCCCTTAATATTTATTTCCATTTTTCCTTCTTTATTTACTTAATATTCCTATTATTACCTTTTTAATTATGCTATACTACAAGAGTAAATAACGACCGCAAGGATGGTGCGGGGGTTTTAGATATTTTACCCTCCTAGGCTATTGATCATTCTTTAGCTAAAGGGGGTGGTATTGAATGATGCTCTACGTGATGCTGATTATCGGTTTAGTGATCGTTATTGTCGTTCGTGAAACCTACATACACCGTGTTTATTTCACAAAAATTAAACTTAAAATCAGTCTAAAGAGCCTTGAACTTGATATTTATGCAAAAGAAAAAAGCACACCATCCGACCAAGAGTAGTTGTGCTTTTCATTGATTTTATGATTCGATGCTTTATTCAATAGCCCAAACCGTAAAAAATATCTCATTAAATGCTTAGTGTCTGCTTTCACTAAGCATTTTTTTGTTTTTATTATACCAAGATTCTATATAAAGTAAACTATATAACTTTCAAAATTTACTTTTTTATGATCTCATTGCCCCATCAACTGACAATATTTCTCCTGTAACATAACTTGCCATATCACTGGCTAAGAATAAAAATGCATTCGCCACATCTTCAGGCTCGCCTATTCTTCGAAGTGGTATTCTACTAATCATTGGTTCTATCATTTTCTCTGGAAGTGCTGCCACCATATCTGTCCTTGTAATTCCAGGTGCGACTGCATTAACACGAATATTGCTTGGCCCAAGCTCTCTTGCTAGTGACCAAGTAAGGGCATTTACAGCACTCTTGCTAGTTGGATAAGCTATTCCAGCTGGTTGCCCAGATATACTTACCATAGAACTTGTATTAATAATCACACCACCGCCTTGTGCTTTCATAATTTTCACAGTAGGCATTATTGCATTCATAATCGCATTAACATTTAGATTCATAACCTTTGTAAACTGAGTTGACGTATATTGATCAATAGGCGTGCTATCTGAAATTCCTGCATTATTTACCAGAATATCCACTCTTCCAAACTTCTCTTTAACCTTCTCAATTACAGCTGCAACTTCCTCTTCATCTAAGAGATTTGGACAGGCTCCACTAACTTCCCAAGAGTCATTTTCTTCTTTTAATAAAGCCAGTGCTTTATCTACTGTTTCTTGTCTTGAGCCTAATAAGACTACCTTTGCTCCATTTTCTAAAAATTTTTTAACGATGGCATAACCTATTCCTCTAGTCCCACCTGTTACAATTGCTACTTTATCTTTTAACATAAACTTCACCTTCCATCCGTTTATTTAATCACTGTTCTATTTACATTATAAACTTAACACAAAAAAATTTCACCATTTTTAGATTTATATTTCATTATCACTATACTTTGCTCTTCATATTTTTAAAACCCACTAACATTTATAAAAAAAATAGAGCTTATCGCTCTATTTTTTATAATAAATTTTTAATTAATTCTGCTGATGACTTAGGAGAAAGATAAGCTAGAGGCACATCAAATACTGTTTTAGCTCCTGTATTTCCTTCTTTGTTCATACGAACGGCTGCACGTGCATAACTAGCAAGTACTTGTGCTGTAAATTCTGGATTGCTATCTAATTTCAATGAGAATTCTACAATTTGTTTGTGTTCTTCATTAGGCCCTGTTACACCGCTTCTAAATACAAATCCACCATGTGGCATCTTATTATGATTTGCTTCAAATTCTTCTTCGGTAATAAAATGAACCGTTGTGTTATAATCTGAAAAGTAGTTTGGCATGGTTTTAATATCATTTTCAATTTGAGCAAGGTCAGCCCCTTCTTTAGGCACTACGAAACATTCTCTTGTATGTTTATCTCTTGTAGATAAGCTTGGATTTTCACCATTTCTAACTTTTGTAATCGCGTCATCTACTGGAATCGTATATTGAATGCCTCTTTTAACGCCATTTACACGTCTAATCGCATCTGAGTGTCCTTGGCTTACGCCTTTGCCCCAGAATGTATAATCTTCACCCATTGGTAAGAATGCACCTGTCATCATGCGCATCATTGAGAATAAACCTGGATCCCAACCTACTGAAATGACACTTGTTTTACCTGCTGCTTTTGCTGCGGCTTCTACTGCTGCATGGTATTCTGGAATTCTTGCATGTGTATCAAAACTATCAATTGTATTAAATAATTTTGCCATTTCTGGTCCTTGAACTGGTAAATCAGTTGCTGAACCACCGCAAAGAATCACGACATCAATAGCTTCTGTATAAGCTTTAATCTCATCCATGTGAACTACTTTTGCACTTGGTGTTGCAATTTGTACTGTCTCTGGTGCACGTCTGGTAAACACAGCCACTAACTCCATATCTGGATTTTGTCTGATAGCAAGCTCTACCCCCTTGCCAACATTTCCATATCCAACAATCCCTACTCTTACTTTGTTACTCATCTAGATTTCCTCCTATAGTATCAACTCAAACAATACACTTACTACTATGTCACTCCTTCATAGTAGTTCTATTTCATACCACTAATTATGATACTTTTTAAGTTATTTGTAAAGTAATTTTGCATTTTTTTGTGCTTTATAATCCCCAAATACGAATCCACTCAAAAAAAGTAGGCGTTCGTTATCGAACGCCTACTTTTTTTAACTTAAGCATTAACTTTTACGCCTTCTTCATCATTAGCATTTCTGCTTGCAAGACGAAGGACAAATTTAACAACTTCATCAATCACAATAATACATGCTGCAAGTCCAATCACTTTAATCCACATGCCTACACTCAGTGGCACGGTATTAAAGAACTTATTAAATATTTGTGTAAAGACTAATTGCATCACTGCTGTTCCACCAATAATTTCTAATGCAATCTTATTGGCTAAGAAATTTGGAATAATACTTGCACTGCCCATCTCACGACAGTTAAAGGAATTAAATAAAGCAAGGAATGCAAATAATCCAAATAATACAGTTTCTGCTTCTTCAGGTGCTGCCCCTAATGGGTTAAATACCATTTGAATCAAGATAATTCCTGAAATAGCAAGGGCATTACCTACAATTGTCATAAACATGTTTTTTGTAATAATAGATGCATTTCTATTAACTGGTTTACGTTTTAAAACGCTTTTTCTAACAGGTTCAAGACCTAATGCAAGGGCTGGAGGTCCATCCATGATAATATTTACCCATAAGAGTTGAATGGTGGTAAATGGCATGTCTTGGTCAAGGATTTGAGAAAGCACTGCAATAAAGAAAGCTACTACGTTTACCGTTAATTGGAACTGAATGAAACGTTGGAAGTTTTCATAGATACCACGTCCCCATTGAATACCACGCACAATTGTGCTGAAAGAGTCATCCGTTAAAATAATATCTGCTGCACTTTTACTAACTTCTGTTCCTGTAATACCCATAGCAATCCCGACATCTGCTTTATGAAGAGCTGGTGCATCATTAATTCCATCACCTGTTACACCTACAACTTCTCCATTAGCTTGAAGCGCCGTAACGACACGCATTTTAGTTTCTGGTTTAGAACGTGCCACAATATTGATGTTTTTAATTTCTTCTCTTAGCTCTTCATCTGATAAAGTATCAATATAAGAAGACTCTACAGCTTTTGCACCGCCTTCTAATAAGCCAAGTTCATTTCCAATAGCACGGGCTGTATTAATATTATCTCCTGTAAGCATCTTAGTCGTTACGCCTGCTTTACGTGCTGTTACCACAGCCTCTTTAACGTCTTCTCTAAGTGGATCGCGAATACCTACAAACGCATTAAAAATTAAGTTTTCACTAAGTAATGTATCGTCTACAATGGTACCTTCTGCATCTATGGCTTTGGCGGCTTCTTCATCAGATAAATATTTAAAAGCAAAACCAAGGGCACGCATTGCTTTAACTTGTAATTTCTGAATTTCAGCTAAGATAGCTTCTTTCTTCTGTGCAGTAAGTTCTACTGTTTGATTGCCTTCTGTAATGAAATGGCAAGATTCAAGAAGCACTTCTGGTGCACCCTTCATCAGGACTGCTGTTTGACCATTATGTTTGATAATAGTTGTCATACGTTTAAGTTTTGAATCAAATGGTACTTGTGTATGAATATGAGCATTCTTTCTTTCAGCTTTATAGTCACGATCTTTATAATAAAGCAGAAGCGCACACTCTGTGGCACTACCTAAGTATTTATATTCACTGCCGTCTTTCTCAATGTCTGCTGTTCCATTTAATAAACAGTTTAAGTCAAATAAGCTTTTATTGTCTTTTGGTGGGGCATTTACATATTCTCCATCCACATAAACGGTTTCAACAGTCATACGGTTTTGGGTTAATGTTCCTGTTTTATCTGAACAAATGACAGATATAGAACCAATCGTTTCACATGCTTCTTTTTTAGTAACCAAGGCATTAATCTTAGCCATTTTTTGCATGGTAATAGCAAGTGTCATATTAATCATTGTAGGTAACCCTTCTGGTACAGCGGCTACAATAAGAGCGATACACACAATAAATGATGTTTTAATTGGATCAACAGATTCAAGAAAAGCCGTAAAACCACTTGTATCTGGATGAACTTGTCCACGCATAATCATCTTAACGGTCATGAAAATAAATAAAACGGCTGCAATCGCACTAGAAATCTTAGATATGGTAGCACCTAAGTCACCCAATTTAATTTGAAGTGGTGTATCCCCTTGATCTTCATTAAGATTTTGAGCAATACGTCCCATTTCTGTATCATCACCAATAGAAGTGACTAAAAAGCTTCCTGTTCCTTGTGCAACGAATGTTCCACCAAAAACCATATTCTTTTGCTTAGCAGGCACAGGGTCTTGAATAATGGTTTCACCCTTATTGTTTTGAATACTTTCCATTTCAACCACAATGTCTGCTTTTTTCGTTACATCGTCAGCTTCACCAGTAAGCATATCTTCTCTTACTTTAAGGTTAACATTTTCAAGGACACGGCCATCTGCTGGGATCATATCACCCGTGGACACATGAACGATATCCCCAGGAACAATGTCAGATTTTAATATTGTCGTAATCTTTCCATCTCTTACAACCTTAACCTCAATGTCTTCTGTCATTTTAGAAAGTGCCTTAGCCGCTTTCTTTGACTTACCTTCAGTCACAATACCAATTCCTACACCCAGCGCAACCGCTACTACGATGCCTATAGCATCACCTAGTTCCCCTACAATTGCACTAATTAAAGCAGCAACAAGCAAAATTACAATCATGGGTTCCGTTAAACCATCTTTAATATTGTCCCATAAAGTTTCCTCTTCCCCAGGTGTGAATTCATTCTTCCCATACTTTTCTTGTCTTGTTTTTGCTTCTGATGATGAAAGACCTTGGTCTGCATTTACTTTAAGCTCGTCTAATACTTTTTCTTTAGGCTCATTAAAGTATTTCATACATCTTTCACTCCTTTTCTTTTTTACATATCTAAACCCATATAAAAATTATAGATATGCCTATTAAAGATATTAACATTTATAACGCTTATAGAGAAGCATCTAGCCACAAATTTTCGTTACTTTTTTCTCCCCCTTTATTCAGTGAGTAACCATCATTTAATAGGTCATATTAAAAAATGACGAGACTTATACACCTTATCAGTATATAAGTCTCGTCATTTAAGATTAATCCAGAAATAAATTCATGATGTTGAATTAACCACATCTAAAGTGCTGACTACTCCCTTATGAAGTACGTTATAAATTTCTCTTATTATATCAATTTTGTTGCACGATAGCAAATGTTTTTTAGTTGGTATATTTTGTTTCCATCGTATAAACAAATTGTTCATACTGTTCTTGAATTTTATTTTTTCTTGCTTCTTCTTCATAAACCTTTGTTTTCTCATGAACCTCTTGTAATACTTCTGGTGCTAATTGCTTTTCGGCAAAAGTATAGACCACACTATTTTCTTTTTCGATATGTCTTTCAAGTAAATGCGTATATGAAATCATATTGGCAATGATATCCATACGGCTTTCATCATCTCCTGATTCATATTTTGCAAGTGCTTGTCTAAGTTCCGTCATATAAAGGCGTCCTAAATCATGTTCTACTAACATCCCATTACGAATTAATTTCTGTCCTAACGCCCCTAAATTTTCTTCCATTGTTTTAAACAAAAACTTTTCCTCTTTATGATGATGATGTCCATCTGCATAATCTCTTACAAAGTCTGCCATAGCATAAAAATCTGCTATATCAATTTCTTCACCTTTTAAAAGTCCATAACAAGCACTTCTCATGACCTTTAACATCTTAGTAATCAGTTCATGTTCTTTTATCATTATCTCAATACTATTCATCACTTACACCTCTTTTTTGATCTTCATTGCTTATGATGTCTATGCTTTTTTAATTGCGTAAGTTTTTTCACCCACTACTTCAAAGCTTACTCCTAATGCTTTTGCAAAACCATTTAAATAAGCTTCCCTTAACTCATAGTAATGATTAACATCCCCACCTATTTCATTCCAATAAGGCGCGTGTACACAATGAACTGTTTTCCATACTAATTCATCATCTGTTGTCTTTACAATGCTTACGACATGGTCACATGGCATACCATCTAATAAACTATCTAAAATATTTTGGTAGATGCTTTCAAGTGTGAGTCCTTCTTCTTGTAATAAAGCACTTCCCTTTTCTTCACCCACACTTGAAAAAATTTCTTTTAATTTTTCCATTAACTTTACGTCTTTATGAACTAAGGTTGTCACACCAATCGCTAGCTTATACTCACTACCAGCCACTTTGTCCTGAAGCCATCCGTGAATATTTGAGCCATCTATAATTTCTTCAAGTGGTCTTCTGTCAAACTCACCATATTTTGATAAAAGTGTTTGTTTAAGATCGTTAATCCCTTCATTTTGTGCAAGTATGATGACTTGATCAACGAGCTGTTCCTGTAATTCAATTTTTCTATATAACCAATAGTGAATAGGTCCTAAAAATGCACTCATTTTGTTTCTCCTTGTATCCGTTTTATTTTTTATACTCATGGATTATTTTGGTGTGTAGCTGATTTTATACTTTCTTATTTTATCCATGTATTCCTTCTATTAGTATCTATTCTACTATTAAATCACCTTATTTATTGTTGCTATGGCTACATTCTTTCACGAGAAATATCCCTATTATAACCATAATAGGGATATTTCTCACTGCCAAGTATACATATTCTTTATTATAAAATGTTTGATTTTGCAACAACTAAAATTTCAAATCTAGCCGAATCAAAGCATTCTAATATCTTATTAGAAAATACACCACATTCTCCATCATGAATCATTCGAATCGCTTTATTGACTTCATACGGTGCTTTATACACTCTTTGACTTACTAAGGCGTCATACACGTCAACAATAGATACCACTTGTGCCCAGATTGGAATAGCCTCACCTTCTAAATGATCTGGATAGCCTCTTCCATCATAACGTTCGTGATGATAGCGACAAATGTCATAAGCATATTTATAAAAATCGGTTTCATCTTGTTTAAATTTTTCAAGAATTTCACAACCTTGCGTTGTATGTGTTTTCATGACTTCAAATTCTTCTTTTGTTAACCTGCCAGGCTTAAGTAAAATGCTATCTGGAATGGCAATTTTACCTATATCATGTAAAGCAGAAGCATTTACAATCATTTGGATATCTTCTTTTAAGTAATTATACTCGGGATATAACGCAACCAAATGTTTTAGCATAATACCCGTAATCTTTCTAACACGACTAATATGCTTACCTGATTCTAAGTTTCTAAATTCAACTACAGAACTTAGCGCATTAACTAAAAACTCATTGTTTCTTTCAAGCTTAGCTTGACTTTCAACCAATTGCTTAGTTCGAATAGCTAATTGTTTCTCAATATTCCTTCTATTTTCATATAACTCAATAATGTTAAATGCTCTACGCATGACCACTTTAGCTGAAAATGGTTTATAAATAATATCAGCAGCACCATATTCATAGGCTTTAACATCACTTTCTATCGTTGCTTCACCTGTAATCATCATAACAGGAATCCATTCAATATACCCTTTTATGGTCATATGTTCCATAACTTCCAGTCCATTCTTCTCTGGCATTACCAAATCTAATAATACTAGTGATAATTGATGAATATTTTGTTCTATCAGTTCTATAGCCTGTGCCCCATCACTTGCTTCTAATATTTCAAATTGCTCTATAAAAATTTCTTTTAGTATCTCACGATTAATTTCCGCATCATCCGCAATTAATATTTTTTTCATAGACAATTTCCTCCCTACTTGTCCAAATAGACTAAATCATTTCCTGCTTACTATTAATATTTTATTTTTGATCGTATCATCCTGCTTATCACTATTGAAATTCTTATGCTAAAAAATATATCTAGCTAAAGTATCCATCATTATTTTAAAATCAATCGGTTTTGCTATGTGATCATTCATACCTGCTTTGCGGCATTTTAATACATCTTCTTTAAAAGCATTTGCTGTCATTGCGATAATAGGAATCGTTTTTGCATCTGATTTTTTCATCGCTCGAATCATTTTAGTTGCCTCTAATCCATCTAGCACTGGCATCATAATATCCATCAAAATTAAATCAAATGTTCCATCTGAAGTATTTTCAAAAATTTCAACAGCTTCTTCACCATTGTGTGCCAAAGTCACTACTACTCCTAATTGTTCTAGCATAAATTGAATAATTTCGGTATTAAGCTCATTATCTTCAACTACTAGAAAATGGGCACCATCAAATTTTACTTTTACTTGTTCTGAGCTTTCACTTACTTTAATCTCAGCAAAGTATAGTTCAAAAGGAATTCTTACAATAGCTGTGGTTCCAATGCCTAATTCACTTTCGACTTCTATGTTCCCCCCCATTAATTCAATTAACTCCTTTACGATAGCCATTCCTAAACCTGTTCCTTGATAAATCGTTCCTGCATCTGTAGTTTCTCTAGAAAATGGTTCAAACATATGTTGGAGATACTCCTTGCTCATCCCAATTCCAGAATCTTTCACTTTAAAACAAAACATCGAATGCTTGCTATCAATTTTTTCTTCATCTAGCCATATTTCTAATGTCCCTCCTACCTTATTATACTTTACAGCATTGCTTAATATATTTTGAATAATTCTACGCAAATAAAGAGGGCTACCTATAACTTTTGTATGACTATTATTATAATGACTTCCCATTAACTTAATTTGTTTTTCTCTGATGATAGATTCAATTGTATCTTTCATGTTTGAAAGCAAATCATTTAGGTCAAATGCTTCATAAGAAAGCTCCATTTTACCACTTTCAAGTTTGCTCATATCTAAAACGTCGTTAATCAACATTCCTAACTGTTTTCCTGCTCTGTCTATTTTTTTTAACGCCATTAATACCTTTTCTTTATTCCCTATACTATCTTGAGCGATTTTACTCATTCCTAAAATGCCATTCATAGGCGTCCGTATGTCATGAGACATTCTAGAAAGGAATTCTGATTTTGCATTATTAGCTTCTTCTGCCTGTGTCAATGCAGTTTGCAGTTCTAGATTTTTTGCAGCCAAAGCTTTTTTAGCAGCTTCAACTTGAACTTTTTGCTTTGTAATGTCATGTCCTATTACACAAGCCACTACATGTCCACTTTCCTCATCAGTTGTCATTAAAATCGTCATTCTTTGATAATTTTTTAACCTTGTATCATAGTATTCAATCTCATAAAATTTTTTGCCATTTGCATAACTATCTAGTAAATGTCTAGCGCAAAGTTTATTCATTTCTTTGCCATCTAAGACTTTTAGATCAACCATTTTTCTAAATTCTTTAATCCAATCATCAAATAGAACAGGAACCTTTAAGCCCATTAATTGAATGGGACTTTCACCATTATTTAGTAAATATTCTTTTTCCACATAACCTTGTGTCAAATCAAATGTGAAAGTATACATACATTCATGCAAAATAGCTTCTCTATATTGTCCCCGTTCTCTATTCAATATAGCATTCGTGCTTTTTATCATTTCAGCCTGCTTCTCAGTTTCATCAATATCAATTAAAAATGAATAATGCTTAATACTCCCATCATTTTGAATGACCTTTTTGCCATGATCTGATACCCATCTCCAGCTTCCATCTTTTGCCTTCAAACGATATTTAGTAGCATAGGTGTCACCCCTCATATAACCATTTTGAATATCAGCAAAACATTGCATGCGATCTTCGGGTTTAGCCCAATCTATAATATTTCCATGTGATACCTCATAAAGTTCTTCTAGAGTATAACCAAACATTTGTGCAAGTTGAGGTGAAACATAGTTAAAAGTAAATAGCTCGTCGTCATTACAAATTTTAAATCCACCCGGTATCGCATTGGCAACTGTTTCAAGCTGTATTTGTGCTCTGGCATTTGCTTTTTCTAATCCTTCTCTATATTTCTTTTCTTCCTCAATCATTGCATCAATACAGCGTGAGCCTGTAACCATCACATGCTCTCCTGATTTTTCACTCACATTTACGCAGTGTAGTTCGAAAAACTCTTCATTTTTAGAATTAGGTCTTAATCGATAACGATATGAAAAATCTTTTTCGCTTTTCAAACGTGAAATCATTGCTTTGCGATTAACTACCTTTAATAACTCTACAGCATCTTCCTCTACTACTAATTCTTTAATATACTTCTGTATCGCTTTATCATAAGAAGGTAAACTGCGCTCTAATCCAATTTCTAAAATGTGTGAAGAAGATTGTATAATACTTAAACTATTCTCATCCAAGTTAATATAAAATACAGAATCATAATCTACACTTAATGCAGCCATAATCTTAGTATAACGTGATTTTAATTCTTCCTCTTCCTTTTGTTTTGTTATATCTCTTACCAGCACAACAACATGGGTTGGGGTTTCACCATCTACTGAACTAAGTGTCACAGTATTTCTCACCCATTTTGGCCTTCCATCTAATATAATTTTACTATCTACACTTAGTTTTCTTTTATCTTTATTAAGTTTTTTTATAACGTACTCTCTATTATAAATTTTGGCAACCTCTTCTTTATATTCTGGATACACACAATGTTCTAAGTAACCTCTTACAAGCTCATCCCAATCTCTACTCGACTCAAACACTTTAAGCATTGAATCATGCACTTTAAAGGAATGAAACTTATTATCCCTTAAATCAACATAATATTCACAAATGTTCTTTTGGGTAATCGCTTCATGAAAGGCATTATATTTTGCTGCTGCTTCTTTCATTTCACGTAACTTGATATTCGTTTTTTGCTCTTTCTTCTTTTGAGCATCAATACTCTGTATTCCAAGCAATAACCTTGCTAGTTTTCCTATTCTATCCTTTTCAACGGGAATAATTGTAAGGCGGCACCATCCCACCTCTTTATCACAATACTCAACCTCAACTTTATTATCCTTTTCTAAACTAGCAATAATGTTTGGGATAATTAATACATTCTCTAATATGCCTTTGGTCTCAGCACTCTGTCTATTAAATAGCACTTCTAGTACCGATTCAATTGTTCCATCTGAAATATCTTCTATTGATTTAGCAAATTCTGGTTCTTTGATTGCTTCTACATGATTATGTAATAGATCTATACTCCAAGCCGCAAAATAAATATTCCCAAATGCTCGAATAGTCTGCATCTGTTTAAGTTTTTGTTTTTGATTTTCTTTCTTTTCCATCCATATGGAATAACTTTTCTCAATAAAAAAAGCAAGCATGTCATCTAATAAAGTATAGGCACCTTCAATCTCATCATATGTTCTTCTTTTTATATTTGAAATATCCTCATTAATCTTCCATTCTGGTACACCCAATTTTTGTGCCCTACTATAAAGTACATCTACTTTTTGTTTATCGGAAAGTACTTGACCTGCAATGACCTTGCCTAATTGTATTCCATCCGGTAACCTAAGTATAATTAAAAAATCGCAAAATCCTGCATGACACAAAAACATGCCATCTGCATTCTCTATATAGGCTTGACATGCTTTCAGCCCTTCTTTTGTCTCTTGAATCGATTCACAATATTTAGACATACTATAACAAGGTAATAGGACTTTACCTTTTTCATCATATAATGTAACAAACATTCCTGTGCTCTTTGACCAATTATCTAGCATACTATACAGCTTTTCCATATCGCAAAAATCTTGCAATTTCTTTATTTCCTTTGGCATATAAATCACCTACACTAAGTATTATTTGCAATATTCTTTTTAGAATAGTATCACGAAAGCCCTATTTTTTCAATAAATAGCACTCATAACTATAAGCTTTTCTAAGCCTTAGCCATCATTTACTATTCCCTTAAAATAAAAATAACTTTGAGAAAAATCCACTTCAGCTTTTCTCAAAGTTATTATCTTGCATAAATTGTTTATTATTTATTTAAATTTGCTAAAATCATTTCAACATCTAAACCATGTACGGCGCAAGCCTCTTCTAAACTTTCCATTTGTGATGATGGACATCCAAGACAGTGCATACCTGCTTCCATTAATACACGTGCATTTTCTGGATTTTGTTTTAAAATATCACCAATAATCATGTTTTTAGTGATTTTTCCTTCTGCTTTTTCTACAGTTTCAATTGCTTCACCAAAGAACATTTTCATATCTTCTTCTACTGTAGAAATGCCGCCAATACCAAAGTTATCAACTAACACTTTAGCGACATTTGGTGAAAGAAAGGCTGGAAGTGTTGGTCCTAAGTGAATTTCTTTCACGCCAAGATATAATAATGAAAGTAACACAATGACTGCTTTTTGTTCATACCAAGCAATGTTGTATACGATTGGTAATTCATTAATATCTGCCAGTTCAAATACTTCTTTTAATTTAAGAGCAATGAGGGCAAGTGAATAAGAATCATTACATTGACCTGCATCTAATACTCTTGGAATACCACCAATATCACCAAGATCTAATTTGTTGTATTTATATTTCGCACATCCTGCTGTAAGAATGACTGTATCTTTTGGAAGGGCTTTCGCAAAATCTGTATAGTAGTTACGTTTTGTCGCTCTACCATCGCATCCTGCCATTACAACAAATTTCTTAATGGCACCTGTTTTAATGGCATCAACAACTGTATCTGCAAGGGCAAATACTTGTTCATGAGCAAATCCACCAATGATTTCACCCGTTTCGATTTCTGTTGGTGCTTTACATTTTTTAGCCATTTCAATAATCTCAGAGAAATCTTTCTCACTTCCTGCTTCCCCAGAAATGTGTTTACATCCAGCGTAACCTGCTGCACCTGTTGTAAACATTCTATCTTTATAAGAATCCTTTGGAGGAACAATGCAGTTTGTTGTCATTAAGATTGGTCCATTGAAGCTTTCAAACTCTTCTTTTTGTTTCCACCAAGCATTTCCGTAGTTTCCAACTAAGTGGTTATATTTTTTTAGTTGTGGATAGTAGTGTGCTGGTAACATTTCAGAGTGAGTATATACGTCTACGCCTGTCCCTTCTGTTTGAATAAGTAATTGTTCAATATCCGCAAGATCATGACCAGATACTAAAATACCAGGATTTTTACCTACCCCAATATTCACTTTTGTCATTTCTGGATTTCCATAAGTTGTTGTGTTGGCTGTATCTAAAAGTGCCATACCATCCACACCAAATTTACCTGTTTCTAATGTTAAAGCAACTAGGTCATCTACAGATAAGGTGTCATCTAATAGTTTGGCTAAAGTCGCTTGCATAAAAGCATCGATTTCTTCATTATTATGTCCTAAAGCATTAGCATGTTTTGAGTAAGCTGATAATCCTTTTAATCCATAAGTGATTAATTCTCTAAGGGAACGAATATCTTCGTCTTCTGTTGCTAGTACGCCTACTTCTTTTGACTCCGCTTTAGCTTTTAACATCGCATTGATTTCGCTAGCATTGTCGTTTCCTTTAACGATATTTTTAAGCGTTGCTAAGAAGCCTGATTTTTTGTTTTCGTCAATATCCCATGTGGCTGCTTCTGATAAGTTTTCTTTATTAGATAACTGACTAATTAATTCATTTTTCCTCGCTAAAGTTTCTTTAACTCTTACATAGAAAACTTCATCATCAAAGTTTGCATTTGTAATCGTTGTAAATAAATTTAATGTAATATAGTGATTTAAATCTTTAGAAATTGCTTTTCCTTGGGCACGTAATCTCGTTGTAACTTCTGATAAACCCTTTGTTACATAGATGAGTAAGTCTTGCATATTACTAAGGTCTGCACTTTTACCACAAACCCCTACTTTTGTGCAACCTTTATTGCCTGCTGTTTCTTGACATTGCATACAGAACATATTGTTTGTCATAAATGATATCTCCTTTATATAAATGACACAATGGCCATTTGTTTGCGTTTCGTATGAATGTATTATAGATAAAAAACAGCTTCTACATCGTAGCTACAGCTACAAATTTATCCATGAATCGATTGGTTTATAATTTTCATTCTTTACCACTTACCTTGACCATCATTTTCTTTTACTCTATGATAGGATTCATATGAAGCAACATCATTTATATAAATTAGCATAATTTATTACCTAGAAAGGACAACTATGAAAAACAACTCACTACTAACTTTCGAGCAGCATCAAACTCTCCTTAAAGCCCCTCTTTTTAAAAACATCTGCCTTGATGAGCTCATCCATCTTCTTCCTTGTCTTAAAGTACAGCTTAAGCACTATCAAGCAGATGAAATGATTATCACTCAAGGTTCTTTGGTACGTTTTATCTATATTGTTTTAGATGGACAAGTTGAAATTGCTAAAGAAAACTTCTCTGGTCAAAAAAATATCGTTTCTATTTTATCAAGCAGCAGATTATTTGGTGAAGGCGTTGTTTGTACACGTGACCGTTTATCTCCTATTCTAGCTACTGCCTTAACCCCTGTTAGCTTGCTACTCATTCCTTACGAGAAAATTATAGGCGGCTGTGAGCATGGTTGCAACTTTCACCATAGCTTAATCTATAATATGATGCTCTTACTTGGTGAAAAGAATTACGATCTCAATACCAAGATGGACTTACTTCTTTTAAAAGGGATGCGCGAAAAATTAGTAACTTACTTACTATTAGAAGCCAAATCCCAACAAAGTTATTCCTTTACCATCCACTTAAACAGGAATCAACTTGCAGACTATCTTAATGTCTCAAGAACTTCTATGTGCCGCGAGCTTAGTCGTATGAAAGAAGAGGGGCTGATTGATTATTATCAAAATAGCTTTAAAATCCTAGCTCAAGATAAACTTCAAACCGCTCTTTCCCATTAAGTTTTCAAATAGGCTATATAAACATCATTCTATATGCAGGGCTTTCACCCCTTCTATATTACTAATTTTAGCTTTTAAATATTGAAAGCTTTTTTCATTGGTTGGCGCTGAAATTAAAAAACGAACTTCTTTGGTGATGCCATCTTCACTTATGTCAATTTGTGTAGAATAAACCGTATACTTAAAGCGCTTAAAAATTTCATTTGCTTCATAATATACATCATCCACATGGTCTACTAATAAAGAAAGCGTTTTGGTTTCTCTATGATTAATCAGTACTTTCTTCATAATAATTAATGTACAATAAATAAAAAATGTCGCAATAATGGCTCCTGAATAAAACCCTGCACCTAAAGCCAAACCAATACAAGATACACACCACAAACTCGCTGCCGTTGTAAGCCCTTTTACACTAAAGCCTTCTTTTATAATGGTTCCAGCGCCTAAGAAACCAATTCCACTAATAACTTGAGCACCTATTCGTGTAGGATCTATTACGCTTCCATATTGCTTACTCACAAATTCAGATAAAATCATACACAAAGTTGACCCAATGCATACCACTTCGTGGGTTCTAAGCCCAGCAGGTCTATTGGTATGTTCACGTTCCCATCCAATAATGCCCCCTAATATAGTGGCTAATGTTAAACGAACTATGCTTACTAGTACTAAATTTATTTCAAAGCTTCTCGTTAAATCCTCAAAAATATTCATGCCTATCTTTCCTATTCTAATTCAAAAGCACCCGTATAAAGTTGATAATACTTACCTTTTTCACCAATTAATTTTTCATGGCTGCCGCGTTCAATAATTCGCCCTTGTTCAAGTACCATAATCACATCAGAGTTCTTTACCGTTGAAAGTCTATGTGCAATGACAAACACGGTACGTCCTTTCATTAAACTATCCATACCTTTTTGTACAATAGCTTCCGTACGGGTATCAATACTTGAAGTGGCTTCATCTAATATCATAACTGGTGGGTCTGCTACCGCTACCCTAGCAATAGATAATAGTTGTCTTTGCCCTTGAGATAACCCTGAACCATCTCCTGCTAAAACGGTATCATACCCTTGCGGCAATCTCATAATAAAGTCATGTGCATTGGCTATTTTAGCTGCTTCATAAACCTCTTCATCCGTCGCATCTAATTTCCCATAACGAATGTTTTCCATAACAGTTCCTGTAAATAAATTCGTTTCTTGAAGTACAATACCGAGTGATCGTCTTAAATCATCTTTTTTTATCTTATTAATATTGATATTATCGTATCGAATTTTACCATCTGCTAAATCATAGAAGCGGTTAATTAAGTTCGTAATGGTTGTTTTTCCTGCTCCTGTTGCCCCTACAAACGCTACTTTTTGTCCTTGGTCAGCATAGAGTGAAACATTGTGAAGAACAATCTTTTCTTCTGTATAACCGAAGTCTACATCAAAAAATTCTACCTTACCTTCAAGTTCTGTATAAGTCACTGTGCCATCTCCATGTGGATGTTTCCATGCCCAAAGCCCTGTACGTTCTTTACTTTCCACCAGCTCTCCGTTTTCGCGTTTCGCATTCACTAGTGTGACATAACCATCATCTACTTCAACTTCTTCATCCATCATTTCAAAAATACGTCCTGCCCCTGCAAGTGCCATAGCAACGGCATTGAGCTGTTGAGAAACTTGACTAATTGGCATCATAAAACTTTTACTAAGTTGTAAGAAAGCTGCAATTGCACCAATCGTTAAGCCACCAATATGATTGATCGCAAGCGCTCCACCAATTACTGCAATGAGGACATATTGAATATTTCCAATATTAGCCATAATCGGCATCAAGATATTTGCAAAGCTGTTGGCTTGTGTGGCATTATGACAAAGTTCTTCATTCAGCTTGTCAAACTGCTCTTTAGCTTCTTCTTCATGACAAAAAACTTTAACCACTTTTTGTCCATTAATCATCTCTTCAATATAACCATTTGTCTTACCTAGTGAAACTTGTTGCTGCATAAAGAAACTACCACTTTTACCCGCTATTGTTTTTGCTATATTTAGCATAATAAATACCACAACTAAAACAAATAGGGTTAGATAAATACTTGTTTTTACCATTGCAAAAAATACAAATACAATCGTAATAATGGATGAAAACATTTGTGGTAAACTTTGTGCAATCATTTGTCTTAATGTATCGGTATCATTTGTATAACGACTCATTAAATCCCCATGCGTATGGGTATCAAAATATTTAATAGGAAGTTTTTGCATATGACAGAACATATCATCACGAATGGTTTTTAATACGCCTTGTGCAATAATAACCATAGTACGATTAAACAAATAAGTCGCTAATGTACCAATAGCAAAGATCACAATCATAATACCCATAAATCTGGCAAGCCCTGAAAAGTCAGGTGAACTACTGCCTAATAACGGCGTGATATAATCATCAATGACAACCTGTATAGACATAGAACCTAAAACACCTGCTACTGATGATAATAAAATACAAACAAGTACACAGATGAAAGGGACTTTATAGTCTTTACTAATATAACTAAGTAATCTTTTAATGGTATGCTTTTGATCCTTAATATTTGGTTTCTTCATCTTTCCTCCCATAGGCATCCCTTTTCCTATAGGTTGACCATTTGGCATATTAGGCTTCTTCATTATTTGCCGCCTCCTTTGTTTGAGAGTAATAAACCTCTTGATAGATGCTGTTATTTTGAAGGAGCTCATCATGCGTTCCCACTGCACTTACCATTCCATTTTCCATTACAATAATCATATCTGCATCCATAATTGAAGTCACACGTTGTGCCACAATGAGTTTAGTTGTAGCGGGTATTTCTTCTCGAAAAGCCTTACGAATGAGTGCATCCGTTTTAGTATCTACAGCACTTGTGGAGTCATCTAAAATAAGAATTTTTGGCTTCTTAAGTAGCGCTCTTGCAATACATAAACGTTGCTTTTGTCCCCCTGAAACATTACTTCCACCTTGTTCAATAAAAGTATCATATCCATCAGGGAATTTCTCAATAAATTCATCTGCCTGAGCCAGCTTACAGACACGAACTAATTCTTCATCACTTGCTTCTTTATTTCCCCAACGTAAGTTATCTTTAATCGTTCCTGAGAAAAGTTCATTTTTTTGAAGCACCATGGCTACTTCATTACGAAGTGCCCCAATATCATATTCTTTAACATTTATGCCCCCTACTTTAACTTCACCTATGGTGGCATCATATAAACGTGGAATCAGCTGAATTAAACTGGTTTTTGAACTACCTGTTCCACCAATAATGCCTACTGTTGAACCTGATGGAATCGTAAGGTTAATATTTTTAAGGCACACTTTATCAGGATTTTTTGAATAACTAAAGTTGACATTTTCAAAGGAAATGCTGCCATCTTTCACCTCATAAATAGGGTTTTCGTTATCCTTAATGTCGCTTTCTTCTGTGATGACTTCTACAATTCTTTCTGCAGAAGCTCTAGAAATAATAATCATAACAAAAACCATAGAAAGCATCATAAGGCTAGATAAAATTTGCATGGTATATGTAAATAAACTAACGAGTTCACCAGTTGTCATTGTACTGCCTACAATCATATGTGCCGCAAACCAAGAAATAAGAATCATAGCCGTATAAATAGCGGATTGCATCATTGGTCCATTAAAAGCCAGTATTTTTTCTGCCTTAGAAAAATCTTTATAAATAAGATCTGAAATACTCTTAAATTTTTGGTCTTCATGCTCTTCACGAACAAACGCCTTGACAACCCGAATGCCTCTTAAATTTTCTTGAACCACATTATTGAGTTTATCATACGTTTTAAAGACGCGTTTAAATATAGGATGTGCATGACTTGCTACCCAAAATAACCCGCCCCCTAATAAAGGAATAATGACAAGATATATCATTGAAATTTTATGATTAATGCTAAATGCCATAATGAGTGAAAATACAAGCATAATTGGGCAACGCACCGCTATACGAATAATCATTTGATAAGCATTTTGTATATTGGTCACATCTGTAGTCAGTCTTGTTACTAAACTTGCTGTTGAAAACTTATCAATATTTGAAAAAGAATATCCTTGCACATTATAATACATCTTTCTTCTCAAATTCTTAGCAAAACCAGCAGAAGCCCTAGCCGCATAACGCCCAGCCAGTGCACCACAAGCTAAAGAAAGAAATGATAAAATCACTAAAATAACTGCCATTTCACCCAATACTTGCATGTTTCCTTTTTCTATGCCTTGGTCAATCATGTAAGCCATCAATGTTGGAATAGCCACTTCTAAAATAACCTCTAAAATAACAAAAATGGGTGATAATAAAGAATCCTTTTTATACTCTCCTATGCAACTTGCTAAATGCTTAATCATCTTTTCTTTTTTACCTCCTATAAGTTTATTAGTTTGTACGGATACTAACTACTTCTTTCATCGTGCCCTTCTCTTAAATTGGCTTTAATTTTGTCCAGTGTTTCTAAAAACACCATTATTTCCCCTCGGCTTAAGCCCGCTACAATACTATTTTCTACTTCTTCAATAATTTTTGCTACTTGCTCTTGTATTGCCATAGCTTTTGGGGTGAGGACAATTCTCTTTAGCCTTGCATCATGACTGACACATTCTCTTACAATGAATCCTTTGTTTTCCATGAGCCGCAAAGTCTCTGCTACACTTGAACGACGAACGTGAAAATCCTTTTCTATATCTCGCTGATAAACATTCCCTTTCTTTGAGTTTCCATAGACATAGCCCAAAATCCGAGCTTGAACACCTGTTACCTCTTCTATATCAAGCTGTGCAATGTGTTCATCTATGCTTCTCTTAATCATACGAGCTAGTTCTCCAACTTGAAATCCCACGTTGTTAGATTTGTCCATAGATTGCCTCCTTTTTTGTTAGGTCACTAACAATTATAGTCTTAAATCTAAAATTGTCAACATTATCCAAATAAATCCCCCACTGAATCTAGAACAATTTCTAAAAATAGTTTTATTTAATTAGTTCTTTGATTTCTTTTAATGCACCTTCATACTTTTTAGAAATAGCACCTGGGTTTCTTCTTAATAGCTTTGTTGAGCGATGATACGCCTTGCTTCTTAATTGAACAATATTATCCTTTTGCTTAGAAATCTTTTCTATTAATTCCTCTAATTCATTCTTTAATTTGCTAACTTCCTTTGTTGGCACAAATTCTTTGCTATTTGCATATTCCTCAATCTGCTCTAAATAAGTATTGACTCTTTGAGATAATCCGCCGAGCACACGATGCTTGCCTCTTTTAAGTGTTTCTATAGGATTCTCTTTTAAATTCATCATATGCTTATCTTGAAAAGCTTTAACTTGCGCATTGTAATACTCTTTTTCTTCTAACCATTTATCTTCTAACTTTTGCTTACTTTGAAGTAGCTTCTCTTTAAGCCTATTGGTATCAGAGTCCACTATGGCAATCGCCACATCCAGTCTTTTTCTAATAAGTTGTATTTCTGCATTGCTTTCAGAAAGCTGCATAAGCATTTCTTTAAGATCCATTGCTTCATTAAATGATTGTGTCATATCCACCATCACACATAAAGTTGTGACAAAGGCAATAATTTCTGCCCATGTTCTATTAATCATTAAAACGATATATTCGATGGGTTGATGCAAAACACGTATCATTAATATTGAAAATCCACCCCATGCTAAAGAGGAAACTAAACAAATATGTCCATTTAAATTAAACGGCTCATTACTATAATCCCAATAACGTACATGGAAGATCGCTTCCATGGCTGCTCCAGTTATGTATTCAAGCAGTGTTGCCCCAATCATGCCACAAATAAAAACTAACAATAGATTATCCTTTACAGGTATAGTAGATAAGAGCACCATAATAGCACCTGATCCATATATAGGAAGCATAGGTCCATGCATAAACCCCCTATTCACCCATTTTTTTTGCTTTATTGAAACATAACAAGATTCCCATACCCAGCCTAAAAAACAGTAAATATAAAAAAATAAAACCCATTCTACAAAGTTATAACTATACATCGCCTACCCCCTATTTAGTCAAAACATAAATTTATGCCTTGTAATTAATGTTTCTTATTGCAATAACTGTTCAATAAATATGATAATATTATACTGTGTATTCAAAATTAAAAACAACACTTTATAAGCAATAGAATGAATGTGCCAATTTCTTTTAAACCAAATACAAAAACCACAAGCTCATAAGTCTTGTGGTTTTAAAACTTCATCCTATTCAAGATCTTTAACCAGATCATTAACTACACTTTCAATATCTTTTATATTTACAGATGTCTGCTCATATTTACTAAGCATCTCTTTAGCAATACTTTCTGCATCTTGTACTTTACTTGTTGCCTGGCTCATTACTGTAGTAAAATCATGCATATTCTCTACCATGTTTTCATTTGAGAGTGCTACTTCCTTCATCGCCTGATTTATGATTTCAATATTCTCACCTAAACTTTTACTGTCTTCTGAAATCTCAATCACACTTGTGTTTGCCTCATTCACCTTAGTTAACGAAGTCTCTATACTTTCTGCAAGTTTATTAATAGAGTCAATGACTTTGCTTGAAGTCTGCTCTAAACTTTCTAATGAATTATAAATGCTACTAGATGATTCTTTTGTATTATTACTAAGCTTTCTAATTTCCTCTGCAACTACAGCAAATCCTTTTCCTGCTTCTCCTGCCCTCGCTGCCTCTATCGATGCATTTAGCGCCAACAAATTCGTTTGAGAAGTAATTCCTTCAATTGTTCCTACTTCATTTTTCACTTGTTCAAAAACTTGATTAAACTCATTAATAGCCTTTTCTACTTGCAAAGAAAGTAATGACATTTCTTTTGTAATACTTACCACATGTTCTAGTTCACTTTTACTTGCTACTGCTTGAGTAGAAGATTTTTCTATTAGATTAACCATTTGACTAATTAATGAACCCATATTTTGTGCTTGAAGATTAATGCTCTTTGTCATATCTTCAGTTGATTTTGTCTTATTATATAAAATTTCATTATTATCAGCTAAACCTGTCATTGTATCTACAACATGATTAGCACCTTCTATATTATCACTATTTAAATCTTTTACTACGATCATTCCGTCTACAATTTTACGACTTGCGCCTCTGACCTTGCTTATGGTTTGAACAATCGTATCTAGATTTTGTTTTAAATTTTGCATCATTGTATTATCCACAGCAATTAGATGTGAAATAGAAGTATAATATCCAACGAAACACAACAATATACAAATAAAATGAATTTCATAACCTACTATTTCTACGCTTGATGTATGACCTGTCATAATCCTTTTTACAATGCTTATGACCGAAATAATAAGTGCTGCAATCCCTACTCTAGTAATATACTTTTTATCTTTATATAAGATCAACATACTAGTAAGTGGCAAGATATAAACAAATGTCATTGCAGAAACTGTTGTTAAAAGTGCAAAAGAATAAGTCACTCCAAATCCAATAAATATCATTTCTTTAAACATAGGTGTTCCATATCCTTTAAATTTCAATAAGATATTTCCACAAATAAATGGTCCTATATCTAAAAGTAAAAATATGATATAATATCCCATTGTTCGATTTCCCTTAATCACTTCAACCAAATAAGCTCCTGCAAGAATGAGGCTCAATATTCCCCACATAAGATTAGCCTTTTTATTCGCACTAATATCAAATTTCATCTGTATATTCTCTATATCTCTCAAAGTTTTTCCCTCCACTTATATGACAATTATATCCTCTGAATATTATGTAATATACTTTATACTTTTACTTACAGTTCAAACAACTTCATTAACTACTAATTAATCCCCCTTATTTTTCATTAATTACTCTTTAAATTCACTAATATTTTTTTCATGAAAAAATAAGCTGAATCACGGTATTACTACCTAAATCCAACTTATTCTTTATAATTTCTTAGATTACTCTCAGAACTTATCTTAGATATTTCTTCATATTTCCAAAATACTTACATAAAGTACTTTGTATCCGTATATTTATAAGCATATTATCACAAATAGATACTCTTTTCAACTAAATATTAAATATATTTTATTTTTTTAATATTATAACCACCTTACTTTTACTCATCTTTTTCTTAAAGCAAGCACTTCATAAGTTTTATACTCTTTATCATTCCACCTCCACATCATTGATTTTCTGTATTCTTCTTCTATTTTTCCTGATAGTAATAGTTTTCTAGTCTCTCCTATTTATTAGTATGCACTGCCTTCTTTTTTATTTATTTTAGGTTCTATTTTAGGAAAACCAATTCCAATAGCAATTAAACCGCATATGCCCATTAATATAGGATAATGAAGATAAGGTAAAATTTTTATTGGTGAAATACTAACTAATCCCGCTGCTATCAATAACTGTGCACCATAAGGAATAATTCCCTGTATAAAAGCTGAAAAAATATCTAATATACTCGCTATTCTTCTTGGATCTATCCCATATTCTTCTGCAATGTCTCTTGCTAATGGCCCAGTCATTATAATCGCAATGGTATTATTAGCTGTACACATATCTACTAAACTAACTAGTAAAGCAATTCCAAATTCAGCACCTTTCTTGGTATGAATACGATTCTTCACGAATCCCAACAAATAGTCAATGCCGCCATTTCGTTTAATGAGCTCTAACGTTCCCCCTATAATAATAGATAAAATAATAATCTCAGCCATTGCTAACATCCCATTAGAAGCTGCTTCTAGGGCGGCAAAAATATCTATTCCACCAGATAAAATTCCTACAATAGCTGCAAACAATGTTCCCCCAGCTAATAAAACAAATACATTCATACCCGCCAGTGCCCCTATAAGAACGGCCATATAAGGAAGTACTTTAATCACCTCATAAGAATAAGCCTTATTCATTTGTGTAGGATAACGTCCTGACATAATCGTTAATATGATGATTGTAATAATTGCTGCTGGCAGTACAATTAGAAAATTTACTTTAAACTTATCTTTTAGTTCACACCCTTGGGTACGTGCAGCTGTAATAGTAGTATCTGAAATCATAGATAAATTATCTCCAAACATTCCACCCCCAATAATGGCACCTATAACGAGTGGAACAGGCATTCCTGCTGTTTCAGCAATTCCAAGTCCAATAGGTGCAAGCGCAGTAATCGTTCCTACTGAAGTTCCCATTGAAAGTGAGATAAAACAAGCAATTAAAAATAACCCCCCTACTAAAAATCGTGTTGGAATAATCGATAGGCTTAGATTGACCGTTGCTTCAACCCCACCCATTGCTTTAGCAACACTTGCAAAAGCACCAGCTAATATAAAGATGATACACATCATCATAATATCACTGTGTCCAGCCCCTTCACAAAATATTTCTATTTTTTCATTTAAAGTCTGTTTTCTATCCAATATAAGTGCTACTGCTGTGGCAATAAGAAAGGCTACTAAAACAGGCATCTTATAAAAATCTTTTGTTATCATTCCTACGCCTAAAAATAATACCAAAAATACGCCAAGTGGTAATAAAGCTACTGGATTTCCTTCTAAATTCTTTTTTTCCATATGTCACCTTTTCTGTCTTGTTTTTTAGAATATGTTTATCTTAACATATAATGTTTCAAAATAGGTAGCAAAAAATCATACTCATAGCTTTTTGCATAAGAAAATGCCCTCCAAAGGTGCATTTTACACCTCTAGAGGGCTCTTCCTATGTAAGTATTTGAAAAACATTGAGATTAATGCAGAGAAGGGGATTTGAACCCCCACGTCCGTAGTGGACATTAGAACCTGAATCTAACGCGTCTGCCGTTCCGCCACCTCTGCGTGTAGAAGACTGCTTCCAGCGTATTTTCTTGGAATATGTCCTCTACTATTGTATTTCATATTGAATACAATTTCAATGATTATTTTTTATTTATATTTCTAAAGCCGTATTAATTTCATCTAACATCATTTGAGTTGAAGTGAAACCACCACCTGCTGCATACCATACTGTTGGATTTAGATACACAATGCGATTGTTTTTATAGGCATCTGTACTTTTCATAAGTGCATTATCAAATAATTCAGGTGCTGAGCCTTCACCACCAGTTACAGCTGAGCGGTCAACTACAAATAAATAATCTGGATTTTGCTCTACAATATATTCAAAAGAAGCATTTTGACCATGAGTCGATACTTCTATCGTTTCATCTGATGGGGCAATTCCAAATTCATTATGAATGATTCCAAAACGTGAACCTTTTCCATAAACACTAAAGCTATCTCCATTAGCAAGGGCAATCAGTGCATTGGCATTTTTGTTTTCTGCTTTTTCTTTAATGTCTTTCATTTGTGTTTCAAATGCTGCAAGTTTTTCACTCACTTCTTCTTGTTTATCAAAAATCTCACCAATGTAGTTCATAGATTTTGTAAAGGTATTCATATAATCTGAGTTATCTACTGATAACAATACAGTTGGTGCAATCTCACTGAGCTCTTCATAATAATCTGATAATCTTGGTCCTGAAATAATCATATCTGGTTTAAGTGCATGAATGGCTTCTAAATCTATTTCTTTTAATGACCCTACATTGGTATAAACACTTTCATCTTTATACTTAGTTAAATACTCTGGAACTGTTCCACTAAGTGGTAAACCTACTACATCTAATCCAAGTGCATCCATGGCATCTAATGCGCCAAAGTCTAATACAACGACATTCTTTGGATTTTTAGGAACTTCTGTTGTTCCTAGGCTATGTTCAACAACCACGCTTTGGCTTTCTTCTTTTTCACTTGTCTGTGCATTTTCATCAGCTGATACAGTCGTATTGGCACTTTCAACTTTTCCATTTCCACACCCTGTTACAGTCATCATCATAGCTAATAAAAGTGTTCCTATAAATTTCTTATTCATCTTCTTTCCTCTTTCTCTAGTAAAAATTTCAAGTAAATAATCGGTTATCTTTTTCTACCCATTGGTATTTTTAGAAATAAACGCAGATTCTTTGTCCTTTAATTTCTTGGACATGAAAGGGCATTTCATAAATTTCTTCAAGTACTTCTTCTTGAATCATCTCATCAACACTACCATGACGCGCTACCTTCCCATCTTTTAAGGCAACAATATAATCTGAATAGCATGAAGCAAAGTTAATATCGTGAATCACAATAATAACGGTTTTATTTAAATCCCTAGCCAGCTTCTTTAAAGTTTTCATAATTTCAGAAGCATGCTTCATATCTAGGTTATTAAGCGGTTCGTCTAATAAAATATACTCACTATTTTGTGCAATGACCATGGCGATATAAGCCCTTTGCCTTTGTCCACCACTTAATTCATCTAGATAACGATTTTCTAGCTCTTTAAGCTGCATATAGCCAATTGCCTCATCAATTTGTTTTTCATCTTCTGCAGTCAGTTTGCCATTTGAATGTGGAAAACGACCAAAGCTTACTAATTCTCTAATGGTTAATCGCATATTAATATGGTTGGATTGTCTTAAGATGGCAAGCTTTTTGGCTAACGCTTTTTGCTCCCAGCTATGGACTTCTTTTTCCTCCACATAAACTTCACCCTTATCCGCTTTCATCAATCGACTCACCATTGAAAGAACTGTACTCTTTCCTGCACCATTAGGACCAATAAAACTAGTGACTTTTCCTTTAGGAATTTCCATAGAAACATCGTCAACTACTTTTTTAGTTCCATATTGTTTTGTGATGTTACTTACTTCAATCATCTATCTCATTCGTCCTTTCATTAACAAGTAAATAAAATAAACTCCGCCCACAAAATTAATTAAAATAGAGGAGCTGACACCAAACTTTAAAACTCTTTCAACAAGTAACTGTGCGCCTAATAAACTCACAATACTAATCAGCCAAATCGCTAAAGCTAAATGCTTATGCTTATAAGACTTTATAAAATAACGTCCGATGTTAACAACTAATAAACCTAAGAAAGTAATGGGGCCTACTAAAGCGGTTGCTACAGAAGTTAAAATGACCACTACCACTAAGATTTTTTTCATCACTTGGTCATATTCAACCCCTAGGTTAATGGCTTGTTCTCTGCCTAACCCCATCACATCCAATACTTTGAAAAAGCGTATGCTGTAAAGCAAAGTTACGCCCGTTATAATGGTTCCAATGGTTAAAACTTGGGTATTAATATGATTAAAGCTCGCTTGAGATTTATCTTGCACGGTTAAAAACTCTGTAGGGTCAATCAGTACTTGGAAAAATCCCGTCATACTTTGAAATAATGTGCCTACTACAATCCCTACAAGCAGTATAAAGAAAATATTTTGTGTTCTATTTTTAAAAACTACTTTGTAAAACACCACGCTGCTTCCTAGCATCACCATCAATGTCATTAAGAAATGAATATTATCATTCACTACCCATCGACTAGTAGACCCTAAGAAAAATACCAGTAAGGTATTAAGCAGCATATATAAGGAATCTAACCCTAATACGCTTGGTGTTAAAATATAATTATTAGTAACTGTTTGGAAAATCAAAGAAGAGTATCCAACAACTCCCCCTACCATCACAATGGCGAAGACTTTAGGAATTCTTCTAGATAAGGCATACTGATAGTTTTCAGGTTTAAGCCCTATGCATAAGTAAAAAACAATGCAAGCTATTGCTAAAATGAGCATAACAAGCATTTTTCTTTTATCGCTCTTTTCCATCTTAAGCATAAGTATTTGCCCTCCTTACAAGCATCGTTAAAAAAATCGCACCACCAATAACACCCACCATCATGCCTATAGATACTTCAAATGGATAAATCACGATTCGGCCTAAAATATCACAGATTAATAGGAAAATAGGGCCAATAAGGGCGGTATGATAAAGCGAATGCCTAAGATTATCCCCAGCATATAAGCTGACTATATTAGGAATAATCAGTCCTAAAAATGGAATGTTTCCCACTGTGACCAATGTCACAGCTGTAATCAAAGAAACGATGCCAAGCCCAAGGTTAACAATCACTTGATAATTAAGGCCTAGATTTTTTGCAAAATCTTCTCCCATTCCTGCAATCGTTAATTGATTGGCATATAGAAAGCCAATGACAACGACTGGAATGCTCAGATATAGCATCTCATAGTTACCTGCCATAATCACAGATAGGTTGCCCTCCATCCATGACGTTAAATTTTGTACCAGGTCATATTTATAAGCAAAATAACTCGTAATAGAGCCAACGACTTTGCCTAGCATTAACCCTACTAATGGTACAAAGATAATATTTTTGATTTTGATATGCTTCATGATGCTCATAAATAACAATGTGCCTGCCATCGCAAATACAAAAGCAGTTGTCATCTGAGCCATTTGGCTCATTCTCCCACCATACATCATCGTAAAAAGTACCCCTAATTTTGCAAAATCAGCTGTTGCTGCTGTGGTTGGAGATACAAATTTGTTACGACTAATCTGTTGCATAATGAGTCCACTCACACTCAGTCCTACCCCTGCCACCAAAATACTCATCAATCTTGGCACTCGGCTAATCATCAGTAAATTTATTTTTTCTTCATTAAATGCTAATACATCTTTTATACTCAGTGAACTGACACCAATAAATAGTGAGGCTATGGAAAGTATCACCAGTAATAAGAGCAAATAGCGTTTTTTCATTAACTTTTTCATCTATCTTTTCCTCTTCATTAAACGCGCTATAGACCGTTTTAAGTCCCTTATCATCTTTTGACAGCTTTATTCCATCAATGCTATAATAAGTTAGTTTTATTAATAACCATTATCATTTTGTTAATTTATTGTAGCATAAACAAATTTTTATCGTCTTTAACGATTTTTAGATTAATTGCAATATATTTATATAAATATCTTTAAATGAACAACCATTATCATTTTGTTAACGACTCAGAAAGGACATCTATCGTGTATACTCACTATTTAAAACAGACTATGGAAAACTTTTATCTTTGTACGCATATCCCCGTTCGCGCACTGGATGCGCATTATAAGGACTTACTCTATACAGGCCTACTTCCTGGCATGCTAAATTTTAATGAGCCCATTCAAAATTGGCTCGAACATCTCTCTGTAGGCGCTTCTTCTAACTTATTTACTTTTTCACCTTGTGAGCATATCCATTTTACATTGTGCAAGATGCACCCCCCTAAAGAGGGTATAGAACCCTCTTCTTTAGAGACTTCTATTTATAATGGCTTTTTTCTAATCGGCCCTTATACCGATTCGCTAACCTTAAAAGAAGACTATGCTTTTAAACCACTCCATTGCATACCTCATCTTATTGAGCTTCTGCATATCATTAGCAAAACTCAACTTAGCCAAATCACTCATACAGCACTTGAGGATTATAATTACCATGTGGCTCGTGCTAAGGATTATATTAAGATGCACTATATGAATCCTATTACACTAGATGGCCTAGCCACTCATTTAGGTTTAAATAAAAGCTATCTTTGCACTATTTTTAAAAAGTCTACTAAAGATTCTTTTTGTAACTATACCAATAAAATCCGTATCGAAGAAAGCAAAAAACTACTAAAGACCTCTAGTGCATCCATGACAGATATTGCACTAGCCGTAGGCTTTAGTAGTTCAAGTTACTTTAATACTATTTTTAAAAAATTAGAAGGCAAGACGCCTTTAGATTATCGTAAAGAAAGTCTTAAATTTAAATACGTATAATCACAAACCCTTATTTTCCCTACACGTATCCCGAGTATTAAGATCGCCTCATCTGTAATGGTTTCTATCTTTCTTAACCGCTCGGGTTCTACAATCTCTACAAATTCTAACTTGCACAAATATAATTTAGTCATTTCATTTTCTACATGCCATTTGAGTTTACGTGTACTGAGCATCCCACGCCCGACTGCTGTCTGGGCTTTAGTAAAGATTTTACCTAGCTCCTTTAATTGCTTCTTTTCATCTTCTTTAAGCACACATTTCTTACCACTCAGAAATAGATTGTCTTGGTCTCTCATAGCTGGTAATGTTTTAAGCTCACAGGGATACTGTAACTCCATGAGTAAGTTTTTTGTAAAGTAAATGAGCTGCAAATCTCTATCACTCATATATAGTCGATTCGGCCTTATAATATTGAGTACTTTGACTAAGGTGGTTAGCTTTTCATCATAATAATGAGGTCTACCTAAGCCATTCATCTCACTTTTTAATGGACTTGATAAACAAATTCCCATAAGTGGTTCTCTCACTTCAAAAGCCTCTAAATCGGGTGAAAAGAAAAAGTCTGCGCCTGCATGTGAAGCTAATTCTAAGTCATCTTCAGTACATTTAGGATAAAGTGTGTAGGCCTCAAGTGAATTAAATTCTCTTGGTAATAGAATATTAGATACAATAACCAGCACATTTTCTTTACGGGCTGCTTCAATTAACCTTCTATGCCCTTCATGGAGTCTTCCTTTTGTATGAACAAGTCCTACAGAATCTTTTCCTATGCGCCCGATCTTTTCTCTAAGTAAATGAATATCCTTAATGCGCTCCATTTTCTTTTCATCCTTTCTGCTATTTTTGTGATTTACGCTCTCTTTTAGCTTATAGCATTTTTCCTATATGATAAACGATAAACGCCATAACCCAAGCCACTAAAATTTGAAAACATGCTGCTCCTAAAGTATATTTTCGGCTTTCTGTTTCCTTCTTAATAGTGGCAATACTTGCCGCACAAGGCACATAGAGTAAACAAAATACCATTAAGGCATATGCATTAGCTGCTCCAAAACCAACGGCACTTAATGTAGCTACCATTTGACTCATTCCTTGCTCTGAATTAATATTCCCTATGCCAAATAGTACACCACTACTTGCTACTACAATTTCTTTAGCAGCAATTCCAGAAATAAGGGCTACTACAATCTGCCAATATCCAAGCCCTATTGGTTTAAAGACTGGAACCAATATTTTCCCAAGCTGAGCTGCAAAACTCTCACTCATATCTTCTACAAATCCACTTGTTCCAAAGTTTGAAATAAGCCACATAATAACTGAAGCAACAAAAATAGTCGTTCCTGCTTTCGTTAAGTAATCTTTAACTTTTTCCCAAACATAAATGGCAATACTTCTTGCATTAGGGGCTTTATACTCAGGTAATTCAATGAGTAAATTATTTTCTGCCTGCTTTTTATCCATTTTACTAATCACTAATGCCACTAAAATAGCTACAACTATTCCAATGACATACATCGAATAAGCCACTAGCATAGCCTTTTCCTTAAAGAACATTTCTGAGAATAGAACATAAATCGGCAGCCTTGCACTACAAGACATAAATGGTGTAATTAAAATCGTTTTAAATCGGTCTCTTCTATTTTCTAATGCTCTAGATGCCATAATAGCTGGTACGGTACATCCAAAACCAAGCAGCATAGGGATAAACGCTCTACCTGAAAGTCCTATTTTTCCCATAATGCCATCCATTACATAAGCTACTCTAGACATATAGCCACTGTCTTCAAGGAAAGCAAGTGCTAAAAATAAGATAAAGATATTCGGTAAGAAGGTTAATATGCCTCCTACCCCTGCAATAATGCCATCTACTACAAGTGAAATCATCATTGGATGGGCACTCGCAAGTGTTAAACCTTGCGCAGTGCCTCTTGAAATCCATTCTAACAAAATTTCTAAGTAACCCTTCAAAAAGTCTCCCACTGTGAATGTTAAGAAGAATACTAATGCCATAATGGCTAAGAAAATAGGAAGGCCTAAAAATTGACTGGTTAAAAAACTATCTATTTTATCTGTTGCAGCCACCTTTTTACTTTTATTGACCACAACTTCTTCAATGATTTCTTCAATAAAATCATATTTTTGATTAATAATATCCTTTTCATAACTTCTGTCCATAATATCTGGTCTGTCGATAGGATACTTCTCCATTATTTCAGGGTCCATTTCAAGAAGCTTAATAGCATGCCATCTATAGTTTTTAATCTCTGGATATTTTTCAATTAAAACCGCTTCAATTAAATCAATCTTATCTTCTATTTCATCACTATATACCATGGCATATTCATCATGATGATTATGCTGATGGGCACTTTCATCATGCTTATGCTGATGAATGAGCTGATCTGGCTTTGAATGTCCTTTATGATGTGAAGCGGCATGCATTAAGATTTCAAGACCTGTCTTTTTACGTGCTGAAACCCCTATAGCTGGTATGCCTAACATCTCAGGTAAACGGTGCATATCTATTTCCATGCCACGTTCTTCAACAATATCCATCATATTAAGTGCCAGTACAACGGGTTTACCTAGTTCAATGAGCTGCAAGGTTAAATATAAATTTCTCTCAAGTGCAGAAGCATCCACAACATCGATAATCACATCCACATCATCACTTAATATGTAATTTCTAGATACTTTCTCCTCCATCGTATATGAAGTTAAGCTATAGATTCCTGGTAAGTCCACTAATTTAAACAAGTGCTCATGATATTTCATAGCACCCTCTTTTTTCTCAACCGTAACCCCTGGCCAGTTGGCTACTTTCAGCCTTGCACCAGTATAGGCATTAAAAAGCGTTGTCTTTCCACAGTTTGGATTACCAATAAATCCAATATTTAATTCTTCCTTCATTTAGTTGACCTCCTCTACATAGATTCCATCAGCTATAACCTTACCAATAGCAAACCTTGTCCCTCTTACGGAGAAGATGACTGCCCCTTTTTTCTTTTTATTGAGTAAGGCTATCTTTGTCCCACTAATGAGTCCTAGCGCAGAAAGCCGCCTTTCAATACTTATTTCTTCCTTTACATCCAACACACTATACACTTTACCCGGTACGCCTTCACTTAATGTCATTTTTCTTCCTCCATTACCTTACTTGAGCCAGTATTCTATAAATAATGACACACATACTTAATTACATTTTATCCTCGAATAAGCGTACTACATTTTAGTGCTGGGGTCAATTGTTCGAAGCCATTAATCTTTCTAATGCCTGATTGGCCGCCTCAAAGCCTTCAAATAAAATACTATGTATCCCCATTTTTCTTGCTGCCTCCACATTATCTGCTCGATCATCTAGGAAAACACATTCCTCTGGCTTTAGTCCATATGTATTCAGTAAAATCGTATAAATCTCTGGCTCTGGCTTAACATGTTTTACATAGCCTGAAACGATTTTTCCATCCACATAAGGTAAGAATGTAAAGGTATTTTTAGCATGTAATTCAAAAAGACTCATTGGATAGTTAGATAATAAATAAAGTTTCATACCTTGCTGTTTTAAGGATTGCATCCATGCTTCTACATAAGGATACTGAATAACGAGTTCTCCTTTATGTTCAAAAAACCTCTCCATTTGTGTTTCTAACCCTTTGCCTTCTTCTTTCATATGCCTCATAACTTCTTCTTCTGGAATAACCCCTCTATCCCATTCATTCCACCAGCGACTTTCAAAAAGTGCCTTATATAAAAGTGCTATTTCTGTTTCACTAAATCCTAAATCAATCATCACTTGTTTCCATCTAAAATGCACTAATACATCCCCAATATCAAAAATTATATTTTTAATCATGATCTATTTCCTCTCTTTCCATTTTTTAATTAAAAAGACCATAACCCAATATTTTGTTATAGTCTTTCTTATGATATATCTTATTTTATTTTCGATTTTTTAACTTCTGTTTATCTATTAAGGATAAGGGCCATGACTTTCTAGCAAAAATCATAGCTCTTATTTTACTGGCTTTTAACCATTATTCTTGTGTTTCTTCTG
Source organism: uncultured Cellulosilyticum sp. (assembly GCA_934725855.1). Lineage (GTDB taxonomy): Bacteria > Bacillota > Clostridia > Lachnospirales > Cellulosilyticaceae > Cellulosilyticum. Next base: position 61,529 of record CAKVCL010000011.1, on the reverse strand, counting down.
ATTGTTTTACAAGCGCAATGCCAAGTTCTTCTAATTGTTTTTCTTCTACAACATTTGGTGCTTGTGTCATTAAACAACTTGCATCTTTCACTTTAGGGAATGCAATCACGTCACGGATACTATCTGCTTGACACATTAACATAATCATTCTATCAAGTCCAAAAGCAAGTCCACCATGTGGTGGTACCCCATATTTGAAAGCATTTAATAAGAAACCAAAGCATTCTTCTGCTCTTTCTTCTGTGAAACCAAGCAGTTTAAACATTCTCTTTTGGATGTCGTTTCTATAAATACGAATACTACCACCACCAAGTTCACAACCATTAAGCGCAAGGTCATAAGCTTTAGCTCTTACCTCTCCTGGATTGGTTTCCATCATGTCAAGGTCTTCTTCCATTGGCATGGTAAATGGGTGGTGCATCGCTACATAACGTCCTGCTTCTTCATCATATTCAAGAAGTGGGAATTCTGTAATCCATACAAATCTAAACTCATTTTTATCAATTAAATCAAGCCTTCTTGCTACTTCAAGGCGAAGTGCACCTAATGTAGCAAATACAACAGATGGTTTATCTGCTACAACTAAGATTAAGTCATCTTTGTCAGCACCCATTTTTTCTTTGATGGCTGCAAGTGTTTCTTCATTTAAGAATTTAGCAAAAGAAGATTTTTCTTCTCCATCTGTTTTGATTTGATGCCAAGCTACGCCTTTTGCACCAAAGTCTTGTCCATATTTTACAAGGGCATCAATTTGTTTACGACCTATATCTCCCATACCTTTTGCATTAATGGCTCTTACTGTGCCCCCATTTGCAATGGCATTTTCAAATACTGCAAAGCCACATCCTTTAACCACTTCTGTTAAGTCTTGTAACTCCACGCCAAAACGAAGGTCTGGTTTATCTGAACCAAAACGATTCATCGCTTCTTTATAAGTCATTCTTTGAATTGGAAGTTGAACCTCCACCCCTAAAGCTTCTTTAAATACCGTATGAATTAATCTTTCATTAACCTCCATAACGTCTTCTGGTTCTACGAAAGAAAGCTCCATATCGATTTGTGTGAATTCTGGTTGACGGTCTGCACGAAGGTCTTCATCACGGAAGCATTTTGCAATTTGGAAATAACGGTCAAAACCAGAAACCATGAGTAATTGTTTAAATAATTGTGGGGATTGTGGTAAAGCATAGAAACTACCTGGGTGTACACGAGAAGGGACTAAGTAATCACGAGCACCCTCTGGAGTAGACACTTGCATAATAGGTGTTTCAATTTCTAAGAAGCCTTCTGCTTCCAAGAAACGTCTAACACTTTGAGTGACTTTGCTACGAAGAATGAAGTTCTTTTGCATATCTGGTCTTCTAAGGTCTAGATAACGATATTTTAAACGAAGTTCTTCTTTTGTATCAATATTTTCAAGAATTTCAAATGGTGTGGTTTCTGCTTCAGAAAGAATACGAAGCTCTTTTACATCGATTTCGATATCTCCAGTTTGCATGGATTTATTGCTATCAGCCCCACGAGATACGACAATTCCTTTTGCAGCAATCACATATTCACTTCTAAGTGTTTCTGCTTTTTCAAATACTGCTTTATCTGTTTGTTCACCAAAAGCTAATTGTAAAAGTCCTGAACGGTCACGAAGCGTAATAAATAAAATTTGACCTAAATTTCTTCTTCTTTGTACCCACCCCATTACGACAACTTCTTCGCCAACATTCTTGGCACTTAACTCTGTACAACGATGGGTTCTTTTTAACCCTTGCATTGATTCTGCCATCTTTATAGCCTCCTTATAAGCTTTTATGCTTCTACATTTAACATATTTTTGAAAACTTGCACGAATTGATCAAGTGAAATCGTCACTTCATCTCCACTTTCCATTTCTTTCAGTTTTACATTTCTTTCTTCTAATTCACTTTCTCCAATAATCATAGAGTAACGTGCATTAATCTTATTGGCATATTTCATTTGAGCCTTGATACTTCTTTGAAGATGATCACTTTCTGCACTAATGCCCGCCTGACGAAGACTATTTACAATTTTGAAAGCTTCCATCATAGCCTCATCTCCGCGGTATCCAATAAAGATATCACGCATCAGTGGTGCAAGTGACGCGTTGTTTTCAGCATCTCTTACAATAATCAATCTTTCCATTCCTGCTCCAAATCCTACAGCTGGCACATGCTTATTTCCGATTTCATCTACTAAGCGGTCATATCTTCCGCCACCACATACGGTTCCTTGAGCACCGATATCATTTGAAACAAATTCAAAAACGGTTTTAGTGTAATAATCCAATCCACGAACAATCCCGGGGTCAACTACAAATGGAATATCCATTGCCTTAAGTAACTCTTGAACTTTTTCAAAGTGTGCCTTACATTCTTCTCCTAAAGTACTTAATACGGTTGGCGCATCTTGTAAATGTTTTTGACACTCTGGGTTTTTACAGTCTAATACACGAAGTGGATTTTTATCCATTCTTTCTTGACATAATGGACAAAGGTGCTCTCTTCTTTCATTTAAGAAGCCTTTAAGGGTTTCATTATATTTCTTTCTACATTCTGGTCCACCTAATGAGTTGATGTGAAGCTCAACTTTTTTAATGCCAAGACGTTTAAGTAATGTATGACCCATTGAAATAATTTCAGCATCTGCTGTTGGTGAATCTGTCCCAAACATCTCAACCCCAAATTGATGGAACTGTCTTTGGCGACCTGCTTGTGGTCTTTCATATCTAAAGGTTGGCGAAATATAGTATAATTTAGTAGGTTGTGTATCTGCATACATACTATGCTCCAAAAATGCACGAACAACTGCTGCTGTACTTTCTGGCTTTAATGTAATGCGATTTTCCCCTTTATCTACAAAAGAATACATTTCTTTATTCACAATATCGGTTGTATCCCCCACCCCCCTTGCAAATAAGTCTGTATACTCAAACATAGGGGTTCTAATTTGCCCAAAGCCAAAGTCATCACATAAGTTTCTAATGATTTCTTCAACTTCTAACCATTTTCTCATTTCTTCACCAAAAATATCTTTGGTTCCTTTTAAAGCACGAAGTTCCATGTTAGACTCCTTTCATTTTTTTAAACCTTCTACGTATTTCTCAATCATGTAAAGTATAGTTAGGCGTACACTTTTAGGCATTAAAAAACGCCCCTGACTAATCTGTCAGGGACGATATCACCGTGTTGCCACCCTGTTTCAAAGTAATTTTCTTACTTTGCACTCTAAGTAGTCTATAACGAGACTAACCGTTGCTCCCTAATACAATTTCAAGAGCGCTCTCCGAGATGTCTTCTAATCCTGATGTAAGCTTTCAGCCATGGCTCACTCTCTGAAATTTAGGATTATACTCCTTCTCATCATTGATGTTTCATATTAGCTTCTATTGTATCAAACTTTTTGTGTTAGTCAAGCCTAAAATACAAGTCTGTCTACTGATTCAACTAAATCATGGATAGATGGTTTACTAATTTGACAATCTGCCCCAACAGCTTCACCTTTATGATATAAGTCATCTGTAATTAAAGAAGAGAAAATAATAACTGGAAGTGTATTTAGTATTGGATCTTCTTTAATACGACGTGTCACTGTATGACCATCTAAAATAGGCATTTCAATATCTGTGATTAAAAGGTCAATATCCTCTTTAAAGTTTGCTCCTTTAGCTTCTTTAAGTTTCATAATCGCATCAAGCACTTCTTTTCCATTGTCAAAGGTATGTATATCTTTATATCCTGCTGCTGTAAGGACTTCTTTTAATAAAGTACGAATCGTTTTAGAATCATCTGCCATATAAATTCTTTTTGTGGCACGTTCTGCTTTACGGACGATTTCACTTTTACCTTTTTCATATGGGCTTTCTTCTTTGGAAATATCTGTAATAATTTTTTCAAAATCAAGCATTAACAAAATGCCATTTTCAGTTAAAATATTTCCAACAGATAAGCTTCCTTTAAGAAGTGGATCTGGCTTTGTAATATCGGACCATTTAACACGGTGAATCCCTTCTATACTATCTACTGCAAACATAACTTGCTTTCTATTGAATTCACAAACAAGTGCCATTTTGCCTTCTACTTTTTCAGTTTCCTTTTTATCTAATATGTAACTTAAATCAATAACGGTCATTACTTTGTCACGTACATTCGTAATACCTAAAATGCATTGATTACCATCTGTTGATGGTCTTACATCAGTAAGTTGAATGATTTCTCTTGCCTTTAGTACATTAACACAGTATTTATGATCATTAACTAAAAATACAATAACCTCTACTTCTCCAGTCCCTACATCTAATAATACTGACTGATTATTACTCATATAAGTCACCCATCCTCTCTCAATTCTTAAAGCTTTGTGGCATTTACTAAAAATAGCTTATCTCTTTACCAATTTTATATAACATAAATTATAATGTATTTAAAATATATTTTCAACTCATGTTCATATAATTGTTGTCAATTTTGCCCATTTTGCGAATATATTCCGCATTTTTCTCAAAAACAAAATAACCTTGTTGATTGATTAAAATCTCCAAGGCTATCCTTCCTATTTATTAATAAGAACCATCCTTATTAACTTTTTGACCTGTTACAATAGCAATACTTTTACTTACTCCTAATCTTGTTGCACCTGCTTCAATCATAGCTTGTGCTGTTGCAGCATCACTAATACCTCCTGCTGCTTTTACTTGAATCTTGTCTCCTGCAACCTTTTTCATAATCTTTACAGCTTCTAATGTGGCACCTGCTGTTCCAAATCCAGTTGAGGTTTTAACAAAATCAGCTCCGGCTGCAACGACTAATTCAGTTGCTTTAGCAATTTCTTCATCTGTTAAATAACAGGTTTCAATAATGACTTTTACAATGGTTTCTGGATTAGCAGCTTTAGAGGCTTTTACAACGGCTTCAATATCATGTTGTACATAATCGTATCTAGCTTCTTTAAGAGCTCCAACGTTAATGACTGTATCAATATCAGTTGCCCCATTTAATACAGCTTCTTTGCTTTGAAATGCTTTAGTTTCTGGTGTTTCATTGCCTAAAGGGAAGCCCACAACTGTAGTTACCCCAATTTTTGTCCCTTTTAATAGCTCACTTGCTAGAGCAACATAACATGTTGGCACACATACGGTTTTAAATTGATACTCCATTGCTTGATTACAAATTTCTTTAATCTGTGCCTGGGTAGCAGTTGCCTTTAAAAGTGTATGATCAATCGTTTGTGCAATATTCATTTTGACTACCTTCCTTTTCTTATGTTCTTATATATTTTCCTATTTTACTTGTATTGTATCATATTTTTTATATACTGCCTATATTTCTAATCGTTATCTATATTATAATTATCTTTTCTTGTATCTTATTTCTATCTTAAATCAATGCTTAAAAAATTTATTTACATTGATTAAAAGGCTAGATTTTTTGCATATATCTTTCCTCTCGTCCATATATATGTATTAGGACATGTCAAATTTAAAAAGGAGGATTAATCATGTCAAGTCCAAAATTTCTTGTCTTTAAACTCAAAGACCTACGCATCCCTGCACTTGTATTACTTATTGTTATTGCTTTATTTGTTCTGTTACTTTTTAAAAATAAGTCTGCACAAACTTTTTCTTCATCTAATGGATATGTAGATGGCAAGTACATAGCAGGTATTACTTTATCAGATGCTGACATGGATTTAGTCGTTGAGGTTCAAGATCACAATATCACCTCTATTTCCTTATCTGGTCTAGATGAAACCTCTTCTTCACTTTATAAAGATTTGGTTTCTAGTGTTGATTACATCAACACTTATGTCACCGCCACTCAGTCACTTGACCTTCCTCAAAATGGTAATTCTTCTACTGCCACTCTCTTATTAATGGATGCTGTCAAAGTAGCTCTTTCAAATGATGAGCATGCTTCTTTAACAACAACCTATGAAAAGGTTAATTTAACACCTACTGATTCAGTTACGGATGAAGCTGCTGATGAAGTCACCGAGGAAACCTTAGCAGATGATGATGTGTTTGTGGATGAATTCCAAGAAGAAGATTTTCCTGACACCGCTGAGGATTCATTATCCGATACTCCACTAACCATTGAGCAATAAATACATACTTTTTAAGGGCTATGAAAAATGAGAAAACCATTTTTCATAGCCCTTTTTATTTACTGATTAGACTTTGCTCTTTCTTTTATAAATTCTTCAATAATGTGCACACATCCATCTTCACCAAGTAAACTACTATCTAAGCAAAGATGGTAGTTACAACTATTTCCCCATTTTTCTCCTGTGTAATAGTTATAGTATGTGCTACGCTTTTTATCAATTTTGTTTAAGTATCCCTCTACTTTGTTAGCTGCCACATTATACTCATTAATGGCTCTTTCCTTACGTGCCTCTTTGCTGGCATGAATAAAGATATTTATAACATCCTTACGATCTTTTAAAATATAATCTGCGCATCTACCTACAATGACACAAGATTCTTTACTTGCTATGCTCTTAATAATTTCTGATTGCGTTATAAAAAGCTTATCATTAAGTGGTAAATCGATTTGTGGTGAAACATAATTGCCAAACATATACGCACCTGTTGCAATAGAATACAGCAAACTACTTGCTGCCGTTTCATCTACTTTTTCAAATGCTTCTTGACTCATACCACTTTTCTTAGCTGCTAGATCAATAATTTCTTTATTATAAAAAGTCATTCCTAAAGCATCTGCCAATTTCTTTCCAATGGCTCTTCCACCGCTTCCATATTGTCTACCAATCGTAATGATTAACTTTTGTTCCATAGTAAATCCCCCCTCAATCGGGTTACTTTTGTATACAATGCATATAATATGAAGCAAACCCAAAATTGTTTTATATATTTTGTGATTTAATTATACTATATTTAACCATTATATTCAATCAATTCATCATAAATTACTTTACATATTTTGCTCATTAATATATTTTAATACACACTTTCTTAATTTACCTAACATATATAAAGAACCAAAGCCTAAAATTTGACTATTACTTATTTCACTACTAAGATTTATAGCTAATTTTAAAGCTTTCTCAATATCTTCTTCAATATAAACCTTTCCATAGGGCTTAAGCAGTTTGCCAAGTGCCTTAGTTTCCATTGCTCTTGGATTAAGTGGTCTAGTGACTACAAATTGTTCAATCCAAGGTCCAATGATCGAAACCATTTGCTCTACTTCTTTATCCTTTAATATCCCCACAATCGCAATTGTCTTTCTCTTAGGGAGTTTATTTAAAGTTTCCGTCAAAGCTTTGATGCCATCTACATTATGTGCCCCATCAATAAAAATAAGGGGATGCTGTGTCATTTTTTCAAAGCGCCCTGGCCATTTTACTTGCATTAAGCCGTTTTTAATAGAAGCCTGATGCACCGCAGCTAATCCATTTTGATTAAGCACTTTTATGGCTTCAATGGCTATACTTGCATTATAGGCTTGATAAGTGCCTATCAAATCAAGACCATATGTTTCTTTTATATATCTAAACCAAAGTGCCTCTTCGGTTACTTGTATCAGTTTTATTTCTTCTGGCTCCATAATATAAAGTTTGGCATTTTGTTTTTTTGCAGTATCTTCTACCACTTTCATAACACTTTCTTCTTGTCTTGGCATCACCACAAGTCCTTCTTTTTTGATAATGCCAGCCTTTTCTTTTGCAATTGCTTCTAAAGTATCTCCAAGGAAATTCTTATGATCTATAGCTATTTTAGTAATGATGGATAAGGTAGAAGCCTGTATAATGTTCGTTGCATCTAATCTTCCACCTAACCCTACTTCTAAAATACTATAATCTACTTTACTGTCCTTAAAATATAAAAGTGCTATCGCTGTTAATAACTCAAACCCCGAAGGCTTCATACCCTTAGCTTCTAACTCCAATACAATTGGTACGAGTTGACTAACATAATGCGTTAGTTGATCATCAGAAATTTTTTCACCATTTATTCGGATACATTCATTGGGTTCATCAAAATAAGGTGTATTAAATGTACCTACTTTGTAGCCTTCACATTTTAAAATCTGACCAAGTATTTCACACACAGAACCTTTTCCATTTGTTCCTGTTACATGAATAATTTTTTGTCCTCTACTTGGCCAGTCTATTACGTTCATTAGTGCATTCATAACCTCTAATCCAAGATGAATTTCTTTCCCATTAGCACTTTCTATATAGGTAATTGCCTCTTCTTTGGTCATAGGCTTTTGAATTTCATGTATGTCTATTTCTGAGTGATTCATTTTCTCTTCTTCTCCTACTATGCGCTCTGTCATAATAACTTTTCTCTCATTCTCACAGGTATTGCATGAACCACTGTATAAATCACAATGACTTGAAGGGGTACATCAATTAAACTTTTAAATAGACGCACCGCTATAGATGCCATGACTGGAATATTATAAAGCTGCAATAACCAAATAGGTGTAAAGATTAAATTCACTACAATATAATTGATACTTACGATAAAAATTAATTGGTCAATCCCAAATAATCCTTTATCTCCTGAATAAACTTTTTTAAGCTTGAAGGTAACAAACACTAAGCCCCCTACCAAAGCAACCATTACTATACTTAATAAAATATTAACTGGCATGCCTGCTATTTGCTCTATTTCACCTGCTTCTTTTAAATCCGCTAAACCAATTTTGTTAATATAGATTAATGCCCCTACCATTGCAATACTGCCTAAAATTTTATTAAGCTTTCCAAAAGGAATTGAAATCCTTTGATTGCGAATTAAACTAAAAATAACACCTGGAATAAAACCAATTAACATGAGATTTAATGTAAAACCAAAATGATAAGCACCTGATGGCGCAAGAATAAAGCTAATAATATCACTAGTAAATCCAGCCATTGCTCCATAAACGCCACCCAACATAGCACCTACTAAAAAGATTGGAATCTCAGAAATTGAAAAACGAACAGATGGGAACCCAAAAAGAGGAATGTAAATCCTAAATTGTGCCAAAACAATACTGATGGCCACTAATAATGCAGTTAATACCAAGCTAAAAGACTGTGTTTGATTCTGCTTTGCTACTGCCACGTTCTTATTTTGTAAAAGCACTGCCATTCCACCTAAAATTAAAAGACCTAATACCATAAAAACAACCATTTTAAACATAAAAAAACCTCCTTAAAATTTTATAAGGAGCTGGTTCTTCAGAACAATTTTATTATTTCCATTTTGGCGATAATAATATTGCAGTGAATGCAAGTATTGAATCGCGATTACTTAATCACCACTTTTTAAGCGTTGTTATTGTAATCTTCGGCTATGTTCAACATTCCGTAACAATAGAACTTAACGCTCAATACTTTACCCTGCTCTTGTATCATTATAGTAACATACAATTTCGAATATTAAACACCAAAAAACAATAAATATTCGAATTATATTTGATAATTTTACACAAATCTTTTTTTAATTCATGCTGCCTATCTAACTTACTAATATCTTCCCTGCTTCTTTAATGCTCTGATATAAGCGAAAGTATTTTGTTCGCCTTCATTAGCTAGCATTGTCAGTAATTTTTCTAATAAAGCTGATGTTTCTGGATGAATTTGTAATCGACTTTTTGCATTTAAAAAATACTCTAAAGCACTGCGATCACAATATGCCTTCTTCATATAAATCTTGCTTGCTGCCACTCGATCGCAAAACATCTCAATAACATATTTAAGCGGCATCTTTACAGGCTCCACTTTTTTAGTTTTAGGATTATAATCTGTCCAATACTCATAGTGATGCTTATTCCTACCCTTATGATGCATCCATGCCAAAGAATATCCCTTAGCCATGCGTTCCCCTTCATTAGGGCTTCTTGTCCCTATATAGTATTTTGCCCCTACGATAAATTCTGTTGGACTATATTTAGACAAATCATGAAATAAACCTTGAAACAGTATGCCTGCCTTATAACAATGCTTAATCACTTGATGTCTATGTTTTGTAATCGTCTTAAAATGCTGCCATACTTTCATTCCATTCGTCTGCTCCTATTTTTTTCTTTGCTCCTATTTTTTCTTATAGTATACTTTTTTGCCCCCTTTCATTTCAAGTCTATTTTTCAAAAACAGTCTTTTCATTTTGCTCTAATCTCGCCTATAAAAGGCTTCCACAATAGCTTATTCTAACTTTCATCCCTATACACTTTTTGTCGTTTAGTGTACAATAAAACTATCGAATAAATATAAGGAGCACGTTATGAAACGATTTGAACTTATTGCAACTTCTACCTTCGGTCTTGAAGCCATGGTCAAAAAAGAAGTTGAAGAATTAGGCTATGAGATTAACGCGGTTCAAGATGGTAAAGTCATTTTCACGGGTGATGCTGAAGCAATCGTCCTTTCTAACTTATGGCTGCGCTGTGCTGACCGTGTACTGATTAAAATGGGAGAATTTAAAGCAACTACTTTCGTAGAGCTTTTTGATCAAGTTGCAGCACTGCCTTGGGAGGCTTGGATTACACCTGATGCTAAATTCACCGTCAATGGTAAATCTATTAAATCTAAACTTTTTAGTATTTCTGACTGTCAAGCCATTACTAAAAAAGCTATTGTAAAACACTTAAGTGAACGTTATAAAATGGATTGGTTTCCTGAAACAGGTCCAGAATATACCGTTCAAGTTTCACTTTTAAAGGATATCGCTACTTTAACGATTGACACAACTGGTCGTGAAGGCTTACACAAACGTGGTTATCGTGTTAAACAAAGTGAAGCCCCACTTAAAGAAACAATGGCAGCTGCACTACTAGGTATTAGTTACTGGCAAAAAGGTCGTATTTTATATGATCCCTGTTGTGGCTCTGGTACTTTTGCCATTGAAGCAGCTCTAATGGCAAAGAATATTGCCCCTGGCCTTCATAGACAATTTGCTTCTTCATTCTGGCCACAAGTTCCTAAAAAACTTTGGGATGAACTTCGCCTAGAAGCAAAGGAAGCGATTGACCGTAAAGGAAATCCTATTATCTACGCTTCAGATATCGATCGTAATATGATTCAAAAGGCACGTGAAAATGCAGATGCTGCTGGTATTGGTGATTGCATTCAATTCTTTGCCAAACCGATCCACAAAGTTTCTCTTCCTCATGGTGATTATGGTGTTATGATCGTTAACCCACCTTATGGTGAACGTATTAGCGACCCTGTAAAAGTTAGTCAAATTCATAAAGAACTTAGAAGACTAACCGATAGCAATCCAACTTGGTCTCTCTATACCATTACTTCTTCTGACACTTTTGAAAGAGATTATGGTAAAAAAGCCAACAAAAAACGTAAATTGTTTAATGGTAATTTAAAAGTTGATTTCTATCAATACTTTGGGCCAAAACCCCCAAAAGATGGGGAAAACTTTAAGGCACTCCCATCTTAAAACGGATATTTTTACATTTTGTTTTTTCCCCCTTAATGGACATACTAGTTTATATAGATTATTTGCTTTTAAATGATGTTAAGGGGGACTTTATCATGCCAGCTTTACTTTCCAAACAAGAACTTAAGTTTGAACTTGAAGATTTTCGTCATATTCTATCTGATTTTGATTATTCACCTATTAAAAACATTACATTCTTAAATCTAGATGCTTTTTTAGCGTATATGGAAAACGTAGAAGGTAATCCCTTTAAACGCCAATATGAAGCACTTGAGCAAAAGTTAGATGTCTTGCAACCTTACCTTCCTTTTGTTACTGCTAGCAGGGCTAACGAGTTTCTAGAAGCTCTTTCTTTAGCTCAAACGGATGAGGAGGCAGCGCAAATCAAAAAAGACTTTACTAAAATTTTAAGAGATGATTTTATTAAATTTTCCAGAACCATCACTACCCCCGATCAGTGGGCACATACAATTGAAGTCTGCGAAGAAATTAGATTAAGAAAAGAAGAAATGCTCCTTGCACTCCAATAACTTCTATAAGATAATATATAGTATTAGCTTAAGGCTACTACTTTATATTATCTTTTTTTAATCTATTTATTGAATAAGGACATTATTATATGCAAACAGATCATTTTTATAGTTTAAATCATTTTTTACGAGAGCGTCATGGAGAAAAAGTACTTAAGCTTTCCATAGATGGAGGTTTTACTTGTCCTAATCGTGATGGCAAAATTTCTTCCAAAGGATGTCTTTTTTGTAGTGAAAGAGGAAGCGGAGACTTTACTGGCTACACCAAAGGTAACATTACAGCTCAGCTTCGTGAAGCAAGTCACCTTTTAGAAGCAAAATGGGGAATAAACCGTAAATACATTGCTTACTTCCAAGCCTTTACAAACACTTATGATTCTTTAGATATTCTTAAACAAAAATATGAAGAAGCTCTCGCTTTTCCGGGTGTTGTAGGCTTAGCCATTGCTACTCGTCCAGATTGTTTATCGGATGAAATTATAAATTATCTTGAAGCACTTAGTAAACGTACTCATCTTTGGATTGAACTCGGTCTTCAAACCATTCATGAAGATACCGCACTTCTTATTAATAGGGGTTATAACTTATCTGTTTTCAATGAAGCTATAGAAAAACTAACTACTCATCAAATTGAAACCGTTATTCATCTCATTTTAGGGTTACCCAATGAATCCAAAGAACAAATGTTAGAAACTGCACGTTATATCAGCCATTTACCTATTCAAGGGGTTAAACTTCATATGCTTCATATTTTAGATAATGCCCCGCTGGGAAAATATTACGAAGAACATCCCTATAAACTACTGACCGAGGAGGAATATATTAGCCTGATAGGGGATATGCTTTCTCTATTCCCACCTCATTTTGTCATTCATCGTTTAACAGGTGATGGTGCTCGTAATCACCTTATTGCACCTTTATGGACTATTCATAAAAAGAATGTCCTTAATCATATGAATCACTACTTTAAAACCCATAATATTTATCAAGGTCTTTTATTTTGTGAAGCATCCAATAGTTGTTCTATGTGGAAACCACAAAACAAATGTTGAGTTTAATATCTATTTACGTTAAAATAATATAAAAGGTGTGAGGAGGCAAGTTATGAATTTAAGTAATGAAGACTTTACAGTCAATAAGCTCATCATACTCTATCTTTTAGCTCAAGTTAAAATGCCTCTTTCAGTTTCTCAAATTACACAAATCATCCTTGAAAGAGGTTATACAGACTACTTTTCCTTACAACAGTATTTAACTGAACTTGAAACTTCCAAGTTCATTACCATTTCAAAACAAAAACATATTTCTTATTTTGAAATCAGCGAACGTGGCTCTCAAACGTTAGAGTTTTTTGTTTCAAGAATTCCTAATTTTATTAGGACTGAGTTAGATACCTTTATTGAGAAGAACTGGCGTAAACTAAAGAGCGAACTAGATGTTTATGCTGAATATACGCCGACTAAAGAGAATGAATATGTGATTCATTGTAAAGTTACAGAAAACGAATCGACACTTATTGATTTAAGTTTAAACGTAGGCTCTAAAAAGCAAGCCATTGAACTATGTCGCAATTGGAAAGAAAATGCATCGAATTTGTATGGTGAAATTCTTCATATTTTATCTAAATAATTACAAGAAAAAACGTCTTGCAAATTAAAGCAAGACGTTTTTTCTTGTAAGCGTCATATTTTAAGACAATAAAAAAGACCACTAATCAATGTGTACATTAATTAACAGCCTCTTTCTCTAGTCGGGGTGACAGGACTCGAACCTGCGGCCTCCTGAACCCAAATCAGGCGCTCTAGCCAAACTGAGCCACACCCCGTCAGAGCGCGAAACGGGACTCGAACCCGCGACCCTCTCCTTGGCAAGGAGATGCTCTACCAACTGAGCCATTCGCGCATATCTCGTCAGAACTCATCTGACGAAAATTATAATATCATATCTATTATTGCATGTCAACCTTTTTATCTTAATAATAAATTTTGTTATTTAATCTCTATTGGTGGGATATCTAGCTATAATTTCTAATAGTCTCTATTTGTTTATCAATATGCTTCTTTAGTTCCTCAGCATATTGATAGGGTTTAGTACTACATTTTTTAAAGTATCCTTCTAAAAAAGAATCTATGCTCTGTTGATTTAATGATTTTATTTCATTCTCATCTTCAGCCTTCACTAACTCACTGACATTTTGCTTATCACTGTTTTCTAATATATTTGCTTTCTTGGGCTTCGTAAAAAGAATAATATTTTTATCTTTAGAACAGCTAATTTCATCTTCCTTAGTAATCGTGCTTTCGTATTTATTTTCTACTTTAGGCGCTTCTTCTTTTATAGTTAAATATTTTCCCATATAATGAAGTGTTTTATATACCTCTTCACTCACTACTAGCTTAGATTCTGGTGAATCCTCTTCTTCTAAAATATCCTTTTTTTCTGCTCTTTCATTTTCATCATCATCCAGCATTGATAGTTCTAATTTACCTTCTTTAAAATAAAACTCCTTAGGAAAACTCATCCTACTCCCCCCATTTGTTATCTCTCATTTATTCTAAATCATTTGCCTTACTTTCACTTACTACTTCTTCCTTGCTTCCTAGACATTCTTCGATAATCTTCCATAACTCATCTTTACCCTGTTTCGTTTCTGAAGAAAAAGCAATCAATTTATCATTCCCAGATAAACCTAATCCTTTTCTAATCACAGATAATTGTTTCTGAACTTGACTACGTTTAATTTTATCCATTTTAGTGGCTACAACAATCACTTCATCATGATAATGCTTGATCCAATCATACATCATCTTATCATTGCTTCCGACCTCATGTCTAATATCTATTAAGAGAATAATCTTTTGAAGCTGCTCTCTTTTTTGTAAATACCCTTCAATCAATTTACCCCATTTTTCTCTCTCTGATTTGGATACCTTCGCATAACCATATCCCGGTAAGTCAACAAACATAAAAGTATCTTGTACACTATAAAAATTAATCGTTTGTGTTTTTCCTGGTTGTGAACTAATTCTTGCAAGTGATTTTCTATTAAGCATTGCATTAAGTAGTGAAGATTTTCCTACATTTGACTTTCCTGCAAAAGCAATCTCTGGCAAATCATGCTTTGGAAATTGCGAGGTCATACCTGCTGTTATAATCATTTCTGCTTTTGTTACATTCATCTTTCGTCTCCTTATTAAAAACCCATATCGTCTCTTAATTTTAAATTCATTGTCTAACGCATGATTTTATTCGGCAAAAACATGCTGTAATACATCATCCATTTCAGAAGCAAATATAATTTCGAGTTCCTCTGTAATACACACTTCTAATTCTTCTACATTTCTTTTATTTTGCATTGGTACAATAACTGTATTCATTCTAGCACGTTTTGCTGCAAGAAGCTTTTCTTTTAATCCACCAATTGGAAGCACTCTCCCTCTAATCGTAATTTCTCCTGTCATAGCAAGGTCTGCTCTTACCTTCTTGCCCGTTAATGCTGAAATCATAGCTACTCCCATAGTAATCCCTGCAGATGGACCATCTTTAGGAACAGCTCCTTCTGGAATATGAATATGAATATCCGTATTCTTATAAAATTCCTCATCAATTCCTAACGCTTCTGCTCTAGAACGAATGAAACTTACAGCTGCTTTAGCGGATTCCTTCATCACATCTCCCATTTTCCCTGTAAGTTCTAATTGGCCTTTGCCTTTCATACAATTGACTTCAATAGATAATGTATCGCCACCCACACTTGTCCATGCAAGACCTCTTACTATACCAACTTCAGCTGACTTATTCTTTTCTTCATATTCAAAAAATAATGGTCCTAAATAAGCCTTAATTTTTGCCATATTAACTTGCACAGAAGAAACATTCTTTTCTACCATTTCTCGCACTACCTTACGGCAAATACTCGCTAATGTACGCTCCAATCCTCTAACGCCTGCTTCTTTTGTATAATGCTCAATAATATAGCGCAAATTTGCTTTAGTAAGTTTTAAATTTTCTTTGGTCAAATGATGCTTTTCAAGTTGTGCAGGTAATAAATATTTCTGTGCAATTTCTAACTTTTCAATCACTGTATAGCTGCCAACTTCAATGATTTCCATACGGTCTAATAGTGGTCTTGGTATACCATTTAAAGTATTAGCTGTTGCCACAAATAAAACGTTTGACAGATCAACTGGTACCTCTAAGTAATGGTCTTTAAATGCACTATTTTGATTGCTATCTAGTATTTCAAGAATAGCAGCTGCAGGATCTCCTTTAAAATCGTTAGACATTTTATCAATTTCATCTAAAAGCATTAATGGATTATTACTCTTAGCCTCAGAAAGTCCATAAATAAAACGCCCTGGTATAGCACCTACATAGGTTCTTCTATGTCCTCTGATTTCTGCTTCATCTCTAACACCACCAAGCGAAATGCGAACATAATTTCTTCCTGTAGCATGTGCTATAGAGCGTGCTATAGAAGTCTTACCCACTCCCGGAGGTCCTACTAAACAAATAATGGGAGAAGGAACTTCTTTAGATAATTTACGTACTGCTAAATATTCCATCACACGTTCTTTAATCTTTGTAAGTCCATAATGTTCCTTTGCTAAAATTTGCTCAGCTTTTTTTAAATCCATATTCTCTTCTGTTTGTTTACCCCATGGTAAATCTAAAACCGTTTCTATATAAGTTCTTATATTTCCATTATCAGGTGAACTAGAAGGCATATTACGTAATTTTCTAATTTCACGTTCTAATTTTTCTTTAACTTCATCAGGTAATACAATTTCTTTCATTTTATTTTCATATTTTTCAATATCTGCTAATAAGCCATCCTTATCACCAAGCTGCTCTTGAATGACTTTAACTTGTTCACGTAAGAAATACTCTTTTTGAGTTTGATCAATGCGAGCTTTAACTTTATCCATAATCTCTTTTTGCATGGAAAGAATCTCAACTTCAGACTCTAAAACTTTTATTGTTTTAAATAAACGTTCTTTTACATCTAAACAACTTAAAATTTCTTGTTTTCTTTCTACTTCCAATACAATATGTCCAATGATAATGTCTACCATTTCTAAGCTATTCTTAATACTTAAAATACCATATAGCACTTCGTCTGTAATACGTGGATTAAGTTGGGCATATTTCTCAAACAATTCACCTATTGTTCTAATTAAAGCTTGCTGTTCTACATCTTCTTCGTCCCAAGTATCTTTAATCACTTCTGCTTCAGCCGCTAAATAGTTACTTTCATTTAATTCTAAAATCTTCGCTCTTATAATTCCTTTTACAATAACCTTATATTGACCTTCACCAATTTTAACCATTTGCTTGATTTTTGCAACAGTCCCAATACTATATAAGTCCTCTTGTTTTGGATGATCTGTATCCGCATCTTTTTGAGCTACAACTAAAATCACTTCATCATTTTTCATAGCCGCTTCAAGTGCTTTTACTGACTTTTCCCTTCCTACATCAAAATTCATAACGATTTCTGGAAATATCGTTACACCTCTTAATGGAAGTACAGGTATATTAACTATTTCTTTATTCATTTTTCCACCCTCAAATGACCCGATATGACTATTTACCTGCAAGCTATCATAACGCAAAAGCAGCACATACATCATCTATTATGCATGTAACTTAGAAGTTGCTTCTTTAATAAGTGCCTCTTCAAAAATTGAAGCAATAACTTGCTCAATACGCTCTACGGGTATTATTTCTATGTCTATATTCTTTAATAAATCTTGCATATTATCTTTTGGAATAAATACCTTCTTAAGCCCAGCTTCTTTTGCTGCCATTACTTTTTCATACACACCACCTACAGGGCAAACTTCTCCTCTAATAGAAATTTCCCCTGTCATCGCTATATTGCCAGGAATAATCTTATTAAATATTGCTGAGTATAATACACAAAATATAGCTACTCCTGCTGATGGCCCATCAATAGGTATTCCTGATGTATAATTAATATGCAAGAAATAATTATCCATGTTAACATTATATCTCATTTTTAATAAAGTGAGTACATTTTCCACTGAATTAACTGCCATACTTTTTCTTTTTGTTTTACTTTGCTTGCCTTGTATTTCCTCTTCTTCCACAATGCCAGATACTTTCACTTTTCCTTGTCCACACTCTACTTGTTTTGCTACAGCTTCAATACTCAGTACCATTCCTCTTCCATTACCTAGCACACCCAGTCCATTAACACATCCCACTTCGTCCTTAAGCTTTAGGTTAGATTTAGGTCTTGCTATATAATGCCCAGTTTGAATCACCCACTCTAAATCCTTCTTCGTAATGTCAAACCTTCCTTCTAAACGTACCAAGCTCTGTGCGGTTTGTAGCATATTGACAGCGTCACGCCCATTAATGGCATAGTTACTAATTAATTCTTTAGCAGCATCCTTTATACTAATCTCTTCTCTTTCTGATACTGAGTTAACAATCTCTAGGATATCTTTTTCTGTTAAATCATTAAAAAATATTTCTATGCAACGAGATCGAAGCGCCGGTGGAATATCTTCAGGACTTCTGGTTGTAGCCCCTATTAATCTGAAGTCTGCTGGTAAACCATTCGTAAATACATCATGTATATCTCTAGGAATATTCTCATCATAAGCAGAATAATAAGAGCTCTCTAAAAACACTTTACGGTCTTCAAGTACTTTAAGCAGCTTGTTCATCTGAACACTATGCAATTCTCCGATTTCATCAATAAATAAAACGCCGCCATGCGCTTTAGTTACAGCCCCTAGCTTTGGCTGTGGAACGCCTGCCTGTCCATAGGCTCCTGCCCCTTGGTAAATAGGATCATGAACCGAACCAATAAGAGGGTCTGCGATACTGCGCTCATCAAAACGCAATGTGGTTGCATCAATTTCAATAAACTTTGCATTTCTCTTAAACGGCGTTCCTGCAGATGCTTTTGCAATTTCCAAAACAATACGCGCTGCTGCCGTTTTTCCTACTCCTGGAGCGCCATATATCAAGACATGCTGTGGATTAGGTCCACACAATGCTGTTTTAAGTGCTTTCATACCATCTTTTTGCCCTATAATATCTTCTTCGCATTTTGGCCTTACTTTCTCAGAAAGAGGTTTTGTAAGAGCGATTTTTCTAAGTTCACTCATCTCTTCCATTTTTTGAATAGAATTTTTATAAATATTAGTCTTTGAACTATTTTGGCCTTTCAGTTGCGTAAAAAAATAAATCCCTATAATACAGGAAAAAATAAATTGAACCCCAATTAACAATCCTTCTAACATAAAACATCCTCCTACTTGCTTTTCTTATCTTCAAGTATTGCCATTTTATACTAAAATGATACTCTTTAAAGGATTGGTTTCTTCTTTTTACGCTAGAAAAATAGTTGACTAAAAATCCATTCAAAAAGCAGCTTACTTTAAAAGTAAGCTGCTTTTTGAATGATATAGACAGATGTACTTATAATGTCTTTACCCATTATTATGCTGATTCATCTGTTGATTTCTTCGACTTTGCTTTTGCTTTGTCGCTATAAACCAAAGTAGGTTGTTCATGATTTGTAATAACATTCTCATGAATAATGACTTTCTCTAATGAGTCACCAATAGATGGAGCTTCATACATAATGTCTCTCATCATAGTCTCAAATATTGCTCGAAGTCCCCTTGCTCCTGTTTCTCTTTCGATCGCTAAATTAGCAATGGCAACTAGCGCAGCATCATCAAATTCAAGATCAATTCCATCTATTTCAAATAAATGCTTATATTGTTTTACCAGTGCATTTTTAGGTTCAGTAAGAATTCTAATGAGTGCTTCCTTATCTAAGTTGTTAAGTGCAACTACTGAAGGAATACGTCCAACAAACTCAGGAATCAATCCGAATTTTACAAGATCTTGTGGTTCTGCTTGACTATAAAGTTCTCCAACGTTTTTTTCTTGTTTTGATACTACCTTAGCACCAAATCCAATTCCTTTATGTCCAACTCTTCTTTCAATGATTTTATCAAGGCCATCAAATGCACCACCACAAATAAATAAAATATTTGTCGTATCAATTTGAATAAACTCTTGATGTGGATGTTTTCTTCCACCTTGAGGTGGTACAGAAGCAACTGTTCCCTCAATAATCTTTAAAAGAGCTTGTTGTACACCTTCACCACTTACATCACGTGTAATCGATGGATTTTCTGATTTTCTAGAAATCTTATCAATTTCATCGATATAAATAATACCGATTTGCGCCTTTTCGATATCATAATTAGCAGCTTGGATGAGTTTAAGTAAGATATTTTCTACATCCTCACCTACATATCCAGCTTCTGTTAAAGAGGTGGCATCAGCAACTGCAAATGGCACATTAAGCATTTTAGCTAAAGTTTGAGCTAAATATGTCTTACCCGTACCAGTAGGTCCTAAAAGTAAAATGTTACTTTTTTGGATATCAACTTCATCATTTTTGCGTTGTTTATAGATACGTTTATAATGATTATACACAGCAACTGCTAATGCTTTTTTTGCATCATCCTGACCAATAACATATTCATCTAAATGTGCTTTGATTTCTTTAGGTTTCGGAATATCCATTGCCTCATCTTCTTCATATGCACCTTCAAGTTCTTCTTCAATAATTTCAGAACATAATTCAATACATTCATCACAAATGTAAACATTAGGTCCTGCAATTAACCTTTTAACTTGATCTTGTGTTTTACCACAAAAAGAACATCTTAATTGTTTTGTATCATCAAATTTTGTTGGCATTTGGCACCTCCTTTTTATGATCTCGTAATCACTTTATCAATAAGACCATATGCTTTTGCTTCTTCAGCAGTCAGCCAATTATCTCTTTCAGTATCCTTTTTGATTGTCTCAATATCTTGACCTGTAAATTCAGATAACATACGATTCATACGTTCTTTTGTCTTTAAAATGTGTTCAGCGGTGATTTGAATATCTGTTGCTTGACCCTTTGCGCCACCTAAAGGTTGGTGAATCATAATTTCAGCATTAGGTAAGGCACAACGTTTTCCTTTTGTTCCACCTGCTAGTAAAAAAGCACTCATACTAGCTGCAAGTCCCATGCAGATTGTTGATACATCACATTTAATGTATTGCATGGTATCATAGATAGCCATACCATCTGTAATAGATCCACCAGGGCTATTAATGTAAAACATGATGTCTTTATCTGGGTCTTCTGCCTCTAAAAATAAGAGTTGTGCAACAATAAGATTAGCTGTAACACTGTTGACCTCATCACCTAATATAATGATACGATCTTTTAACAGACGAGAGTAAATGTCATATGAACGTTCTCCCCTATTTGTCTGTTCAATAACCATTGGAACTAAACTACTCATTCTCGCAGCCTCCTTTTCATCTTGCTGTAACCAAGTTATTTAGTTTATTATTTTACAACTACTTTTGCTGATTCTGTGATGACTTTAGCTGCCTTTTGAACTTTAATATCTGCAGATAATGAATCTTTTTCATAGCTTGCAAATGATTTCTTAAGTTCTTCAAATGGCATACGATACATTTCAGCAATTTGTTTTAATTCTGCATCAATTTCTTCGTCAGAAACTTCGATAGCTTCTACTTCTGCAATTTTTTCAAGTACTAAACGAGATTTAATTTGATGCTCTGCATCTTTTTTGAAGTTTTCTTTGAAAGCTTCCATATCTTGACCTGTAAATTGTAAGTATTGTTTAAGTTCAAGACCTTGAGATTTCATACGGTTTTCAAATTGTTTGATGTTTCTCTCTACTTGTTCATCAACCATAGCTTCTGGTACTTCAATGGTTGCGTTTGCAACAGCATTTTCTACTGCTTGTGCATCTGCTACATTTTTGCTATTAACTTCTTTGTCTTTAAGAAGTTTTGCCTTAAGATCAGCTTTATATTCAGCTAATGTATCAAATTCTGAAACATCTGCTGCGAAATCATCGTTAATTTCTGGAACTTCATTTACTTTGATGCCTTTGATTGCTACTTTGAATAAAGCAGGTTTTCCAGCAAGTTCTTTTGAATGATATTCAGCTGGGAAAGTTACGTTTACTTCTACTTCTTCACCAATGTTTTTACCAATTAATTGGTCTTCAAAGTTATCAATGAATGTTTTTGATCCAATAACTAAATCATAATCTGTGCCTTTTCCACCTTCAAAAGCTTCACCATCAACAAATCCTTCGAAATCGATTGTTACTTTATCTTGTGGCATAACTGCTCTATCTTCTACAGTAATTTCACGTGCATTTTTAGTTGCTTCAGCGTTTACTGCTGCATCAACTTCTTCATCTGTTACTTCTACTTTTTCAGTTTCTACTTCTAAGTCTTTGTAGTCACCAAGTGTTACTTCTGGTTTTACAGTGATAATTGCTGTATATTTCATACCATCTTTGTTCATTTCTGTGACTTCTAATTCGTTTGGACGAATACGAGCAGCGATTTCAACTTTATTAGCTTCAATAGCTTCAAATAATGTTTCATCAATTAAGATGTCTGCCGCTTTATTGTAAAATACTTCTACCCCATACATTTTTTCAATCATAGCGCGTGGCACTTTACCTTTACGGAATCCTTGAATATTGAAATCTTTTTTCATAGATTCATAAGCAGCGTCTACTGCTTTAGCTACTTGAGCCCCATCAATTTCAACTGTAAGTTTTACTTGGCTTTTTTCCATTACTTCAACTTGTGCATTCATTAAAATATATCCTCCTTAAGGTTTCCCTTTTGTCTATACTGTAACGCATAAATAGTGCATTATAATTTAACATTTCGTTATTATAACATATAATTTATCTAAAATCTATATCATGGATATTAATATTTTCGCCCTATTCATATATATCTTGCATATTATTTCTAATTTGTACATATTGTCCTATTTTATTCCAAGTATTTCATATAGTAAAGCCCCTACCCCTTAGCTTATAATAGATTATATCCTACGATATTTAAACTAGAAAGGTTTACTTAAATGAATAATCCTATTACTAACCGTATTCAGCTCATTAACTATGAAACATACTATAATAAATCTATTAGACCTAAAATAGAGGCAATAGATCTCTATTTAAAAGAAAGCTCAGCTCCTTTTCATGTATATGATGTTGCTCATATTTTAGAAATAGAAATCGATGAGCTTACCGCACATATGCAAAACCTTAATATTGATGAGCTTAATCCCATTACGTTTTTCTCAATTGTGCTTAGTTCTTCAAGTGAAATTTGCAAGCTTTTATCTAGACAATGGCGTTATGCTAAAAGGTGCCATTACACTCCTGAAATAGTAGCAGAAATTTATCAGTTAAATCTACATAAGGTTCAACTCGCTTTTGATGACTTAAATCTAAGTCAAATTACTAATCAGGATTTTCCAGAACTATTTAAGCGCATTCACCTTACTGTGTTTTAATATAGATTATTTTAATTAAATCAGTATAAGTATTTCTTTCATTAAAATAGCAGTAAGGTTTTTCCTTACTGTTATTTTAATCTGCAATCATTTTATGTCTTATTTGATCGGCTGTTTCTTTATCTTTAAGCACTTCTAGAATCTTATAAGCAAACTCTAAACTTGCGCCTGCACCTTTAGCGGTAATCACTTTATGACTTACAACAACTCTTTCATCTATAGCTTCACATCCACGCATCTTTTCTTCATATCCTGGATAGCAAGTTGCTTTTTCTCCTTCTAATAATCCTGCCTCTCCTAATACAACGCCTGGTGCAGCACAAATGGCTGCAATCCATTTACCTTCATTTTTAAATTTCTTTAGCTGCTCTATTAATAAAGCACTATTTGCAAGATTATTAACTCCTGGCACACCTCCCGGCAATACCATCATATCGATTTCATCATGGTTAATCTCCGTAATGACTGCATCCATGTTAATGCTAATCTTATGTGAGCTAACAACTGTTTTTGCATCTACACCCACTAAAATAACTTCTATACCTGCTCTTCTAAGAACATCCACCGCTCCGAGTGCTTCAATTTCCTCATAGCCAGTCCCAAAATATACTGCGACCTTCATTCAATCCTTCCTCTCTTCTTTTACTAAAAACTCCATATTTCTTATACCTTTTATCGTATGCCTTATTATACCATACCCTTAATTCTATAAAAACATTTATTTCTGTACTATTGACACTCATTTTGCATAAATTATATTTTTCTACATCAAATTATGATTTATTCTTCCTTTTCCTTATGATATGATACAAACAAATGATACATTCCTTTTACTTGGTTTTATCATATGTGAGTAAATTTTATATAAATCTCTAGGAGTAAACGATGGAAATTGAACGTAAATTTTTAGTTAATAAATGCCCCACACTTGACAAATATCCTGTTATTCAAATCACACAAGCTTATGTTTCTATTCAGCCTGTTATTCGTATTCGCCAATCTAATGATAATTTTTTTCTAACTATAAAGTCTAGCGGTGCGATTTCACGCGAAGAATATGAAATACCTATCACCGATGAAGAGTTTCATACTTTACTAAAAAAAGTAGAAGGGACAGTGATTACTAAAAAACGCTACTTGATTCCTTTAGAGGATGGGCTTACTGCTGAACTTGATGTATTTGAAGGTGGCTTGTCCCCCCTTACTACGGTTGAAGTGGAATTTGCTTCTTTAGAAGCAGCCAATCATTTCACCCCCCCATCTTGGTTCGGTAAGGATATTAGTTTAGATGCTCGGTACAAAAATAATAACCTTTCCCTTAAAGGTTTACCTCAATAAACGCGTGCAACTTTGCTGCACGCGCAAAAAAGGTTAGCATCTAAAGATGCTAACCTTTTTAACTAATACAGGGCTAGGAGGATTCGAACCTCCGCATGCAGGAATCAAAATCCTGTGCCTTACCGCTTGGCGATAACCCTATATGGCGTGTCCAGAGGGATTCGAACCCCCGACCCACGGCTTAGAAGGCCGTTGCTCTATCCAGCTGAGCTATGGACACATATAAAAGCGGGTGATGGGAATCGAACCCACGTAGTCAGCTTGGAAGGCTGAAGTTCTACCATTGAACTACACCCGCATGGTGTTTATGAAATTTAAGTATGCGGGCGAAGGGAGTCGAACCCTTACACCTCGCGGCGCTAGATCCTAAGTCTAGTGCGTCTGCCAATTCCGCCACGCCCGCATATTCATCACCTTAGCGATTTGCTAAGAACTGAGCCACCCGGGAATCGAACCCGGGACAACTTGATTAAAAGTCAAGTGCTCTACCGACTGAGCTAGTGACCCATACCAGGGCTAGGAGGATTCGAACCTCCGTATGCAGGAATCAAAATCCTGTGCCTTACCGCTTGGCGATAACCCTATATGATATATAGTTATATCTTTTAAGACATAACAAAAGGTGGGAGATGGGACTCGAACCCACGACACCTGGAACCACAATCCAGTGCTACTACCAACTGAGCTACACCCACCATAAATGGCGTGTCCAGAGGGATTCGAACCCCCGACCCACGGCTTAGAAGGCCGTTGCTCTATCCAGCTGAGCTATGGACACACAGAGCGGGTGATGGGAATCGAACCCACGTAGTCAGCTTGGAAGGCTGAAGTTCTACCATTGAACTACACCCGCATGTCGTATGCTTCATTTTGTCAGTTTTTGCTAATCAGCGCCAACTGACAAAATGTATTATACATAAGTTCTTTGCATACGTCAACACCTTTTATAGTTTTTTTTACTTTTTACCTATTAGATTTTTATTTAATACCAAATAGGCTAGATATTAGATGTTCTCTTATGACTCCATTATCATAAATTTGCATAATCTTTGCACTTATAACCTTCCCATTTTTAATTTCTAATATACCATAGGAAGGGTACTGACTATCTCTTGGCAAGGATAGACTTCCTGGATTCATCATAAGAATGCCTTGTCTCTTCTCTAGATGGGCTTCATGGGAATGTCCACATATTGCTACACTTGCATCATAAGCATTTGCATCAATCCATAGGTCTTCGTAGTCTCCCCATTTCACACCATATTTGTGTCCATGGGTCATATAGATGGAAACGCCCTCTATTTCAATCACTTCATCATTTGCACCACCAAAACCAATATCACAATTGCCATATACACTATTAACTTCTAGCTCAGGATAAAACTTCTGTAACAGGCGCGCATCGCTAACATAATCCCCACAATGTAAGACATATTTTATCCCTGCTTCCATCACACTTTCTACAATTCTTTTTGCGTTGTCAAGCTTTCCATGCGTATCGCTTATAACTAGTATTTTCATTTTAGCCTATTCATTCAGCCTTTCTTTAATTTTGGGGGCCATACTGCGAAGCGCCTTAGCACGATGGCTGATCTCATTTTTAGCTTCTAAGGATATATTAGCTGTAGAGGTTCCTAACTCATCTACAAAGAAAATTGGATCATATCCAAAACCATTTTCACCTTCAGCATGATCCCCTATATAACCTTCTATAGTTGCATAAGTTGTGACAGTTTCTTTTCCTGCCTCGGCTAATGCCATAGCACATACAAAACGTGCTGTTCTTTTTTCTTTTGGTACACCTTCTAGCCTATCAATAATCATTTGGTTT
Source organism: uncultured Cellulosilyticum sp. (assembly GCA_934725855.1). Classification (GTDB taxonomy): domain Bacteria; phylum Bacillota; class Clostridia; order Lachnospirales; family Cellulosilyticaceae; genus Cellulosilyticum. The sequence goes on along the minus strand of CAKVCL010000011.1, from coordinate 34,989 downwards.
TTAATTTCATAAGGTGTATCTTTTCCTAAATAGCGAGCAGAGTAAATACCTGGTTCCTTATTTAAGTAATCTATTTCAAGCCCAGAATCATCCGCAATCACTAGCGCATCTGTAAACCTACTAATTGTTTCTGCCTTAATGGTTGCATTCTCTTCAAATGTTGTCCCATTTTCCTCTACATCAATGTCTATTCCAACTTCACCCATCGTTTTAACTTCAACAGGTAAATCTGCTAGAATCTCCTTAATTTCTTTAACCTTACCTTTATTTTGAGTTGCCACCACTATCTTTTTCATCTGAAACTCCTTGTATGAATAAATTTTCTTCTTCCGAAATCAGTAATTCCACATTGAGTACAATAATCATCCTGCCTTCTTGCTTAATAATATAGTCTATGGGGTTGATTTTATTTTTGTCGATCATCTGAGGTGCTTTTTCTACTTGTGCTTCATCAACAGTTAAGATTTCGCTTACACTATCTACTAAAAAACCAACTCTAATATTATCTAAGTGTAGTAAAATAAATTTTGTCTCATTCATCTCTTTTGTTAATTCCATATTGAGTCTTTTTCGTAAATTAAAAATAGGATAAACGTTGCCACGTACATTAATAATGCCTTCTACGTAGTCTGGTACATTGGGTACAGGTCTGACTTCTTCATAATTTAATATTTCTAATACCTTTGTGATATCCATTCCAAATTCATGTTCCATTAATTTAAAAACAATGATTTGCCTATTTTCCATTACATTCCCCTCACTTATAGACTATTTTTGATGAATCCACCCTAAATAAGCATTCATAAATCGGTCTAATTCTCCATCCATTACTGCAGAAGTATTTCCAGTTTCTTCATTAGTGCGATGATCTTTAACCATGTTGTAAGGATGAAATACATAGGAGCGAATTTGACTTCCCCAAGCGATCTCTTTCTTTTCGCCTCTTATCCCATCAATTCTATCCATACGTTCTTCTTCTTCTTTTTCATGAAGCTTCGCACGAAGCATTTGCATCGCACGATCTCTATTTTGAATTTGAGAACGTTCGTTTTGACACTGTACAACAATCCCCGTTGGAAGATGAGTAATACGTACAGCAGAATCCGTGGTATTAATATGTTGTCCACCCGCTCCTGTTGAACGATACGTATCAATTCTTAGATCCTCTGGTCTAATCTCAATGCTAATTTCATCTGTAATTTCTGGTATAACATCACATGAAGCAAATGAAGTATGTCGTCTTCCCGAAGAATCAAATGGAGATATTCTAACTAAACGGTGAATTCCCTTCTCAGATTTTAAATAACCATAAGCGTTTTCTCCTGTCACTTGAATCGTCACAGACTTAATGCCTGCCTCATCACCCTCTAAATAATCTAAAACTTCTACTTTATATCCATGCGCTTCTGCCCATCGAGTGTACATTCTAAATAGCATACTCACCCAATCACATGATTCTGTTCCACCAGCACCTGGATGTAATTCTAATATCGCATTATTTCTGTCATACTCACCATCTAATAGCGTGGCAATCATCATGGTTTCATATTTCTCTTTAAATGCTGCTGTTTCTGCTTTTGCTTCCTCTGCTAGTTCTCTATCTTCATCTTCATTTGCCATATCAATTAAAACTAAGATATCTTCATAACTCATGCAAAGCTTTTCATATTTTTCAATTTTATCTTTATATCCTTTTAATTCTTGTAACACACTTTGGGCACGCTCATTGTCAGTCCAAAAAGCATTATCCATCGAAACTTCTTCTAATTGCATTGCCTTCTCTTTGCATCTTTCTATGTCAAAGAGAGTTCCCCATTTCCATTAATTTAGCCTTAAATGGCTCTAATGCAATCTTTAATTGTTCCATTTCTAGCATTTTATCAACTCCTTTATACTTAATAATATACCGTGAAGTAACTTCTATATTCAAGCTTTTTACCTATAAAAAAGTGACTTAATATCTTTCGACTTAAGTCACTTTTATCTACTCTTTAGGTTTAATCACAATCGTATCTGGATCAACCATTTTAAGCTCCTTGGTGGCAACTTCCCTTACATACTCTAGAGAATCCATCTCCTTAAGTTGTTGCTGCATTTCAGCTAATTTTGTATTTTGTTCCTCTACAGCAACTTGCTCTACACTAATTTTATAGTCTATATCCTTGGCTAAAGCATTTACTTCATATCTACTTATCATTAACCCTATTACAAAAATAATAGTGAGAAGTACAATACCATTTCGTATTTTTTTGTGTCTTTTTCTCATTTATATCCCTTCTTAACATTATACCATTATATATAATTAATATATTATTAATATAATATTAATATCTTTAATCTGCTAAATCAAGATTTACTTTTCTTAAGATAAGTTTCAACCTTACGGTCTAATGCTATCTGATATTGCCTTCTCTTATACTGTCTATATCTTAGTTTATTCATATATAGTAAGTGATTCCATTTTTTGCATATGTATAAAATTGGTTTTTTAAATAGTATCACCAATTTCTTTAACACAAACTTTACAGGTTTAAGGATATATTTTTTAATTGCTTCACCCAACTTTCTAATAAGTTCCTTAATATAATGAATAACGATTGTAGCTATCTTCATAAAGATAACGCTAAACGTCATAAAGTAAAAAACAGCTCCTAATAAAATACCAATGAAAATAAACGGCCTTATCTCTGCATAATTACATACATAAAGCATATAAAAGCCAATAAACCCACATATGATCCAATAAAGCATGTCTTCCATTTGCACAAGAAAATTAGGATGCTTTAATAGCTTCCTAAAAATCCTTATAAGATCAAATAATATTCCCATCAGTACCCCAATCTCAACTGAGGTAAGAAAAAGAACAGATTGATTTGTTATGATTGGACTCATGTTATCACACCCTCTTATTTAAAGAGTTTAGACATGATAGAATTCTTTTTCTTTCCCATTCCTGCACTATCATGATAAGTCATTTCACTAATAGTTCCTTCAATAGCAAGTTCTCCTTCATCAATATTCATTTTGATAATATGCAGATCATTGCCCCTAATGTCTAAGTACCCTCTACTTGTCTCAATCTCTATAAGCTGCTCATCAAATGAAAACACTTCTCTTACTCCAGACAAAATCAATTTTTCTCGTTCTATTAGGCTTAATGAATGTTTCTTATTCAATTTCTCTTCCAAATTTATCACCCTTTCATATACTAGCTTTCATAACTATTTATATGAAAGGTAAAAAAAATTATTACATCATTACACTATTACAACATACGATACATGTTTTCTGTTTCTTCTTTTTTAACATGCTCTTTTATTTCCAACACTTCATATTTAGAAGTATTCGTTCCAAATCTAATTTCAATAATATCTCCAACTTTAACATCTGAACTAGCTTTTGCTAATTTATCATTAATCATCACACGTCCACTATCACACGCTTCTTGTGCAATCGTTCTTCTTTTAATAATTCGGCTGATTTTTAAATATTTATCAATACGCATATCGATCTCCTTTGAAATACACTAAATTTTATTATCGTTTAATTGATGAGGTCAAATAACTATTTTCTTAATATACTACTTTTTCTTTTCCATAGCAATGTTTTGCTACTTTGGCACCTCCCCTAGGTAAACAAAAAAATAATTAAGAATGCTCTAGCTCAAGCTTCTTAATTATTTTTATCGCCTATGTTTATTAGTCCATCAGAGTTTACTTCCATTATCTACCCATTCCTTCGAATGAATAACATTCGTTGTATCAGGTAAATTCACTCCTGCTATTTTGGTTTCATGCGCAATATTACATCTAGCCTCTGTCTTTTCACTATGAAATCTATCTAAATTATTAAGCCTTTTATTGTCTTTCCCACTTAAGGCTTGGCTCTTTATATTTGTCATATTCTCACCTTCACTGTTATGATATCCTATATTATTGATACTACATAATTTGTCCATTTTTATAAATATCATACAATGTGAGTCAGTCATTTATTTGATACATTCGCTAAGTATCCATCAAAAAAGAAGGTCATTGCCTAAACTAGACTTTAACCTTCTTCTCTTTATCTATTGTTATATCAACAAAGTTTCTAATTAACCACGAACGATATCTTTAAGTTGTTTTCCTGGTTTGAATTTTGGAGCTTTTCCTCCTGGGATTGGCATTTCTTCATTTGTTTTTGGATTTCTACCAACGCGAGCTTTACGTTCTGTTACTTCAAATGTTCCAAATCCAACTAATTGAATTCTACCCCCAGCTTGAAGTTCTTCCATAACAACATCTTCAAATGCTTTAAGTGCTTTTTCTGCATCTTTTTTACTTAATTCAGCTTTTGTAGCCATAGCTGCTACTAATTCAGATTTGTTCATTTTTGTTTCCTCCTCTATTCATGCAATTAACATGGATATATGTATTGAAAATCCTCGTCTAATCTCGCGTAAACGTTGAATTTTCAATATATCTAAATCTATTTATAAACTTTTCCAGTGACTTTGTCAAGGCAAATTCAGCATTTACATCAAAAAAGGCTGATAATTTTACCACTCCAAACAATATTTCACCTATTTCTTGTTCAAAATCCATATCTGATTTTTGCAAAAACAACAATTTCAACACTTCTAATTCCTTAATGATGCCATCAAGTTGACCAACTTCATCTTTTTTATCATACCCTGCCTTTAATACTTTTTTCTCCAACTTTTGCGCACGCTTAAATTAGGTCGTTTTTAATCAATTAAAAAGGCTAGCAACTTCTACTTATGACTTCGTTTCAGTTACTAACCTTTTATTTATTGTTCCATTTGTTTTCCAATAAAGCCAGAAGCTGAATAAGCTAGCTTCTCTTCAACCTCACCCATCGCATTTGCCTTATTATTGGATAAGAAGATAACTGCACCAATCGCATCTCCTTCACATATAATGGGTGAGATCACTTCAGAACAATAGCTGTCTGAAGTGCCTTCAGAAAGAATAGGAATAAATTTATTATCACCTTTTGTTGCTTTAAAAATAGAACGCCCCTGGATAATTTTCTCTAAGTTAGAGCTAATACCCTTATCTAAAAATTCTTTTTTCGATCCCCCTGCAACAGCTATCACTTGATCTTTATCCGCAATGCAAGTAATATGTCCTGTTGCTTTAGCCAAGGCATCGGCATATTCCTTAACAAATGAACTGAGTTCCCCTACTGGAGAATATTTCTTTAAAATGACCTGACCTTCATTATCTGTGAAAATCTCTAAAGGGTCTCCTTCTCTAATACGCAAGGTACGTCTAATTTCTTTTGGAATAACTACTCTACCTAAGTCATCTATCCTTCTAACGATGCCTGTTGCTTTCAAACAAAACAACCTCCTTAAATTACTACGTTCTAGTATCACTTTGACCAGATATCGTGCTGATTATACTTGTAAATTGGCATTTTATACTGAGTGATTCTTGTCTTCTCTATCCTAAGTATTCCCATAGATTACTTATTTATTCCCATAAAAATAAAGTTGCTATCTTATTTCTTAAAATAGCAACTTTATTTTTAAATAGTCATTTTATTTTTATTGATTTTCATCTTTTTCTGAATCATTTTTAGTTGTGCCAGATAAATCTACGCTGATATTATCATAGGCTTCTGTTTTTTCTACATCAGCTACATTAGCCATTTCTTCTAGTTCATTTTGAGCATATTTTCTTTGTACTTTTTGAGTAGCACGCGCTTTCATGTCTTCTTCACTTTCACTTACTCTTTCTTCAACTTTAATAATCTCATATCCCATAGAAGTCTCTACAACCTCAGGAAATACAATGCCTATCTCTGCTTTATCAAAAATAATTTCATTTAACACTTCGTCTAAATTTTCACTTTTACTAAAGTGCTCTTTTCCTATTTGCCCACTTACATACTCAGTTGATTGATATTCTTGTACCAACTGATCCATTTCTTCACCTGAAAGTGCCTTTTCTAATGCCTCACTAGCTTTTTCATACGCTTCTTTCTTTTTATCTTCAGGTAAATCATTACCCTGTTCATCTTTAGTTAAAAATAAAATATGATTCACTTCTGCTTCATCTAGATAGTCACCATTTGCCTTCATTTCACTTAACATGTTAACGACTTCTTCTTCATTAGGTTCATAGATTGAAGATAATTTATCCATTACTCTCTCGTTTAATACAGCATAAGTATAATATTTCTCATAATCTTTTTGCTTAATACCGTATTGATTAGAAAAGTCCTCTTGCTCTTTCATGGTTTCTTTAGCCTTGCTTTTAATCTTTTCATTGTCTTCTTTAGTTAACTTAATATCAAGTTCTTCTGCTTTTTGCTCTAAAATAATACATCTAGTAGCCGCTTCTAATGATTTCGTCTTTGCAAAATCCTCTGGTGATTTTCCTGAAAGGTTTTCAAAGTCCCAATACCCTTCTTGCATACTCTCTAGGCCTCTTAAAGTAGACCATAAGTTTATATAGTAAAGTTGCTTTGTTATCGCTTTCCCATTAACATTTGCTACTACTACATCTTTCTTAAAACATCCTGTTACACCAACTGTTGTTAAGCAAACGACTACGAATGTTATTAGCATTTTTTTAATGCTTTTCATGCGTCTCTCTCCTTATAGTCTTTTTGATACCTTCATTATAGCCTATTCGTTTGGACTCTTCAATTTAATAAAGTCATGTAATATATTTTTAATATTACTGATTAGTTCTTTTCTATCCACATCTTCTAAATTCATTTTAATCGATGGTTCTTTTCCACCGACAAATTTCATCTTACGTCCATACTGAGCTAATAATTCAGGTAAAGCTTCGGGATTAAGCGGTGCATCTTGTTTAAATTTAAATAACACTTGCCTTTTGTTTTCACTCACAAGCGTCATATAAATCTCATGAGCCATTGCTTTAATAAGTGCGATATCAAGCAAATTACAAACTTCTACTGGGATATTGCCATATCTGTCTTCGATTTCCTCTTGAATATCCATGTAATCTGCTTCCTTTTGAATAGACGCAATCTTTTTGTAAATATCTAGTTTTTGAATTTCATCCGTAATATAGCCCGATGGAATATAGGCATTGATTTTGATTTCAATGGTGGTTTCAAATTCCTCTTCTACGTTTTCCCCACGCGCTACGCTCATAACCTCAGATAGCATCTTACAGTATAAATCATACCCTATGGCATCCATATGACCATGCTGCTGGGCCCCTAGTAAATTACCTGCGCCACGAATTTCAAGGTCTCTCATAGCAATCTTAAAACCTGCTCCAAGTTCGGTAAATTGCTTAATGGCTTGCAGTCTTTTTTCAGCCACTTCTTTAAGTACCTTATCTTTTTGGTACATCAAATACGCATACCCTATACGACTCGAGCGTCCAACCCTTCCTCTAAGCTGATAAAGCTGACTAAGTCCCATACGGTCTGCTCCATTAATGATAATGGTATTAGCATTTTGAATATCAAGTCCTGTTTCAATAATCGTGGTACAAACTAGTACATCAATTTCTCCATGAACAAACGCTAACATAATCTGCTCAAGTTCTCTTTCCTTCATTTGACCATGTGCAAATTCCACTCTTGCTTCAGGTACTAATTCCTGCATTCTTTCTGCCATCTCTTCTATATTTCTGACTTGATTGTGTAAAAAGAAAACCTGTCCATTTCTAGCTAATTCTCTACTAATTGCATCTCTAATAAAATCTTCACTATATTCAATCACATAAGTCTGAACGGCTTTTCTTTCTACGGGTGCTTCTTCTAATACACTCATATCTCTTACACCAATCAAACTCATATGGAGTGTTCTAGGAATAGGTGTAGCAGTTAGGTTCAACACATCCACCTGAGTACGCATTTGTTTAAGTTTTTCTTTATGGGTCACTCCAAAACGTTGCTCTTCATCAATAATAACCAGTCCTAAATCTTTGAACTTTACATCAGAAGATAACAAACGATGAGTCCCTATGACAATATCCACCCCACCTGTTTCTAATCCTTTAAGGGTTTCCTTAACTTGTTTTTGTGTTCTAAAACGTGATAAAAGCTCTACCTTAATCGGATAGCTTTTCATACGCTCCGCAAAACGCTCATAATGTTGTTGCGCTAAAATGGTAGTTGGGACAAGGTAGGCAACCTGCTTACTATTTTGAACTGCTTTAAAGGCTGCTCTTATGGCAACTTCTGTTTTACCATAACCTACATCCCCACAGATTAAGCGATCCATAATCTTACCGCTTTCCATATCTTTTTTTACATCTTCAATCGCATTTAATTGGTCCGTTGTTTCTTCATACGGAAAGAGCTCCTCGAACTCTCTTTGCCAAGTATTATCCTCATCATACTTAAAGCCTCTTTGATATTGTCTTTCACTATAAAGTAAAATGAGGTCTTTTGCGATATCTTTAATCGCCTTCTTTGCCTTCGCTTTAGACTTTCGCCAATCAGAGGTTCCAATCTTATGAAGCTTCACTTCTTTGCCCTCTGCTCCTATATATTTTTGTACCAAATCCATTTGATTGATATTGACATATAAATAATTGTGGTCAGCGTATTCTATTTTTAAATTATCTTTACTAATCCCATCCACCACAATCTGCTCAATGCCTTGAAAGACACCAATACCATATTGCTCATGAACCACATAATCACCTGGTGCCAAATCTAAAAAGCTTTGAATCTTGCTACCCTTATATTTCTTCTTTTGCTTTTTAACTTTCTTTTCTTTACCAAATAAGTCTTTATCAGCAATAATATAAAAGTCTAAATCACTATAACCAAAGCCTTTATTTAGATAACCCTTATACATTAAAACCTGTCCCGGCAGTGCACTGGTTTCATCATGTTCTGTATAAGTGGCAATGACACCTCTTGCTTCTAATTCATCACCTAAACGCATAGCAACGGCTTTAGCACCCATTAATAAAGCGACTCTTTTTTTCTTAGCCTTCCACTCCTTTAAGTCTTTTTCTAGTAAATCTAGATTTTTATAAAAGGTCGTATTTTCAAATACGTTCACTAAAAGTGTATAGCTTGTATCAACTTCTTCTATCTCACTTTCAAAATTCATCAGCATCACTTGCCTAAACGCATTTAATCTGTATATGACTTCATCATACGCAAAAATTAAATTCATTTGCGTAGGTAAAAGATGTCCATATTGAATTCTTGAAATCATACTCATACGATATTCTTCTAAAATACGATTACTTTTCTCTCTTACCTTGATTGGCTCATCGATAAAAATCAATGTTTCTTTAGGTAAATAGTCTAAAATAGAAACCAGCTTTAAGTCTGTATAAGGGGCATACATTTCAAGGCCTCTTGGACTGATTCCTAAGCTTATTTGCTCTATGGCTTCTTTTACCGTTTCTTCTATTCTAATGGCACTATCGTTCTTTCCATCTTTTCTCAGCTTATCTGCTGTTCTCTTTAAATCTTCTTTAATTGCTGGAATAGCCTTTTGTACCACTTCTAAAGGAAAAATGATCTCTTGATTGGGCATTATACGAATCTTATTTACTTTAGTTACTGAACGCTGAGTTTGTACATTAAAACTTCTAATAGAATCTACTTCATCATCCCACAATTCAATACGATAAGCTTCTTCATCAGTCGCTCCATAAATATCAATAATCCCTCCACGAACCGCAAATTGTCCCATAGCTTCCACTCTAGAGACTCGCTCATAACCCATTTGAATCAGTCTTGCCTCTAATTTAGGTAAATCAATCGTTCCCCCTACTTCAATCTCCACTTTATAAGCTTCAAAAGTTTCTTTAGGTGATAATGGATTAAGGAGTGCCTCAATAGGCAGAACAACTGCTACATCTTCTTTGTTAATCAGTGCTTCAATCACCTTCAATCTTTGAGATGTAATATCCATGCTATGCACATCTGCATTATAAAACAGAATATCTCTTGCAGGATAAATAAGCACTGACTCTTTCCCCTTCAGTACTTCTAAGTCTTCTACTAATTGTTTGGTGCTCAGTTCATCATAAGTAATCATCACCATGGGTGACTTTGTAAATTGAGCCATAGCATAGCTTAAGTGAATTTTACATGCATTGACTAAATTAACGACTTTAATATTTTTACCCGCTTTTATATACGCTAAAGCTTCTTCCATACCGGGAAGCTCAAGAAGTGGCTCTATAAGCCCTCTATATCTACATTCCACAAAATCACCGTCTTACTTTTTGTTATAGTTATTCATTGCTTTATCGATTCCGAACTTTAATAGGGTTTCTGTTGCTTTTACAGCATCCATAATTCTAGGCCCAACAATCTTCATCTCTTCTTCTGGAAATCTGCCTAACACATAATTTGCAAGATCCCACCCTGCTGGTTTTTCCCCAACACCAAATCTTATTCTTGGAAACTCCTGTGTGCCAATTTGTGCAATAATATTTTTAATGCCATTATGCCCACCTGCACTGCCTGACTTGCGAATTCTAAGTTGTCCTACCTCTAAAGAAATATCATCATAAATAATAATTAAATCTTCATGACTTATTTTATGAAAGTCCATACAAGCCTTTACAGCTTCTCCACTTAAATTCATATAAGTTTGAGGCTTCATTAAAATAACCTTTTCACCTGCAATAGTGCCCTCTCCAATTAAGGCTTTATATTTATTTTTTATAACTGATATATTATACGTTTCAGCAATGCTATCTATCACTTCAAATCCAACATTATGTCTTGTTGCTACATATTGCATGCCTGGATTTCCAAGTCCTACGATTAGTTTCATCTGTCTTCCTCCGCTTTTTTATTAGATTATCCTATTTCTAATTATTTAATCATCCTTTTTATTGTATCACATCTCGATATAACCTTCCAATTGAAGCCCATAAATCATGCTGATTCAAAAATCCACTCATGCTAAAAAGCCACGTTATACCTATTTTATATATAACGTAGCTTTTTAGCTTAAATATCTTCAATATCAATCCCATAATCTTGCATGCTCACCTTTTAAATGACATGCTTTTCTCTCTCTTTACTTTTTTACCTTTTATAATAGATTTTTATTTTTCTTTTTTGTGCTTTTTTTATTACACTGTACGTCATTTTAACATATGTTTTTACCAAAGTAAATGTATTATCCTCAATTTTTAAAAAATATTCTCAAATTATTTAACTTCTTATAATAGACATAAATAAAAATAGGCTAAGCAATCTTTTAAGGTGCTTAACCTATTTTCATTTAAAAGATTAGTCTTAATCAAATAATTTAGATACTGATAAGTCTTCATGAATACGTCTGATTGCATCTGCAAAAATAGGTGCAACAGAAATCTCTTTAATCTTGCTAATTTTCTTTTCTTCTGGAATGTTGATTGTGTTTAATACAACAAGTTCTTCAATAGCTGATGCTTCGATTCTTTCGATCGCTGGACCTGAAAGTACACCATGCGTACAACATGCATAAACAGCAGTTGCTCCTCTTTCTTTAAGTGCATTTGCAGCGTTACAAATTGTACCTGCTGTGTCAATCATATCATCGATTAAGATAACGCGTTTACCACTTACATCACCGATAATGTTCATAATTTCACATACGTTAGCTTTTGGTCTTCTCTTATCTATAATAGCAAGAGGTATATCTAGTTTTGTTGCAAATGATCTTACTCTACCTACACTACCAAGGTCTGGTGATACGGCTACGACATCTTCCGTATGATCACCAAATTTATCTGCATAGTATTTTGTCAGTAATGGAAGACCTACAAGATGATCTAATGGAATGTTAAAGAAACCTTGAATTTGTGCACAGTGTAAATCCATTGTAAGAACTCTATCAGCCCCTGCAGTTTGAATAATATCTGCTACTAGTTTTGAACTAATTGGATCTCTTGCTCTTGTTTTTCTGTCTTGGCGAGCATATCCATAATATGGAATAACTGCTGTGATACGACCTGCTGATGCACGTTTCATTGCATCAATCATAATTAACAATTCCATTAAGTGTTCATTAGCTGGTGTAGAAGTAGGTTGGATAATATATACATCCGTACCACGAACTTTCTCATCAATCTTTACACTAATTTCTCCATCACTAAATGTTGTAACTTCCGATTTTCCTAATGTGATATCTAAGCTTTGTGCAATTTCTTTAGCAAGTTCTGGGTGAGCATTACCCGTAAACACTTTAATATCAGTATAATTTCTAATCATCTGATTTAAGTCCTCCTTAATATTCGACCGTGTTTTCCGCAACACATTATATCATATTGTATACAAAATGCAAAGGTAGAAAAGCATATTATCTATTTTTGTCGTTTTTTTAGTACCCAGTTCTCTTTATTTTCCTGTTTTGCTCTAGCAATTGCCAAACTATCCTTAGGAACTGTTTTAGTAATCGTTGAACCTGCTGCTGTATAAGCATTATCTTCCACTGTAACAGGTGATACAAGATTTGTGTTACATCCAATAAAGGCATGATTGCCAATAGTTGTACGATGTTTCTTTTGACCATCATAATTAACCACTACTGTGCCACAACCGAAGTTTACATTTTCCCCAACATCTGCATCTCCAATGTAAGTTAAGTGAGAAATCTTTGTGCCATCACCGATTGTAGAATTCTTAATTTCTACGAAGTCTCCTACCTTAATGTTCTTACCAACATGTGAATTTGGTCTAACATATGCAAATGGACCTACATGTGTTCCTTCATCCACAAAGCTATCTGTAAGTACACTAATTTCAATGTCAACATGATCTTTGATGGTCATATTTTTAAGTTTTGAATTGTAGCCAATACGACATCCTTCTCCAATCACCGTGTTTCCCTCAAGCATACAGCCTGGTTCAATAATGGTATCTTTTCCTATAATAACACTTGCTTCAATATACGTATGATCTGGATCAATCAATGTAACCCCATTTGCCATATGTTTATCATTGATTCGATTTTTCATCACCTTAGTCACTTCGGCTAATTGCATACGTGAATTGACTCCTGCAATATCCTCACTTTGGCTAATAGCGATGGCATCCACTTTCTTACCTTCATTTAATAAGATTTGAATGGTATCTGTTAAATAATATTCACCTTGAACATTATTATTATTAAGCTTTGAAAGCGCATATTTTAATAGTTTGCCATCAAAAATGTACATTCCACCATTAATTTCATTAATCTTCTTTTCTTCTTCACTTGCATCTTTTTGTTCAACAATCTTAAGAAGATTTCCATTTGCATCACGTACGATTCTGCCATAACCTGTAGGGTCATCCATTAATGCAGAAAGTACTGTTACAGTGTTTTGCTTTTCACGGTGAAAATCTAGCATCACTTGTAAGGTTTCTTTTCTAATAAGTGGTGTATCTCCATATAGAATAATCACCTCATCAGCTTCTTCAATAAAATCCAATGCTTGCATCACAGCATGGCCTGTTCCTAATTGCTCTTTTTGAAGGGCATAGCTTACACGATCACCTAATGCCGCTTTTACATCTTCTGCTTTATGGCCTACAATTAGACAGATTTCTTCAACACCTACACCTTGGGCAGCTAATATTGGATACTCCACAAGACTTTTTCCTAATACTTTATGAAGTACTTTAGATTCATTAGACTTCATACGTGTCCCTTGGCCAGCTGCCAAAACTAACGCTTTTGTTTTCATTTCTTCTCTTCCTTTCACAATGTTTGTGACTCAACAACATTTTCTCACTTTATGACGCTTTGTGCAACCATTTATTTCTTTCATGATTTTACATTTTTATGTATCTTTCTCTTTTATTTATATGCATGCCCTTTGTTAATTATTAGCTTATTTTTATTGATTCGATTACATTTCAAGAAACAATCTACTTTCAAAAATACATAAATTGTATATCATGTATACACTCTATATATAAAATACAAAATTTTCTTTTAATATATAGACATATTGTCAAATTATAAGCCCTTTACTTTTCTTATAAGAAACTGCTTGGTTCATTTACAAATTTCTTACCTTAAAAATTTCCTTTACAAGAAAAGTAAAGGGGCTTTGATTGACTTTACATTAATACGTAAATTCTTGATTAGACTTCACATTAAAGAAATCTGCATAATCCACCTTAAAAATAGATTTTTGAATATCACCTATATCCATTTTATATTGAAGGAGTTGCGTCAATCCCCCCACATAGGATAAATCACCTTGAATTAAGATGCCATATACTTTACCATCTTTATGAATGAATTTCTTATAATCTTTTCCTTGTTTTTGAATCGTTTCTGTATAAGTGTCATCTGGCTTAATAGGTACGCCAATAGATAATGTGGCAATTCCTAAGAAATTCATCGTATTCTTACTGCTAAAGAAATCTGATAGACTTATTTCATTCTCTGCCATGCAATTTCCTGCTACCATTCCTTGTTTAATCGCATTAGGCCAGATTGGATTGCGCCCTGTCACATCCCCTGCGCCATAAACATCTTTTGTATTCGTTGCACATTGTGCATTGACAATCAGTCCAAAACGGTCTGTTTCAATGCCACTTTCTTCTAAGAACGCCACATTCGCTCTAACACCAGTCGCCACAATAATTAAGTCGCATGGTATCATCTCACCTGTACTTAAAAGGACTCCTGTAGGATTGTTGTTTTCATCTATTTCAACCTTCTTAGCACTTACCCCTAATCTAATATCTACGCCATTTTCTCTAAAACGCTGCTCATAAACGCCTGCCGTATACTCATCTAATTGAATTGGCAAAATCCTTGTACCCATTTCTACTAAAGTCACATGCACGCCCGAGTGCCAAAGTCCACTAACTGCATCAATGCCTACTAGCCCTGCTCCAAGAACCACTACATTTTTGATTTTAGGTAGCATACCTTTAATATAAATTGCATCCTCTAAATTTCTTAGCCCAATAACATGATGCGCCTTTCTTAAATTTTCTACAGGTGGAATAAATGAACTGGCTCCTGTCGCAATAAGCACTTTATCATAAGAAAGACTCTCTCCATTTGATAAGCTAAGCATCTTTTCTTTTGGATGAATAGCCGTTACTTCTATTCCCTTCATCCAATTAATACCATATGCTTCTACAAAATTTCCTGGATTAGCAAAGTTTAAAGCTTCTATTGTTCTTTCACCACTAATATATTGATGCAGCATACATCTGGAAATAATGTATTCATCCTTAGAGATGATAATGACCTCTGCACTTTTATCAATTTCTTTGATTGTTTTGGCTCCACTAATTCCTGCTGCTGAGACACCTATGACTACATATCTCATTGCTCGCTTACCTCCTGTAAAGTAATGGCTCCTGTTGGACAGTTAGCCGTGCACTGTGGGCCATCATATTTTGTGCTACGACAATAGTCACACTTCATCACAATAGAGTCCGTATATTTATCCATTTTAAGAACACTATAGGGGCAAGCCCTAATGCACATAAAACAATGGGCACAACGTGATTCGTCGTATAAAACTAACCCTGTTTCATCATCTTTTCTCATGGCACCACTCATGCAAGTATAAACACATTCTGGTTTACTACACATTCTACAAAAGATAGGTGTGAACCTTCCTTTATCATTAATCGAAATATGATTTCTTGTATCTTTTCCTTCATGTGCAACCACGCAAGCTGTGGTACATGTTAAACAGCCAATACATTTACCTCTGTCAATTGCAATTCTAATCATAATAGGCCTCCGCTATCGTCTTTCTATCATCATCTGCTACTTTTCGAATATTGACTGCAACCATTTTATAAGAAGGTTGTTTAGAATAAGGGTCAAAGCTATAAGGTAGTAAGGCATTGGTTTCGGCATAGTGTAAAGGGGCAAAAAGATGATTGACATTTACTCTCGTACTAAGCCTTGCTCTGAAAATTCGCTTCACCCCTGTCTGGGAGGCAACCTCTAATAAGTCCATATCGTGAATATTAAACCTTGCTGCAAGTTTAGGATGAAGATTAATATAAGCTTCATGTGGGGTAATCGCATAAACAGCTGGAATTTCCCTTGTCCTAGTAAGCGTATGCCATTGTCCCACTGTGGCACGTCCAGTATTGAGCAAATAAGGATATTCTGAAGAAGTATGCACAGGGCTTTCTACCACGTCTTCAAAAATAAATTGCGCTTTGCCACTTGGTGTAAAAAACTTGCCATCTTCAAACAAGCGTCTTTGGTCACTTTTAAGCACTTCTCCTTCTGGATGTGGCCATTGGATGCCCTTACTCCTAGTGATGCTTTCATAAGTTACGCCAGTTATATCTGAAGGGGCACCCTTAGTACATTTCTTAATGGTTTCAAAAGCCTCCTGTGGTGTTCGCCAACCATCTAAAAGTTTTCCCATTCCAAGTGCCTCGCCAATGCCTAAAAGGATATCATAATCGGTTTTCTCATCTTTTCCCTTCTTAAGAACAGGCGTTACAGCAGAAATACGTCTTTCTGTATTAATAATACAGCCCTGCTTTTTAAGTCCTGATGTCGAAGGCAAGAGCATATGGCAAAGTCTAGTGGTTTCCGTATCTGAGTAAATATCTTGAACCACGAAAAATTCTAGTTTTTTGGCTGCCTCTATAAAGCGTTCATTATTAATCCAAGAACTAGCTGGATTGGTGCAAGCAATCCATAAGCCCTTAATTTCTCCCTTATTAATGCCTTCTACGATTTGGTCATACGGAATGCTTGGCTGATCAGGCAAATCAGAAGGCTTCATGCCTAATGCCCCAGCCACCACCTTTCTTCTGGCTTCATTATTATATTCCCCACCTCCATAAAGACCTGTGGTATTACTAAATAAACGTGAGCCTAATGCGTTACATTGTCCTGTAATCGAGTTTGGACCTGTTCCAGGACGACCAATATTTCCTGTCATAAGGGCAAGATTAATAATCGCTTGAGCTGTGCGAACTGCTTGATAGGATTGATTAACGCCCATCGTCCACCAAAAAGAAACTCTTTTGCCTTGATGAATGATTTCAGCTAATTTTTTTACCTGCCCTGCTGAGATACCCGTTTGATCTTCTACATCTATCAGGGTATATTTTTTCACATGCTCTTTAAATTCCTCAAAATGTTCGGTGTGTTTTTCAATATAATCCTCATTAATCCACCCTTTTTCAATCAGTACATTGGCAAGGGTATACAATAAAATTAAATCTGCTTTAGGTTTGATATTCATATATAAATCAGCATGGTGAGCTGTTTCACTAAATCTAGGGTCAATGACCACCTTATAGGCTTCTGTGTTTTTTACTGCTCTGCCCCATAAAATAGGATGTGCCACCACTGGATTGGCGCCAATAAAAATCATCGTGTCTGTCAGTTCAAGGTCTTCAAGTGTATAAGGCGGTGCATCAAATCCAAAGCTTTGCTTATGAGCTACTACGGACGTCGCCATGCAAAGTCTTGTATTACCGTCCCCATCAATTCCTAAATAATCTCTTGCAATATGCCCAAGAAGTGCCATTTCTTCTGTCAGAAGCTGTCCTGTACTAATAAAGGCGACACTCTTTTTTCCATACTTTTCTTGAATGCCTTTCATTTTAGTAGCAAAAAGTTTAAAGGCTTCATCCCAACTGATATGGGTCATTTCACCTTTTTCATTTCTAAGAAGCGGCAAAACTGGATTTTGGAAAATCGTATTTTGTTTATCTAAACTCAGTCCTTTAACACAACAAAAGCCTTGATTAACGGGATAGTGTTCTGTGGGACAGATATGATGAATGGTATTATCTTCTACATAAACATCTAAGTTACAAGCAATAGAGCAATAATTGCAAGTCGTTTGCTTCACTTCCATTTTTTGCACCTCTTCTATAAGTCTCATTGTCATTTCTTAATGACTAGTATGAGATAATAGACTATATTTTTATTCACATGTCCATAAAAAAGGATTTTCCCATAGACTAAGACCCCCAAAATGGCTATAAGCTAAAAAAGTGTCTTTATAGATGGGTAGTTTGCCATCTATAAAGACACTTTTTATCATTTCATTTATTTAAAATGAATCCCGCTCCAGTAGATATTTTCCTTAACGATTGTTTCTGGTGGTAACTCTACGTCTTTCATAATCCATTTTTTAAATTCCATAAAGCCTGTACGGTCTACAATATAACCAATGTGTTCTTTGCCACCTGGTGCATCTTTTGCAATATACTCTTTAACATAGTCATAGCAATTGTTAATGATTTTTACAATACTGTCTTCATCTGCCCAGATTAGGAAATCTTCTGCAAGTCTTGGATTAACTTTACCAGTACGTCCCATGATGGCAAGCTTGTAGTATTTTTTAGCACTTCTCGTCCATGCACCTGTTGGGCAAGCATTCACACATACCCCACACCCTACACATTTTTCTGCATTACGCTTCACACGGAAGTTTTCACCTTTTAAGCACCCTACAGAACGTGATTTACAGCCTTTTACACACGCTCCACACGATACACATCTTGAAGGGTCATATTGCGGCATAGTCATCCCAATAATCCCAAAGTCATGCATTCTAGCTTTAATACAATCATTTGAACACCCTGTAAGTGCTACCTTAAAATGAAGGTCGTTAGGAAAGATTTCCTTTTCAATACGTTTAGCAAATTCGGTTGTATTATAATTTGCAAAAGGACAAACTTTATTTCCAATACACGCTGTGACGTTACGTGTTCCTGCAGCGGTATAGCCTTTGCCTGGGATTTCTTGATTGATGTCTAATGCTTCAATAATAGGTTGAAGCATCTCATTAACCTTATCCACATCCTCTAATTTAATCCCTAAGATTTCAAAACCTTGTCTTGAAGTAATGTGCACTTGACCGTTTCCGTACTTTTCGGCAATTTCTTGAACCTTTCCTAGAAGGTCTGCTGTAATAAGCCCCCCTGGCACTCTGACACGTGAGGCGGTGATTCCTCTTACTTTACTTACTCTAAAGGCATTCTTTTTTAATTTTTTCGTATTAATATCCATTTCCGCACTCCTATTAATCTCTTAATAATTTACCTTTTGTATAATTAAATACTGGTCCATCTAAGCAGATATAAGTGTCATCTATTTTGCAATGACCACATTTACCAATGCCACAGCACATCTTTCTTTCCTGAGAAATCCAGATGTTTTCCTCTTTAATGCCACGTTTTAAAAATTCTTGTACGGTAAATTTCATCATGATTGGTGGTCCAACAACGACTACTTGGACATCTTCTAAATCTTTAATTTCAAGGTCTGGAATGAATTTTGTAACAAGTCCTGTATGTCCAGTATACCCTTCTGGTGCTTGGTCTACGGTTACAATAAGATTCATTGTTTCTTCCCATTTTTTAAGGTCGTCTTTAAAAAGCACATCCTCTGGACTCTTGAAGCCAGTAATGAGTGTAAAGCCTTTTGCGTCTTCTTTATGCTCAGCAAAGTACTCTACAATGCCACGTACAGGTGAAAGACCTGTCCCCCCAGCTACAACCACTACTTCGTGTCCTTTGTAGTTTTCAAGCTCAAAACCATTGCCATATGGTCCTCGCATAAAAAGCTTATCCCCTTGGTATTTTTCGAAGATTTCACCTGTTACCTTTCCAACTTTACGAATGGTAAGGTCCACTGTGCCTTCACCAATACCACTTACTGAAATGGGAGCTTCACCAAATTTAGGAAGAGATACCTCAAAGAATTGACCGGGTTTAACATCCCCTTCAAAAGCCATACGGAATGTGTATTCGATTTCTGTATGCTTAATCACTTCTTTGATTTCTGATAAAAAAGGAATATATTCGTTTTTCATTAGTTAGTACCCTCCTTAACTACTTCGCCCATACCATCTTTTAATTGATTAATGCAAGCTGAGAATGAAATATACTCAGGACAAATATCATCACAGCGTCCACATCCTACACACATATGATAGCCAAAACGTTTTTTGTAATCGTGTACTTTGTGCATCACTTTAAAGCGCATACGTTGTCCTTTATTTAAACGGAAAGCATGTCCTCCTGCCATATTTGTATAGCCATCTACTTGGCAAGATGCCCACACTCTACGTCTTTCTCCCGTTTTCTTTTGGTCACTGCCTTCATAAAATACATCTTGCATCGTAAAGCAAGTGCAAGTCGGACACACAAAGTTACAACGTCCACAAGCAATGCATCTTTGGTTATACGCTTCCCACATCTTACTATCCATCACCTCTAATGAAAGATTTTCAGGAATAGACACATGTGTTTTGGTTTCTGTTACAAAATCTGGAGTAACAGATATTTCTTCTACCTCTTCACCAAGACGCATCATCAGTTCTTCGAAATGACCATCAATATAAACGTAGTCGCCTTCTACCTTTATAAAGGCATCATGCTGACTGCATGTATTCGTGCCCATATCCACACAGAAGCAACTATCAAAAGCTTCTTTGCATCCCATAAGGATAAATTTTGTTTTTTCTCTTATACGTTTGTAATAACTATCTTCAAAACCATTTTTCAAATAGATGTCATCTAATCTTTTAACCGCGTGCATGTCACAGCTTCTTAAGAAAACAACTGCCCCTTTCACTAAACCATCTGCTTCTTTGACTTCATCTTCTGTAAAATAGAAAAGAGTTTGTGAAATAGGGGTTAGAATTTCTTTATAAGAAAACTCTGATTTTAAATCAAATACAATTTCATCAATTGATTGAACTTCACCATAACGAATACGGTCTGTATCTGAATACGTTCCTCCTCCAATAAATCTCTTTGGCGCATAAATGCTATATTCTCTTGAGAGCTGACTTAATGCTTCATTAAATGCTTCTATATGAATCTTATATCCCATGAGCTTACTCCATCCTGTCTATTTTATGTTCTTTATTGATACCGTTTTATTTTCTGGCACTTCTATTTTGTGACTTTTTTAACAAATCACTTCACTTTGTAAAATTAGGGGCTAGCCTACTAATTAGCTCCTTACTGTATGAACTTATTATACTGGAGCGCAAAAAAAAATAACGTGACAACTATCACGTTTCCAATATCATCCTCACCATCCATTATTTTTCTTATTATGTTTCTTATTTTCCTCAAAAATAGCCCCTTATAAAGGGGCTATTTAGGGCAAATGGTATTTCTTGGTTATTTTTCTCTTATATTTTAAAAACATTTAGCTTACAATAGTAAAGATATTAAAAAAGTACACTGACTATAGGAGAAAAGTTATGGATTACCTAACCCCCGATTTTCTAATGGGTCTTTCTTTATTTTCTAATGTAAAGCCCCAAACCATTGCCGAAATTGTTTCAAATGGACGTATTCAATATTATAAAGCCGATCAATCCATCTTTTTTGATAAAGATATTCTCTCTTATATTTACTTTGTTCTAGATGGCAATGCTTGTCTTTACAAAACACATGCCAGCGGACAAAATAAGGTGATTTTTATTTTATCTAAAGGTGACCTTCTTAATGAATCTCTCTCAGATGAGTTACCCTCAGCCATTAACTGTAAGGCCTATAATGATTGTGTGCTGCTTATGATTCATAAAAAGACATTTCTAAATTTGATGCAATCAGACCCTATTCTCATGGAAAATATTCTTAATGCATTTTCCAAAAGAATTAGGCGACTTTATAGACAGCTTAAAAATTCCACCTCTGTTATCAAAATGGAGAAGAAGCTTGCCGCTAAGCTTTGGAAGCTTAGCAAAGATTATGGCGTGCCTTGTGAGCAAGGTGTACTCGTTAACTTTCCAATCACGATTACTTCACTAGCTGATTTTCTAGGCTCTTATCGTGAAACCATCTCTCGTGCTCTAAAGATTTTAATCCATAATGAACTGGTGATTTATCAAAATAAATATATTATCATCCCAGACCCAGATAAGCTTTCACTTTATTTTAAAAGTCAATCGTAATCTTAGAAGCTTTTTATCTTAACCCTTATTCCATTAAGTAGTGCTTGATTTTTTCTTCCTTTAAATCTTCACCAATTACAATCACCACATCTTGCCCTTGTGCAATAGGATGGATGGAGGTAGCCAATTCAGTGGCATTAAGCTCCAGCCATCCCCCTTCTTCTGTTTGGATAAAGCCTTTGATGCGAAAAATCTTCCCACAGGCTTTATCCTGCATCATGCCCTTCACTGCTTTTTTAATTTTTTCTTCTGTAATATGGCTATCCATCACATATACAGATTGAAAAATTTCCTCTTTGTCAAACCACAACTTAGTGTGCACATAATCGGTATAGCCTGACGCTTTAATTTCTTCAAAGTCTTTACTAGTTAGTTCACCAAGTGGTTTACCAAGCATTTCACTTTCAAAACGTCTTTCGCATTTGAAGCTTGCCATGATCTTATTAAGCGTTTGAATCGTATGCTCTATTTGCTCTTTGCTGGCTGTTTCTGTTTTACTTAATATCACCTTTCCTGCTTGAGCGAGCTGAGAAACTAATAAATACTGCGCTTCTTTAGAAAGATCATCTTCTAATGTGGCATCCACAATTGTAATCACATTTCCTATTTCATACCATCTATCTAATGGTGCTTCACAAAGCACATCAAAAAATTCATCGACATCATAAATACCTGAGGGTTCAACAATGACTCTGTCATATCCTACCATTCCCATTGAAATTAATTTTGTTTTAAACCTTCTTCTATGGCAATCCTTATCAAATCCGCTGGATACCATTTCTAATTCACAACGCTCACTGGCTAAATCTTGAAGCAGCATCATATCGACATTGACTGCCCCAAAATCATTTTCTAAGATACCAATTTTCTCCCCACTCTCTAATAAATACTTGGCGTACTTCTTAATAAATGTCGTCTTACCTGAACCTAAAAATCCTGTAATCAAATCTACTTTTGTCATCTTTGTATACTCCTGTTCTATGGACTGATCTTAAATGATTATATCACATTCTCTTCTTTAATTTTCCTTTCTCTTTTCAAGCTAAGTGTGATGATTATCACAGAAAAAAAACGTTTAAAAAGCTATACTCTTGATATCGTTAATTAATTATCAAAGAGAGGTAGCACCATGAATAAGGTTCAATCAACATGTAATCTATGTGCATTAGCTTGTAACTTTGATTTCTATGTGGAAAACAATGAAATTCAAAAAGTTATGCCTACACCACATTACCCAGTTAATAAAGGTTTCTCTTGTATTAAAGGAATCTCATTAGACAAACAACATACGCGTTTTAAGCCTTCACCCCTTCCAAAAATTCGTAACGCTCACGGCGAAATGGAAGAAAAAAGCTGGGATGAAGCTTATCAATATGTCGCAGACAAATTACTTTCAATTAAAGAAACATATGGAGGAGATGCCATTGCCGCAATCAGTACGGGTCAATTGCCGCTTGAAGAAATGGCGCTCTTTTCTCATGTCATAAGAAACTTTCTTCGTGGTCATGTAGATGGTAACACAAGACTTTGTATGGCAACTTCAGTCGTGGCTCATAAACAAAGTTTTGGCTTTGATGCACCACCTTATACACTTAATGATTTCGAGCTTTCTGATACTATTTTCTTAATCGGTGCAAATCCTGTGATTACTCACCCGATTATTTGGGATCGCATTCGCAAAAACACTCATAAAAAATTGATTGTCATTGATCCAAGAAAATCCGAAACGGCTCAAAATGCAGACTACTACTACGGTTTAAATGGTAAAACAGATATTTACCTTTTCTATGGGCTTGCTCATCTCTTAATCGAGAAAGATTACCTAGATCACGCCTATATCCAAAATCATACAGAAAACTTTGATGGCTTTAAGGCGCTTGTAGCTTCCTACACCCCTGAAATGGTTAGCCAAAAAACTGGTTTACCTGTTGAAGCTCTTTATGAAATGGTTGAACTGATTCATCATGGCAAACGTGTTTCTTTCTGGTGGACAATGGGGATTAATCAAGGTTATGAAGCCGTTCGCACCGCTCAATCTATCATTAACCTTGCCCTTATGACAGGTAGCATCGGCCGCCCTGGTACAGGTGCCAACTCTATTACAGGTCAATCTAATGCGATGGGTTCTCGTGCTTTTAGCAATACTGCTGGCCTTTATGGAGGTGGTGATTATGATAATGCCAAAAGACGCAGCGCTGTTTGTGATGCGCTTCAAATTACAGATGAGCAGCTTATTGATAAACCAACGCTTCCATACAATGCCATCATTGAAAAAATTGAAGCAGGTGAAATCAAAGCGTTATGGGTACTTTGTACAAACCCTCGTCACTCTTGGACAAACAATGAAACTTTTGCCCGTGCACTTAATAAGCTTGATTTATTTATTGCTCAAGATATCTATGAAGATACACACACAAGTAGCGAGGCGCACGTTTTCTTCCCAGTTGTCCCAGGCATCAAAAAAATAGGGACTTTTATTAATACAGAAAGACGTCTTTCTCCACTTCGCCCTGTTCTTAAAAAAGAAGCCAATGAACACTCTGACTTTGAAGTTTTCCATGGTGTAGGTAAAGCTTTAGGTATGGGCTCACTTCTTGATTTATGGCAAACACCAGAAGCTGTATTTGAACTGATGAAAAAATGTTCTAAAGGAATGCCATGTGATATCACAGGTGTCACTTATGAAATGCTTGAAGATTCTAAGGGTATCCAATGGCCATTTAGAGCGGGGGATACTTTAGAAGAAGATGAAAGAAGACTTTTTGAAGATGGCAAGTACTATACCCCATCAGGTAAAGCAAAATTTGTTTTTGATGAAATTCGTGAGAATCCACTGCCAACAACCAATGCATTCCCTTATATCTTAAATACAGGGCGTGACACGGTAGGACAATGGCATACACAAGTTCGTTCAAGAGAAATTGGTGTGGTAGAAGATGCTTATCCAGAAATGGCTTATATTTATATCCATCCAGAACTCGCCGCTGAAAAAGGGATTGAAATGAATGAGGTCTTTAAGGTGTCCTCTATCAATGGTGAAAGTGCATGCTTTATGGCTAAAATTACCCAAAACGTTCCTAAATATCAGCTTTACGCACCAATACACTACATTGAAACCAACAAACTCACCCCTTCTCTTTATGATCCATTTTCTAAAGAGCCATCATATAAAACAACACCTATTAACATCCAAAAATTATAGGAGAAATGACCATGAAAAGAATTAATATTGACCGTTCTAAATGCGTAGGCTGCTTGACATGTGTCACAGCTTGTATGGTAAGCCATGAAAGTCCCGATCCAAGAAACCGAATCGTACTGAGCAGTGAAAATAAACAAACCCCTATCTTCTGTCGTCACTGTGATGAACCTGAGTGTACCTTCACTTGTATGACAGGTGCCATGCGTAAAAATCCTGAAACAGGACTTGTGGAATATGATAAAGCACAATGTGCAAGCTGCTATATGTGTATTATGGCTTGTCCTTATGGGGTATTAAAAGCGGATTCCCTTCGCTACAAAGAAATTATGAAATGTAATCTATGTACTCACCGTGAAAAAGGGCCGATGTGTGTTGAAAAGTGTCCTATGAGTGCCATTACATTAAAGGAGGTCTAGTCAAATGAAATATGTTGTATTAGGAGCTTCTGCTGCTGGAATAAGTGGCGCAAGGCGATTACGTGAATTAGACCAAGAAGCCCAAATCGTATTAGTATCAACCGATGAGCACATCTATTCAAGATGTATTCTCCACCACTATGTAGAAGGTGAGCGCGACCTTAACCACCTTCAATTTGTACCACTTGATTTTATCACTAAAAACAATATCCAATGGATTAAGGGAGAAAGTGCTGTAAGTGTAGACCCTACAGCCAAAGAAGTTATCACAGATAAAGGCACTCATATAAACTTTGATAAGCTACTCATTGCTACGGGTTCACATGTCTTCTTTCCACCTATTAATGGACTTCGTGAAGCTAAAAATGCTATTGGTTTCCATGACCTTGATGAGATTGAAGCCATTATGGAAAGAGCTAAAACCGCTCAAAATATTGTCATCATGGGTGCTGGTCTTGTAGGCATTGATGCCGCTTCTGGGCTGATGCACTTAGGCAAATCAATTTCTATCGTAGAAATGCGTGACCGTATGCTTTCTATCCAATTAGATCACCGTGCAGCTAAAACTTACGAAGAAGCATTTGCCAAAGAAGGCATCAAACAACTCTTTAGCTTAGGCGTAAGTGAGCTCATTATGAATGAAAATGAAGAAATCACTGCGATTAAATTAAGTAATGACGAAATAATTCCTTGTGATTTATTAATTGTCGCTTCTGGTGTACGTTCAAATGTCAGCTTCTTAGAAGGCAGTGGCATTGAAACCGATCGCTTTGGTCTAATCATTGATGCTTTTGGTCAAACTTCAAATCCAGATATCTATGGTGCTGGAGATGTAACAGGGCGTAACCCAATTTGGCCAGTAGCAGTTAAAGAAGGCATTATTGCCGCAAGTAACATGGTAGGCATTCCAAAAGAAATGACCGATTTCTTTGCAA
This sequence comes from uncultured Cellulosilyticum sp., assembly GCA_934725855.1. Classification (GTDB taxonomy): domain Bacteria; phylum Bacillota; class Clostridia; order Lachnospirales; family Cellulosilyticaceae; genus Cellulosilyticum. The sequence continues at coordinate 8,603 of CAKVCL010000011.1, read as the reverse complement.
GTAAATCAACCATGAACTTCTTAGGTATTCCTACGATGTCTTTAGGGCTTGCCCAGCCAGAAGACCCTGAAAACTACACCATTGAAATAGAAGACGATGGTGTTAACTATAAAAAAATCATTCACAAAGATGGCAAAATCTATGGTGCCATCCTTCAAGGTGATTTATCTTATTCAGGTATCTTAACTCAACTCATTAGAGAAAAAATTGATGTTTCTAAAGTTAAGAAACCACTCTTTAAAATCGATTACTCAGATTTCTTCAATATCAAAGAAAATGGTGCATTCACCTATTTAGAAGAAAAGTAATTATAGCAGATTATGGTATGAATGCTACCATATCTCCTCATAATATAGCCATAGAAACGCTTACTATGGCTATATTATTAAAAAGCAAACTATCTATCAATATGCTTTAAAGAACTTACTAATCTTTTGGCTTAAATTCATCTCAAGGAGCATTTTAATGACTAAAAAAACATTTAAAACAAAACTTGCCAATATGCCAGTTCCAATTCTAGCCACTATGGTGGGTGCTGCTACCCTTTCAAACTTATGGGCACCACTTGGCTATAGCTGGATTCGCCATATTACCATGTGGAGTGCGGCGATTATTCTCCTATGCTACATCGGGAAAATTATCCTTCATTTTGATACATTTAAAAAAGAGTATTCTAACACCGTCCCTGCTTCTTTGTATGCTGGTTTCTCTATGATCACTATGATTTTAGGAAGCTATGTATTTGATTATTCTCCTGCAATTGGTAAAGGGCTATGGTTTATCGGACTTGGGATTCATGCCGTTCATCTTTGCCTTTTCTTATATCGCAATGTCATTAAAAACTTTAATATCGACACTTTCGTACCAAGCTGGTTCGTTACCTTAAACGGTATTATGGTTTCTACTGTTGTTGGTGGGGTTATGAATGAGCCTCTCATTTGTACCATCATTGTTTACTATGGGATTGCTGCTTTAGCTATTGCTATGCCATTTATGGTGGTAAGACTTTTAAAACACCCAATTGCCGATCCACTTTTCCATACTAAAGCGATTGTACTTGCACCATCCAGCCTTTGCGTTGTAAGTTATATCAACATTATTACAAACCCTAACCCAATTGTGGTTTACGTGCTTTATATTGTAGTATTTGCTTCTATTTTATATGTCGTATGTAACCTTACTAAGTTCTTCTCATTTAGCTTCCATCCAGGCTTTGCAGGACTTACCTTCCCAATGGCAATTGGAACGGTTGCAACGAACAAAGTATCAGGCTTTATGCTTGCTAACGGACTTACTGGTTTAGGCAATATTTTAAAACAAATCGGTGGTATTCAATTATTTATTACAACAGGTATCATCACTTTTGTACTCTTTAACTTCTTAATGCTACTTATTAAAAGTTACCACGCAGAAACAAAATAAAACTAAAACAATCCCTCAAAAGCAGCCCACTTAGATTAACTGCTTTTGAGGGATTGTTCATTTTACCTAGACATAATTATTTCAATGTTCCATTTGTCCATAATTCATTGAAAAAATATTGGTATCGAAATCAAAATTGACAATGAAGTAGCATAACGTTTCCTTTAATTCAATTCTGCCTTTTTCAGTCAAGGTATATATGGTTTTATCTGGTATTTTTCCTTTTTTTTCTATGCTACCAGATATATAACCTTTTTTTTCAAATGATTTTATTGTAGCATACACTGTTGAATCGGCAATATTGTACCAATACTTGACATTCATCCACTGTAACCTTTTTATAATTTCATAAGCATTTAATGGGGTACTATTTATGCTCCCCATGATCATAGTTGCTGATTTTGATAACATTTTTTATCTCCTTGACATTACTTCACATCAATACTACTATGCAATTATAGTAGTATTGGTTTATATTAAGATTATTTTATAGTATTACGTTCTAAAACAAAAGATGTTCATCAAAAAACCTGGGCGCGAAAATGTCATGCAATTTCTCATTAAATATGGGTGGTATGCTTTATTAATTGTTCTTTATATATCTGCCCTTAGAACTTATTTCGATAAGAAACATTATAAACACTCACTAATAAATATTATACATAAAAAGGAAGGTGGAATTTTATGCCTCAACTAAATAAAGGTGGAAAGTTCGTTTTTGGTCTTTCCATTATCGGAGTTCAAAATAGAATTCAAATACCAACACAGGCATTAGCAGAATATGACATAACCAAAGACGGAAAAATTATTATTTTTACAGGCGCTAAAGCAACTGGCGGATTTTGTATAACGAATCACACATTGCTTTCAAACTCAAAACTAAAACATATCTTAGCAGACTGCCCTACTCTTTCAAATTACGAGCTAGAGGAAGGTCACTTTATTCAGTATCAAGGACGAGGCTATTCCTGGCTCACGATATCACCTTCAGGAATTATCCAATTACCCAATCATACCATGGACTATCTTCATCTAACAATTAACGATAAATTAATGTGTATAAGAAGCAGTGATATTGCTTTTACTATGGGTGCTAAAGGATCACTCATGGATAAGGTTTACGCATACAAAGGAACCATTCCTGAATATAAAATTTTACCAAATAAGATTATAAACGAATAGAAGGTGCAATCAAAGGCATTCTATCCTCACATACCAAGCCTTTCCTTTAGATATCTCAACTATTCTATATTTCTAATCTTCTCAATTCTGAACATACCATCTAGTCCCTCTTTATCGGGCGCAATAACTTTTTCATTCATCTCTTAATTCCCCCCTAGTATGGATTTGTATGTTGCTAAGCTTATTGCTTTTTCCTCTTTTGGTACTTCTGGACGCTCATAAGTACTACTCTACATAGTTGTACCACCTAATTGGTATCTTTACCCTACCCAATCGTTTTGTATAAGATAAATCTCTAGCTATTGACAAGCATGTAAAACCATACTACACTACAGAATGTACGATTTCGTACATGGAGGTGTCAATATGAGTCATCATCACATTAATGCAATTCATAGAATCAACTATCTGTCTACCGAAATAGAGTCACTCTATCATCTGTCTTCTTTAAAGCTAGGCATTTCAGACAGTGTTTCTATTGTTCTTTATTCCATTTATGATGCTGGTAACGAATGCCTACTCAGTGATATTTACAAAAATTCTGGTATCAGTAAGCAAACGATCAATTCAGCGATTCGTCATCTTGAAGCAGATGGCATTTTGTATCTCAAGCAACATAATGGCCGTTCAAAAAAAGTTATTCTGACCGATAAAGGTACAGAGTACTTACAAAAAACGGCAGCTAGACTCTATCAGGCAGAATTGGATTCATTTGATACTTGGACAGAGAATGAAATTAGTACCTATATTGACCTAATGGAAAAATACGCAAATTGCTTTCGTCAGCAAATTGAAAAATTGTAATATCAGGAGGAAAAATCTTTATGCGTATTCAGCTTTCAGATCATTTTACTTATGGAAAACTTATCAAATTCACTTTGCCATCTATCGCCATGATGATCTTTACATCCATCTACAGTGTGGTAGACGGCTTCTTTATTTCAAACTTTGCTGGTAAAACTTCTTTTGCCGCAATTAATTTAATCATGCCCGTATTGATCATTTTAGGTACAGTGGGTTTCATGTTTGGTACAGGTGGTACTGCGCTTGTAGCAAGAACCTACGGGGAAGGTAAGAAAGAACAAGCCAATCGTTATTTTTCTTTATTCGTATATGTTGCTTTTGCTATTGGTTTGGTATTAGCCATACTAGGTTTCATTTTTATTCGTCCGATAGCATCTGTTCTTGGCGCAAAAGGTGTACTGCTAGATAACTGTGTCACCTATTCAAGAATTATTCTTGTTTCATTACCGTTTTTTGTGCTTCAAGTTATGTTCCAAAGTTTCCTTGTTGCAGCTGAAAAGCCACATCTTGGACTGACGATAACTATTTTATCTGGTGTCATCAATATGATATTAGATGCGGTTCTAGTCCTTCTTTTACCACAAGAACTCAAACTTTCTGGAGCTGCTATAGCGACTGCTGTGGCACAAACTATTGGAGGTATTATTCCACTTATTTACTTCTTTCGAAAAAATAGCAGCATTCTTCGTCTTGGAAAAACATCTTTTAATGGCAAAGCTATTTTGCGGGCTTGTATTAACGGCTCTTCAGAGTTTATGAGTAATATTTCCATGAGCCTCGTGGGCATTTTATACAATCTTCAACTCCTAAAATATACAGGAGAAAATGGTATCGCAGCTTATGGTGTCATGATGTATATCAGTATGATTTTCTCTGCAGCATTTATTGGGTATTCCATCGGCGTTGCCCCTATCATTAGTTACCATGATGGCAGCCAAAACCATACTGAACTCAAAAGTCTACTTAGAAAAAGCCTTATTCTCATTGGCCTATTCGGTATTGGTATGGTTATTTCCGCAGAGCTCCTTACTCATCCACTTTCGAAATTTTTCGTAGGTTACGACGCGGAGTTGTTTGACCTAACCGTTTCAGGCTTTAGAATCTTTGCATTATCTTTTTGCTTTATGGGATTTGGTATTTTTGCTTCTGGTTTCTTCACCGCCCTAAACGATGGGCTTACCTCTGCTATTATTTCTTTCTTGCGTACGTTAGTTTTCCAAAGTGCCTGCATCCTATTACTTCCAATAATTTTAGGAATTGATGGCATTTGGATTTCTGTTGTTGTTGCAGAATTTATGGCTGTTGTTCTTGGTACAATATTCCTAGTTGTTAAACACAAAAAATACAGCTACTAGAGCAAAGTATGACGTTATGATTAGAACAAATTTCTTGTAACCACTAAAAAAGAGGAGATTTTTTCTCCTCTTCTATTACTACTAAATAGGCATTTCCAAAACGCCACAAGCCGCATAAATACGGCATGTTTTTTGCTTCAAAAACAAGTAACTCCTCACTGGATATGGTATAATAGAGTTGACAAAAAAACTAAAAACCGTTACCCAAGAAAGGAGTTACTCTGATATTATGATACTACATAAACAGCTTTCTTTGCCAGATATTTTTTCAGATTGCCAGGAAAAATTTGAAAATGATAAACCTACTTTTCTTTCTCTATTAGAAAACCACATCGATCTGGACGAAATCATTCCAACTACTTTTTATAATCATTTCTATGCATCAACAGGAAGATCCCGTAAATACTCTTTACATGCTTTACTCTGGGCTCTGATTATCCAACGTATTTTCTCCATCCCTACTGATCAGCTTCTTTTAACTTTTCTTACTTACTCTAACCACTTCGTTAGTTCTGTGGTTTTACAAAAGTTCCTGATGCTTCTAAAATTACCCGGTTTAAGCAAGACTTTTAGATGATCTGCAGCTCGTATTCAGCAACCTTGTTGATCTTACAGAACCTATCTGCCAAGCTATTGACTCTGCCAAAGCTGACATGCCCCTCTTTGACTCTTCTGGCATAGAAGCCTTTGTTACCGAAAATAATCCCAAGTATGCAAACAGAATCATTAAACAACTTAAAGCCTATGCTAAAGCACATGGTTTTAATAAATCTTATGACCCTTATAAGGCTGCTTATGTATCTACGCTTTCTCATGCTTCTGCTAATCCTGAGATTAAGCAGCTGTACATCAATGGACATTTTTGCTATGTCTTCAACTTTGGTGTTGTTACAAATGGCCTTGGTATCATCCGCCATATTTCTTTTTACAATAAAAACTTTATGACTTCCCATCCAGATATCGTTGTTGAGAAAAAATCTGATTCTCCTGATGCAGATAAGAGCGTACATGATTCTAAACTTTTAATCCCTACACTAAAGGATTTCTTTTCAAAGCACCCGCTGATCAATCCTAAAACATTTCTGGGAGATGCTGCTTTTGATACAACTGCACTCTATAAAGATCTGCTTACTGGTGATACCCTTGGAAAAAACAGGCATTTTTCTAAAGCATATATCCCTTTAAATGCAAGATCCGGGCTGAAAAATCAGGATTACACTATTAATGAAGATGGTATTCCATGCTGTCCTCACGATTCTTCTCTTTCTATGAAACCAGAAGGAAAAGAATGATATATTTATTTGAATAATATACTATCCTATCTTATAATAAAAGCAACTATCACTAAGTAGTGAAGTATGAACGAAACAAAAGAAAATTCACAACAAAAACTATTTAAAGTTGGGGAATACAATCAGAAATTTAATGACATTTTAAGTTGTAATCTTCCAGTTGTAGATATTATGCAATCAGTTGGTCTAGAGGTACATATTAGAAATAGACACCCTAATTGTGTAAGTTATATTCAAAAAATAGGAGAAATCATTCAATCTCCAGATTATATCGGCATGAATAAAAAAGAACCTAGCAGTATTGAGTTAGTAAAAAAATATGATGAAAATATTCTAATTGCTATAAAACTGGATAAAAACTCTAATGGCTTATATGTAGCAAGTCTATACGAAGTTAAAGATTCAAAAATATCTAAGCGATTACACAGTGGTAGATTAAAATCGTTTTCATAAGAAACATTGACATTTATAAAAAAATAATGTATCATGATAATAAGAAAAGTATAGAATAATCATATAAGAATGTTGAGGTAGAAAATGGTTCTCTACACACTTGTAAAACAAGTACCTGAGATGTGGGAAATGCCGCCCCACCGATATTCTTATATGATTATTTTTATATTAAAAGGGAGTTTAAGAAGATACCAAATCTTCTTAAACTCCCTTTTAATTTTTTCTCAATATTATCCACAATCTGAGAGATTGCTTTTCAAAATAGTAATTACAAATTTTATCCTTATGCACGACAAAAAGCGAGACTTAGTTACAGTCACTAAATCTCGCTTTTTGTTTTTCCCCAACGTCTGCTTCATTCCTCTAAAAAGCCTATTTTGCCCATGTCTTAATAAGCCCCCGCTTCAAAAAGAGTTGGGCATGATTGGCTTCTTTATAGAAATAAAGCTTTCCTTGTCGGGGGCTTCATCAATAAATAAGACCACATGTGCTTAAGCTTATCCTATTTACTAATGGAAGGAAACTTGATTCCATATTTTTCTTGGTCGGATGATACGATTTCATCAATCTATTGCTTCGCCCTTTTTGTTATCTTGCTGCTAGTTTGATGGATGACCTTTGGCACATTTACAAGGTTCCGTTCGCATAGATAGCTATTTGTTATTTGTAAAAGTGACTTTGCTCATTTATTAACCTCGCTTTGGATAACTTTAAGGCACTTATTTAATTGACTACTCTCACTAATATATATGTGTTTAAAAATAAAAAACCCTTTAAATTTTTTGATAAAAATATTAAAACTTTGCCAGATGCTCAATAAACATAAAAAGCATCTTAATCTATGCATTTTTGTTCTACTCTATTGTAGCATTTTCTAATAAGGTAATCGTTCCTTCATTGCAATCTAATTCAGTCTGTACTCCATAAGGGATAATCCCTATTGGCATAGCATGTCCAAAGTTAACATTATAAATAATCGGTAAATCCACTAAATGTTCTTCTTCTGAAACCACCTGACAGATGGCTGCTTTATATTCTTCATAGTACACCTCATCTTGTGGTTTTCCTACAATGATGCCACTTAGTTCCTTTAAAACGCCTTGTGCTGCTAGATTTCTAAATGCCCAAGTGATCAATTGTGGAGAAGGTTGATCTTCACTGGTTTCTACAAATAAAATAGCCTGCTTCCACTGTTCTAAACTAGGCCATATACTGGTTCCTGTACACATCATAAAAACATCGATGCAGCCTCCTAATAAATGCCCTACATGCTTTCCTTCCCCTTGTAAAATTTCATAACCATGTGTTTCGCTTTGCATTTGCTTCACTAAGTTTATATTTTCCTCATCCCATGGAATAAAATCTTTAGACCATTTAGGACTGGACTTAATCTGATAGCCTACCGTTTCTTCAAATAAAACTTTCTGTACAGCATTTACGGTATAATCAAACATCTTTCCATGCTCACCAAATTCACACATAATTGATGGTCCATAGAAAGAGCCAAGCCCAGCTTTATACATCATTAAATGATTAATGGTAGAGTCTGAATAACCCATAAAGATTTTAGGATTCTTTTTAATTACTTCATAATCAATATAAGGTAATAAACGAATACTATCGTCACCACCAATGGCACAAAAGATACCCGCTATAGACTCATCCTTGAATGCATCCATTAGGTCCTTTGCTCTTAATTCTGGATGCGCGGCTACAAATGCTGATCCTTTCAGTGCATGGGGCATTGCAATGACTTCTAATCCAAAATCATTTTCTAAACGCGAATGAGCAATTTTATATTTATGAATTAAGCTGGCATCTCCTAAGCCTCCCCATGAAAGACTGACAACGGCAATTTTATCACCTTTTTTTAATCTCTTTGGTTTAATCATGACTTACCTCCTCATTTATTTTTTGTATAATAAATAGCTTTATATCGCTGAAAACTGTTTATTTGCAGTATGCTAACATACAATTCTAAAAATATCAATTAGTTTTAATAAATGACTCAAGAAAATAGTTACTATTCAGCCTTGAGAGCAATTTTAATAAAAAATGACTTTGAATTGAAACTAGCATATTTTCTTAATTTTTG
>CAKVCL010000010.1 GCA_934725855.1 uncultured Cellulosilyticum sp. | reverse complement strand
GGCGGAATAGCTCAGTTGGCTAGAGCACACGGTTCATACCCGTGGTGTCATGGGTTCAAATCCCTTTTCCGCTACTTGATCATAGGTATTGTTTAATGGATGATTAGACAATGCCTATTTTTGTTATACAAAATAAGTTAAAAAAGTTCATTATATGGTGAGATATGATAAAATAAATAGCACATAAGCATTTTATTTTTAAATAAGAATGGATACAAGGTGAAATATGAAAAAGACAATTTATATATCTGATTTAGATGGGACCTTACTAAATACTCAAAAGAGAATATACAGGAGATTAATCATTTATTAGAGCCGATTAGCGGGATTGGTAGAGTGATGTATCAAGACATTTACTGCGAAAACAGCTATTTGCTAGAAGTGTATAGTGAACGTGCAACCAAAGCCAATGGCATTAAAAAGTTAAAAGCCAAGGGACATTTCGATAAAGTGATTGTTTTTGGAGATCAACTCAACGATCAAAATATGTTTCAGATGGCAGATGAGGCTTATGCAGTCGAAAATGCAGTGGAAGAAATCAAACAGTATGCAACAGGGATTATTGGAACAAATAATGAGGATAGTGTAGCTAAGTTTATAGACCATTTATCAAAGGAGGAGAGCGAATGTTAAGAGTTGGGATGGGATATGATGTCCATCAATTGGTAGAAGGAAGAAAATTGATTATGGGTGGGGTAGAGATTCCTCATGATAAAGGATTACTGGGACATTCTGATGCTGACGTATTAATCCATGCGATTATGGATGCCCTGATTGGAGCAATTGGTGAAGGAGATATAGGAAAACATTTTCCAGATACCGATCCACAATATAAAGGCATTAGTAGTATCATTTTACTAGAGCATGTTAGTAAGCTTTTAGAGGAAAGAAAAGCAGTCATTCATAATATTGATGCGACGATTATTGCACAAAAGCCCAAGATGGCACCTTATATTTTAAAAATGAGAGAGCATATTGCTAGTGCTTTAAAAGTAGAAACGAAACAAGTTAATATTAAAGCAACAACAGAAGAAAAGTTAGGCTTTACAGGGGCAGAGCAAGGCATTTCTAGTCAGGCGATTGCTTTAGTGGATTTACCATAAGGAATAAAAAAGGAGGCTGTTAGACTAAAAGCGTAACAGCCTCTTTTTTGAGAGAAAATTAGTAAATTTTTTCCTCAATTTTTGAGATAAGATCTGCTGTGATGGCATTAATTTTTGTAAAATCTGTAGCAGCAATATAATATTTTTCTAAGTCATCGTGCAAAAACTTTGCATAAGCTAAGTGAGAGGTGCCTTTGGCAACTTGTTCTTTATAGCGTTTTGAAATATCACTAAGTGCTTCTTTATAGTGCTCATCTGTATTAGGCGTAATAAGATTTTGGTACATATCTAAGACAATATCGGATTCTCGCTCAGGATAATATTCATGTGGGGCTGTACTATCAAAAATACACAAATCCAGCTCTGGCATCATAAGCATATCTAGACTATCTGGGTCAAATCCACAATGATAGACTTCTACATCAATGCCTTTCGTTTGTGCCATCGCAAGAATTTTCTTAAGCATAGTGGATTTGCCAGAGCCAGGTCTTCCTTTAATGAAATAGCGATGATGGATGGGTGAAATGAGTTCTTGTACATAATCTACAGCGCCTTGTGGGGTTGAACCACCAAAAAATCGATGCATAACAGTACTTGGTTTATCAAGATGGGTATCATGAAGTAAAGTGTGGATAACCTGCTCAGTAAATGCATTGGCTTTTGCAAAATCCATATGGTCAATATAGATTTTTTCCCACTCATCATGGATTTTAAGCGCTTTTGCAAAGCAATCATAAGCTTTTGGGTAACAACTACTTATTTCAGATTGTAAAAATAGAATTTCTTTTTTATGTTCTGCTAACTGCTTAACATCCCAAGCCGTACCGAGATTAACATATTCTTCTATAGCACCTGGGGCAGTGGGTTCAATGACATGTGGAGCCGTTCCATCTACAATAGCAACTGATAGCGCTCTAATAATGAGACCATCTAGTGAATTAGGATCGGAAGAGCAATGAATATATTCTACAGGCATTTTTTTGGCAGTCATTAAATCGCCTATTTTTTTCATTAGAGAAGACTTACCTGTGCCAGGACCACCTTTAAGAATATAAACTTTATTGATATTTTTTAAATTGGAAGGGAAAAAATTTTGAAAACCTTTTGCTGTATTCCCACAAACAAAATAGTGTTTTATTAATTGAGACATAAGTGCTCACTTCCTTATCCATCAAAAGGATACTTTTTATTTCTCTATAAAATATGAAGCTGGCTAGTCTGTTGTGAAAAGGGAAAATTTATTTCGTGTCACACAAGAAAAATAAATTGCTTTATAATAGAAGAAGGTGAGAAAGGAGGGAACGGATGAAGGGCTATAGTAGGCGTAAAGAAATGATAAAAAATGGAATCTACATAGTGGTAGGTGTAGTAGGTATTGTTTTGATTACCAATCAATTGCAAGCCGTTGGGGTAGAAAACGATAAGCAAGTTGTTAAAGAAGTAGAGGAAATGCCAGTCATTTCAGTAAGTGAGCAGGAACTTTCATTAAATATAGAGGAAATTATAAAAAGCAGTGAAGCACCTATTAGTAGTGAGCATATGACTGAGTTAATGACAAAGTTGCCTGAGAAGGAGTATTTACAGAAGGTTGAGATAAAGTTAGGAGTAAAGCCGGGAGAAGTTCAAAAGGTGGCAATAACTTACGATACGAAGCAATATGAACAGATGCTTTCTAAGGCAAGAAAAGATCAAATGAGTTTAATCGATGCAAGTATTATCATGGCACTATATTCTGAAATAGATAGGGTTGAGGTGAGTATTCTAGAAAAGGATAGTAAGTATTTTAGGATTCTTTATAGACCAGATTTAGAAGATTATTTTGGCATTAAAATGGATACCAAGGATAATAGGAATGCTTTTGAACGAATTGCCAAAGAATTTTTAGATGCAGAGCATGTAAGTGACTATTGGAACCAGAAACATCCTTATGATAGCGAGTTAGGAGAAGAAGTAGAAGCATTTTTTAAACTAAATTTTCCTATCTTACAAGATACAGAGGAGGCTTTTCCTTATATAGATGAGGAGATGGAAGAATCGCTGGTTGAAAAATATGGGTATAAGTTATTTTTACAAGGATTAAAATATGATAATCCACTCATGAATTATTATTGTGCTTATCGATTAGTAGAATATTATGATTCCATTCACAAAGAAGAGATTATGCTAGAGTTAGCAAATTGTCAGGTCCATTCAAAAGACTCCAGAGTTCAGAATGCTTGTGGGGTAGCTGTGGAACTGCTTACGAATTTGCAAGAAGATGAAGTCAGACTAGTGGACCGTTATAAAGAAACCACATTAGGTGGGGGAGAAAAGTTATTTAAAATTGATAAAAATGGAATCAGTGTTTTTGCTAAGTGGGAGGGGAGCGTGCCAGCAGGCTTAAACGTAGTGAGCATTTCACCACGTAATAGTTATGTCTTGTGCATGGCTGTAACCAATGAGCGAAATTACATTTATGCACTCCCTATTCAATCACAAGATAAAATGCAAGTATTTAGCCTTAAAGAAGATGGCGCATATGGACTAGAGCAAAATGCAGGTATAAAAAAAGTTGATGAACTCATTAATCTAATGAATAATCAAATCCATAAGAGTAAAAAACAAATAGAAAATAGTGTATTTGAGTGGTATTATGCTTCTTTTGTGAAGGTTATAGTAGACGGTGAGGATTATATCTACGATGGAGAAACCAATCAGCTTATGGCAGATGAAGCGTTTAGTAATCAGTTTGATCAGAAAAAATTACAAGCTTACTTAGATGAACGCTTTAAATATACGATTAAGAAAAGCTCTTTTTATTATCCAACAAAAGCCCAAACCCATTGTATTTACATTGATGAGGAAAAGCTAGTTATACGTGAATACAGTTATATCGGTCAGAAAACAGTAGAGTTTAACAGTGTAGAAGAAAAGGCATTACAGGGTAAAAGGTGGGATAAAGGAAAAGTGGTAGTTAATTATTCCGGAAAGAATCAAGAAATTATAAGAGCACTCAATGAGATAATGGGATAAAAAAAGTAAACTAAAGAAATGGCTCTCTATTAGGAAAAGAAATAGAGAGCCATTTCTTTAGTTTGGATAAGTGAGATTGGCATCAGAAATATGAAGAAGGACATTTTCAACATATTTTTTGGCTTCATATTTTGCCATTGGTAAGTTCATATCTAAATAGTTGCCGCAATCTCTTGGGCTAGCTCCAGGAACTTCACCTTCAAAGTCCGCTACAAATTGGAAGAGCTCAGTAATCAGTGGCACAATGTCTTTAGAGGTTCTTTCCCCTTTTAAAATAAGATAAAAACCTGTACGGCATCCCATTGGACCAAAGTAGATGGTTTCATCAGCAAATATAGGATGGTTACGTAAGAAGGTTGCTGCGAGGTGCTCAATAGTATGAATTTCTGCTGTATTCATAACAGGTTCTAAGTTAGGTCTTTTAAAACGCAAATCATAAGTGGTTAATACCTCAGAGCCAATTGTATCAATACGTGAAACATAAATACCAGGAAGTAAATCAATATGATTAACAGTAAAACTTGCAATTTTTTTCATAATAAGTTCCTTTCATGGATAGGATAAGTATTTTTTTATTATTATAGCCCATGTAAATGCTTTAGGCTAGATGAGAGAGGGGATTTTGGCTTGATTTACAAGAAATTGTCTGATAACATAAGAGTTAGTAATGAAAAATTCAAAAGAGGTGCACAAAATGGAGGAACAAAAAAAGGTTATTTTTAGTGGCATGCAGCCATCTGGTACCATTACATTAGGGAATTATTTAGGTGCCCTTAAAAACTGGACAAACTTACAAGATGAATATAATTGTTTATATTGTATTGTGGATATGCACGCTATTACAGTAAGGCAAGAACCAGCTGTACTTAGAAAAAATGCAAGAGATTTAATGATGCTTTATATTGCAGCTGGACTTGACCCTGAGAAAAACACAATTTATATGCAATCTCATGTATCAGCTCATGCAGAGCTTGCATGGATTTTAAATTGCTTTACTTATATGGGTGAATTAAGTCGAATGACTCAGTTCAAAGATAAATCACAAAAACACAGTGATAATATTAACGCAGGCTTATTTACTTATCCATCACTGATGGCAGCAGATATTTTACTTTATCAAACCGATTTAGTCCCTGTAGGCGTAGACCAAAAACAACATCTTGAATTAACAAGAGATTTGGCGATTCGATTCAATAATCAATTTGGTGAAACCTTCAAGGTACCAGAAGCCTATATTCCTAAAGTAGGGGCTAAAATTATGAGTCTTCAAGATCCAACGAGCAAAATGTCAAAATCTGATCCAGATGCGAATGCCGCCATTAAGATTTTAGATGATCCAGATACCATTATCCGTAAGTTTAAACGTGCTGTAACAGATTCCGATACAGAAGTATGTTATGATCCTGAAAATAAACCAGGCGTAAGTAACTTAATGACCATTTATGGTTGCGTCACTGGGCAAACAATGGAACAAATTCAAAATGAATTTGCAGGAAAAGGTTATGGTGACTTTAAATTAAAAGTAGGTGAAGCAGTTGTAGAAGAACTCAGACCACTTCAAGAAAAATTTAAAGCATTAAGTTCGGATAAAGCTTATATTGACAGCATCATTAAGAAAAATGCAGAAACAGCAAACTATCTTGCAACGAAAACGCTTCGTAAGGTACAAAAGAAAGTTGGATTTCCACCAATTATAAGATAAAATGAGGAAGTTCAGTATAAATAAGTGATTAAAAATAAGGCATAAAACTAGAAAAATAGTAGGGTTATGCACATGAGCTACATTAAAAAGATACCGCCTAGAATAGATGAGGTTAATCTATTCTAGGCGGTATCTTTAGGTAGGCTTAGGTTTATTGAGGGGATTCGGATGGCATATCCATATGAATGAAGCCTCGTCCATTTCCAATAACCTGAGAAGTTTCAGTTACAGTCATAAAGGCTTTGGGGTCTAAACTAAGAACAATCTGCTTGGCTTTAGCAACTTCACGCACACTAACGGTTGTAAAGAGAATGTATTTGGTAGAATCAGTATACCCCCCAATAGCTGGAATAATAGTCACCCCACGATGAAGTTCACCCAGTAGCATTTGTGAAAGTAATTCATGATGCGTTTCATCGGTAATAATATATAAGGTACGCTTACGGTTAATCCCGTCAACTACAAAGTTAACAACATGACTGCTGACAAACATGGTACTAATTGTGAGGACAGCAATATTGATATCAAAGTAATAAATAGATAAGCCTATAATGAGAGCATTGATGGCTAAGTTAACCGTTGCCATATTAATTGAAAAGTGGTCATGAACAATTTTAGCAATAATATCAGTTCCTCCAGTAGAACCGTTTGCTCTAAAAATAATACCTGTACCGATCCCATGGAGTAAACCAGCAATCACTAAAATAGATAGTGTATTATTGGTAGGAATAGATACAAAACTGGTGACCTCTAACCAAAAAGACAACATCAGCATGCCAAGTAAACTATAAATAAGATAACTTTTGTTTAAAAAGATAAATCCCATTATAAAAAGAGGAATATTAATCAGCAAAACAAGTAAACTGATTTTTGCCCCAATAATAAAGTGAAGCAGCATAGAGATGCCACTTACACCACCACTTAATAAATGGTTGGGAAGCAAAACGCCATTAGTCGCAATGGCAATAAATAAAGTACCAATTAGCGTACTCATAATGCACTTAAGGTTAATCGATTTGAATTCCATAAATTTTTTCTCCTGTCAATCAAAATAAACAATAAGTAAGTACTATTAAATATAAAGGAGAATGCTTTATTAAGCAATATACTTTTTACAAATAAAAGTATGGTATAATAATGAAATGTAAAGTAAAAAGACAAGTAAGAACATAAATAAAGAATAAAGAATAAAGAAGGGAACAGAAAATGAAGATACTCGTTGACGCACACACACATACGATTTCTAGTGGACATGCTTATAGCACGATTACTGAAAATATGATGGCAGCCAGTCAAAAAGGACTTAAGATGGTGGCTATGACCGATCATTCACCAGGCATGCCAGGTAGTACACATGTGTTTCACTTTGATAATTTAAAAGCCATTCCAGATGAATTATTTGGCGTAAAATTACTAAAAGGGGCAGAAGTCAATATTATAAACTATGAAGGTGAAGTAGACCTTCCTATAGAAACACTCGAAAAATTGGATATTGTGGTTGCAAGTTATCATCCACCTTGCATCGATTTTGCGGATCAAGAGACGATTATGAAAAGTCTTATGAAAGTGATGGAAAACCCTTATATTGATATTATAGGACATCCAGGGGACAGCCGTTATCCAATGGATTATGAAAAAGCTGTGCTGGCTTCAAAGCGTACAGGCACATTACTTGAGGTAAATAATGCTTCATTAAAGCCAGATAGCTTTAGACCAGGAGTCAGAGAAAATCTTATTCAAATGTTAGGCTATTGTAAAATCTATGATGTGCCTATTGTTTTAGGAACCGATGCACATTTCCATACAGCCATTGGTGCATTTGAGGAATCTGTGGAGTTACTAGAAAGCTTAGATTTCCCAGAGCACTTAGTGATGAATATAGACCCAGATAGACTTTGCGCATATATTAAACAAAAGAGATTGAAATAAATAGTTTATTACTGTACAATGATAAAGTAATAGGTCGGTGAAAGGGCGGATAAGGATGAATTCCAAGATAAAAGATGAAGCAAATGATAAACTTTTTGAAGCCATTTTAACCTTGAAAAGTGTGGACGAGTGCTATGCCTTTTTTGAAGATATTTGTACAGTAAATGAAATAAAAGCATTATCTCAAAGACTTGAAGTGGCTAAAATGCTACAAGAAAAGAAAACTTATCAAGAGATTCAACATACAACGCATGCCTCAACAGCAACGATTAGTAGGGTGAATCGATGTTTAAGTTATGGTAGTGATGGGTATAAATTAATATTAGAGCGTGTCGGTACAAAATAAGGTGTACGAAACTCAAAGGGTGCTTGAACTAGGCACTCTTTTTAAAGTTTAGAAGG
Organism: uncultured Cellulosilyticum sp.; assembly: GCA_934725855.1. Classification (GTDB taxonomy): domain Bacteria; phylum Bacillota; class Clostridia; order Lachnospirales; family Cellulosilyticaceae; genus Cellulosilyticum. The sequence continues at coordinate 94,477 of CAKVCL010000010.1, read as the reverse complement.
AGAAGAAAAGATGGATTTTACTAAAGGACTTAATGATAAACAAAAAGAAGCTGTCCTTCACACAGAAGGCCCTCTTTTGATATTAGCAGGTGCAGGTTCAGGAAAAACTAGGGTGTTAACGCACCGTATTGCGCATTTAGTTGAAAATAAAGGCATTAAGCCATGGTCTATTTTGGCCATTACCTTTACCAATAAAGCAGCTAAAGAAATGAAAGAAAGAATTGGCCAGCTTATTATGGAAGATGCCGTAAATGAAATGTGGGTGAGCACATTCCACTCCATGTGTGTGCGTATTTTAAGGCGTTATGCCGAAAGACTGGGGTATAGTAGATTTTTTACAATCTATGATACAACGGATCAAAAAACACTCATTAAAGACACCTTAAAATCACTAGATATTAGTGAAAAGAACTTCCCCGTTGGGGCAGTGATGGGAGCCATTAGTAGTTATAAAAATAGACTGGAAACCCCAGCTCTTGCGAAAGCAAATGCAGGAGAAGATTATAAGCTGAAGCAAATGTCACTCATTTATGAAGCTTATCAAAAGAAATTAAAAGAAAATAATGCCATGGATTTTGATGATTTACTCGTTAATACGTATTTACTTTTTAAAGAAGAAGTGGATGCCTTAGATTATTATCAAAATAAATTCCAATATATTCTTGTCGATGAGTATCAAGACACGAACGGCGCGCAGTACAAATTAGTTGAAATGCTAGCTCAAAAACATCAAAACCTTTGTGTAGTAGGAGATGATGACCAATCTATTTATGGATGGCGTGGGGCAGATATCACCAATATTTTAGGATTTGAGAAAGACTTTAAGAATGCCACGGTTATTAAGCTGGAACAAAATTATCGTTCGACTAAAAATATTTTGGAGGCAGCCAATAGTGTGGTCGCTCATAATAGAAGCCGAAAAGCAAAAAGCTTGTGGACAGAAAGTGAGCCAGGTGAAGGCATTTCAATTGTGCCAACGGTAAATGAATATAAAGAAGCAGAAGTGATTGCCAGCTGCATTGTAGATCAAATTGAAAAAGGGGAAAGGGATTATAAAGATTTTGCGATTTTATATCGTACCAATGCCCAATCCCGTGTACTAGAAGAAAAACTCATTACGGCATCTATTCCCTATCGTTTATTAGGGGGCGTGCGCTTCTATGAACGTAAAGAAATCAAAGACTTAGTGAGTTATCTTAAAATCATTTGTAATGAGCGAGATGATATTGCCATCAAACGTATTATTAATGTGCCTAAAAGAGGCATTGGTGCAGCGAGCATTGCAAGTATTTCAGAATATGCTGAAAGAAATCAAATGGACTTTTTAGAAGCCGCTAAGCTTTGTAAAGCAATGGGTATTTTAGGCAATGGGCCAAGCCAAAAAGTATTAGGCTTTACGGCTTTAATTGAAGAGTTACAAGAGATTGCAAAAGAAAATGATGTGAAACGCTTAATTGATGAAATTTTAGAGCGTACAGAATTTAGAAATCATATTCGAATGACAGAAGCAGATACAGCTGAGGAGCGCCTAGCGAATATTGATGAACTTGTCTCTAAAACCATTCATTATATGGAAACAGCCGAAGAGCCAAGTTTAGGTGAATTTTTGGAAGAAGTAGCGCTTGTAGCAGATGTGGATAATTATGATGAAAACAGTAACTCAGTGGTTCTAATGACCCTTCATAGTGCTAAAGGATTGGAATTTCCAGTTGTCTTTATGCCAGGCCTAGAAGAAGGTTTATTCCCAAGCTATATGAGCCTTACAGAAGGTGATGATAAAGTTGAAGAGGAAAGAAGACTTTGTTATGTAGGGATTACAAGAGCTAGAGAAAAATTATTTATGCTTTATGCCGATCAGCGCACCATGTTTGGACGCACGCAGTATAGCTCCCCATCACGTTTTATAAGAGAGTTGCCTAAAGAACTGACTAACTTAGCACGTTTAGATGAGGAGCGTACTCAAAGACAGAGTTTTGTAGGAGGCACAAGTAGCTTTGGTAAAAAAACATTTAATCAAAGTTCAGGATTTGGTAATAGTAACCCAGTTGAAAAGAAAAGCTTCCAAGCTGCACCTGCTGAAAATATAACCAAAAGAAGTTTTGCAACCAAAGTACCAGAGAAGCCAGGTTTGCCAAACTTTAGAAAGACTAGCTCCTTATATGGAATAGGAAAGAAAATTGAAAATATACCAGGTGGTGTGCCTACTTTTGAAGTGGGTAATGTAGTCAGTCATATTAAATTTGGAAAAGGAACTGTAAAGGCAGTTAATGATGAAGGCAGTGATTGTTTTGTGACGATTGCTTTTGACAATGGTGAAACGAAACAATTAAGTACCAAATTTGCTAAGCTTAAAAAGCTATAGGTAGAAGAAATGTCTTGAAGGACAACATGAAAATCAGACAGAAGAGAGAGTAGAGACAATATATGGAATTTAGCGCACAGCTTAAAAGAAAGTTAAGAAAAAATGTCGCCAGATTTTCTTCTTATATAGAAATATTAATTAGTATGCTCATCTTAATAGGCATTCTGGTGGCTACAATCAACTTAGGAGTAGAACTCATAGGAATTAGTAAAGAAGCATTGCTTGTACCAGAAGTGACTGTACCTATAGAAGAGTATTTGGCGGTAGGATTACAGCTTATAGTGGGTGTGGAATTTGTAAAGATGATTAGTAAACATACAGTGGGAAGCACCATTGATGTATTACTGTTTGCGATTGCTAGAAAATTAGTGGTAAGCCATGGAAGTTCTATAGATTTACTTCTTGGTATTATAGGAATTGCCATTTTATTTGTGGTGAAATACTATTTTGGCAATAAGTGTGAGAATTGTCCCATCGAAATCAAACCGTTTAAAATGAGTGGGGAAAAAAATGAAAATGAAGCATAATAGAAAGAGAGTCATTCGTACTCTCTTTTTTAGAAGAAGATAATCTATATGGAAGAAAGGCGGTTAGGTGAATAAATGGAAGTAAATAAAATAGAACGAATGAAAGAGCTGGTTGATAAGTTAAGTAAAGCAACCTATGCTTATGAGCAAGAAAACCATGAAATTATGAGTAACCTTGAATATGATGCGCTATATGATGAGCTTAAAAAATTAGAGGAAGAAACAGGAACCATCTTAGCAGGGAGTGTGACACAAAATGTAGGCTATGAAGTGTCAAGCAGTTTACCAAAAGTGACTCACCCTAAACGAATGCTTTCATTAGATAAAACAAAAGAAGTGAGCAAATTAAAAGCCTTTTTAGGAACACAGGAGGGGCTTCTTTCTTGGAAATTAGATGGGCTAACGATTGTCTGCACTTATGAAGAGGGTAAGCTGATTCGTGCAGTCACAAGAGGAAATGGGACGGTAGGGGAAGAAATCACAAATAATGCCCGTACCTTTAAAAACTTACCACTAACCATTGATACCAAAGAGCGTATTGTCCTTAGAGGAGAAGCACTGATTACTTATGAGGACTTTAATCGAATCAATGAAAGCTTAAGTGAAGAAGAAAAATATAAAAATCCACGTAATTTATGTAGTGGTAGTGTAAGACAACTTAATCCCGCTATTACAGCCAAAAGAAATGTTCGACTTTATGCCTTTACTTTAGTAGAAGGTGGACAAGATTTTGAAACCAAAGAGGAACAATTAAAGTGGCTAGAAGAAAAAGGGTTTAAAGTCGTAGAGCACAAAAAAGTAACAGCTGAAAATATTGAAGAAACCGTACACTATTTTGCCGAGCAAATCAAAAATCAAGTCTTTCCTTCAGATGGATTAGTTCTTACTTATAATAATAGAGCCTATTCTGCTTCTTTAGGGGAAACCGCTAAATTTCCTAAAGACTCTATTGCATTTAAATGGAAGGATGAATTAGTTGAAACGACTTTAATCGGCATTGAGTGGAATACATCACGTACAGGCCTCATTAATCCAGTGGCTATTTTTGAACCCGTTGATATTGAAGGCACTACTGTTGAACGTGCCAGTGTGCATAATTTAAGTATTATGGAGGAATTACAGCTTGGAATTGGGGATCACATTACTGTCTATAAAGCCAATATGATCATTCCTCAGATTGCAGAAAATTTAACAAAAAGCAATCAAATAGAAATTCCAGCGCATTGCCCAGTATGTGGCGCTGAAACAGAAATCAAACAAGATAAAGAAACGAAGACGCTGATTTGTCCAAATGGAAATTGTAAAGCGCAAAGATTACGTGCCTTTGTACACTACACAACAAGAGATGCTATGAATATTGAAGGACTTTCAGAAGCCACCATTGAAAAATTTCTTGAAAAGGATTATTTAGAAGATTTCACTTCTCTATATCACCTCGACCAATATGAAGAAGAAATTATAAATATGGAGGGCTTTGGTAAACGTTCGTATACTAAGCTCATTAATTCTATAGAAAAATCTAAAGACGTAGCCCTCGCAAACTTTATTTATGCCTTAGGCATTGCTCAAGTGGGACTTGGGACAGCAAAATTAATTTGTAAACACTTTAAAAACGATTTAGAAGCCATGATGTCAGCTAGTGAAGAAGCTTTAACGGCTATTGATGGGGTAGGACCTGTAATTGCCAAAGAATTTGCAGCTTACTTTGAATTAGAAGCCAATCAAAAGATGGTTAAAACGCTCGCTGATTTGGAACTGCGTATAAAAGTTGAAAATGTAGCGGATAAAATAGAGTCCCCTATTGCAGGTAAAACCTTTGTGATAACAGGAGATGTGAATCACTTTAAAAATAGAAAAGAGCTTCAAGCAAGAATTGAAGCATTAGGTGGTAAAGTAACGGGTTCAGTTAGCAAGAACACAGATTATCTGATTAATAATGATAGTGAATCGGGTTCAAGCAAAAATAAGAAGGCTAAAGAATTAGGCATTCCTATTTTAACAGAAGAAGCATTTTTAGCATTAATCCAGTCCTGATGTTTTTGAGTGCATATTGAGAATTATTTGACAGAATGATTGGTATATACTAAACTGAAAAGAACATAATAATTGGGAGGTCAGGAAGATGAGTATGATTGAAGCTGCTAAAAAGGCAAGACAGGCATCTATCGAGTTAGCTGCCATGTCTACAGAAAGTAAAAATCAAGCATTAAATGCCATCAAAGAGGCACTTTTTGCTCATGTAGATGAAATTAAAGCTGCTAATAAAGTGGATATTGAAAATAGTCAGAAGGAACAAATTGCCCAGCCCCTTCTTAAACGTCTTAAATTTGATGAAAAAAAAGTGCAAGATGTGTGTGCAGGGATTGAGAGTTTAATAGCACTACAAGATCCTGTTGGTAAAATACAACTTCAAACAGAGTTAGATGATGACTTAGTTTTGACACGTGTTGCATGGCCAATTGGTGTCATTGGAGTAATTTTTGAATCAAGACCAGATGCACTCGTTCAAATTTCAACTTTATGCTTAAAAAGTGGAAATGCTGTTTTATTAAAAGGGGGTTCAGAAGCGAAAGAAACGAACCGTATTTTATTTAAAGTGATTAGTGAAGCATCTGTCAGTGCAGGCATGCCAGAAGGTTGGATTGCCCTAATGGAAAGTAGAGAAGATGTAAATAGCATCCTAGCGATGGATGAGTATATTGACTTATTAGTTCCAAGAGGGTCTAATGCGTTTGTTCAATATATTATGAAGAACACGAATATCCCTGTTATTGGCCATGCAGATGGTATTTGTCACAGTTTTGTGGATGAATCAGCCCAAATAGATATGGCGGTTTCATTAATTGTGGATTCTAAGACGCAATATGTGGTGGTATGTAATGCTTTAGAAACCCTTTTGGTACATGAAAATATAGCCAAAGCCTTTTTACCAGAGCTTAAAAAAGCCCTTGATGAAAAAGGGGTAAAAATTAGGGGATGTGAAAGAACACAGGCAATCATTGAGTGTGATGCAGCCACAGAGGAAGATTGGAAAACAGAGTATTTAGATTACATTCTTTCCGTCAAAATCGTAAGTGGTGTAGAAGAAGCTATTGCGCATATTAATAAGTATGGTTCTGGGCATACAGATGCCATTATTTCTGAAAACCCTGTTAATGTTAAACTCTTTATGAACTTAGTGGATTCTGCTAATGTATTCCATAATACTTCCACACGTTTTAGTGACGGTTTTAGATACGGCTTTGGAGCAGAAGTAGGGGTAAGTACCTCTAAGATTCATGCGAGGGGTCCTGTTGGACTAGAAGGCTTATTAATTTATAAATATCAACTAGAAGGTAAAGGACAGATTGTAGCAGATTATGCTTCTGGTAAAAAAACATTTAAACATAAGCATATTATCTAATCTAGTGCGTTAAGAAGCTATAAAAGATAATCATAATAATCCAAAAAGAGCTATAAGATGAATAAAATAATCTTATAGCTCTTTTTGGACTTATGATTTAGACTTAAGGTAGTGATGTTCATATCGCCAATATAGAGAGTAAGCAATAATGGCAAAAAGTAAAGGGCCACCCCCAGCAAAAAGGGTGTTGGACCAATTGCCATTAATAGCAGGTTCAATAATAGAGAAAACATTGGCAATTCCTATAAAGAAAGTGACTATAATAGTAGCGATTAAAGCGGTGGTAGAGCTTTTATAGATTTCAAAGGGTTTAGTCACATGAGATTGCTTCTTAAAGAAGATAAAAGCAATAGAAAGAAACATATAGGGGATGGTCATTGCCACATTGGTCATCGTAACCAATTTATTGAAAAAAGCAGAAGCATTGTCCCCGCCAAAAGAAACCAATAAAATCAGAACTGCTACGACAAGAGCTTGGATAAGCATGGCATGAAAGGGCATTTGTTTTTCATCTAGCTTAGTGAGCTTAATAGGAAGTAAATGCTTTGGAGTACCTTCGATAAGTTGCTTAAGCGGCGAATAGGTGAGGGTAAAGAAAGCCCCTGTTAAGGCAAGGAACATAGCAAGCCCAGTAATACGTGCAAAAATTCTTCCGATCGTTAAGGATGCTGCCCGGCTTAGATTCAAAGCAAGTCCTAACTCATAACCCAAATGATTCATCACAATATAGGTCACATTGGCTGTATTGACATTAGGAGTAGAAAGAATAGCTTCCCAGTTAGTAAAACAGCCAATGGCAAAAATACCAACGGAATACCCAATAGAAATAATAATGGCTGAAATGGCAACACCCTTTGGAAAGGTAACTTCAGCATGCTCAGTCTGGTCGACAAGTCCACCTACAGCTTCTATGCCACCATAAGCAAAAATAGCATAAGTAAAGAAGGATAAAATGGAAATGGGAGACTGAAAATCAGGATTAGGAGATTGCAAGGTTGTAATGGATAGAGGGGCAGGTTGTGCCAAAGTTCCGCCATTAAGTAAAAGGATTAAAAGCCCTCCAAAGATGAGTAAGACGTTAAGCACAGTAATCGCGCTACCACCTGCAGAGGTTACTTTTGTAATGGCACTAATGCCTTGAGCAGAAATCAATGTGACAACAATAATCCATAGAACTCCCAATAGACCAATAACTTGTGTGCCGTTTAATCCCCATAAAGAAAGATTACCCGTACGATCTTCTCCAAATAAAGCATTAGAAAGAGGAATCCATATACTAGAAGAAACATTAACTTGCCAAACGAGGTAAGAAGCATACCACATAAAAGTGCCAATAAAAGCATACTTTGGACCTACTGAGGCATGCATCCAAGAGTAAATGCCACCTTTTTCATTTTTATAGGCTGCGCCGTATTCTGCCATCATAAAAGCATAGGGTAAAAAGAAAACAATGGCACCAAGAATATACCAAGGAATAGCACCATATCCCATTAAAAAATAAGCTCTTGGCATGTTGGCAAATCCATAAACCGATGTAAAAATCATGAGTACAAGAGAAGTAAGGGTTAATTTTTTAGCTGTATGATTAGACATATAAACCTCCTGAAACCTTGTTCAATTGCAATGAAGCTAGTGTGTGCAAATTTAAAAATAAAATGCTTGTTACCTTAAAAAAGAAAAACACATAAAAAGTTAAAAAATTAATTGACAAAAATATAAATTATGATATGATAAATATATGCAACGGAAAGTAATTATTGTTTATAGAAAAATATAATGATTAAATATAAATGGAGGGACTTATTATGAAAAAATATGTATGTACAGTTTGTGGTTATGTTTATGAAGGTGAAACTGCTCCAGAAAAATGTCCAACATGTGGTGTAGGAGCTGAAAAATTTACTCTTGTAGTTGAAGGACAAAGAGAATGGGCAGCAGAACACGTAGTTGGAGTAGCTCAAGGTGCAAGAGAAGATATTATGGCTGATTTAAGAGCTAACTTTGAAGGGGAATGCTGTGAAGTAGGTATGTACCTTGCAATGGCAAGAGTTGCTCACAGAGAAGGATATCCTGAAATTGGATTATACTGGGAAAAAGCTGCTTATGAAGAAGCTGAACATGCAGCTAAATTTGCTGAATTATTAGGTGAAGTAGTAACAGATTCAACTAAGAAAAACTTAGAAATGAGAGTTGAAGCTGAAAACGGTGCGACAGCTGGTAAATTCGACTTAGCTAAAAGAGCTAAAGAATTAAACTTAGATGCCATCCATGATACAGTTCATGAAATGGCAAAAGATGAGGCTAGACATGGAAAAGCTTTTGAAGGTTTATTAAAAAGATATTTTGGTTAATCATACAGTTATTAAGTGGGCAAATTTGTGGGCAAATCACAAACGCCCACTTTTTTTATGAATTAAGGATTATTTAAAGTCGAAGACCGTTCATTTTAGTGTATTTATTTCACAAGTTTCTAAGCCGAATTTGAAAACTAGCATGATTTAAATTCAAAACATAAACAAGCGCCGTAACAGGTGTATTTTTTATGCATATTTTTATAGTATAGAGAGGGTGATGGTCTTTACCTACTTATTCAATAAGAATATAGACGATAAGAAAGATAATGGAAAATAACAACACTTGAAGGAGAAAAGAAAAAGCATTGACAAGGGGACTATTGCTAACTAACATTGAAATAAATTGATAAAAAATGAGTCTAATGAGATAAGTAACTAAGAACAATGAATTCTAAAATCAATCAATAGGTAAGACGATAACAGGGTTAATTAGGAGCAATAGAAAAATGAATCAAGAACAATTTTTTGACAAAATAAGTTCAGAATATGAAGTCATCACCAATGAGCAGGCAATGCTGATTTTAGGGGACAGTTTAAAGGTATTAAAAGATATGAGGTCTCAGAGTGTGCATCTGATATTCGCAGATCCTCCTTATAATATTGGAAAGGATTTTGGGAATAATCAAGACCTGTGGGAAAATGCTGAAAGCTATATCAATTGGTGTAAGAAGTGGATAGATGAGTGCATGCGTGTATTAAAGGATGAAGGAACGATGTACTTTATGAGTGCTACGCAGTTTATGCCTTATTTAGATGTATATGTTTCAGAAAAGTATCATGTCCTTTCAAGAATTGTATGGACGTATGATAGTTCTGGAATGCAGTCAAAGAAGAACTTTGGGTCTTTATATGAACCTATTCTAATGTTGCATAAAGCTACTAAGTATCCTTATACATTTAATCATGAAGCGATTTTAGTGGAAGCTAAAACAGGGGCAAGAAGAAAACTAATCGATTATCGTAAGACACCACCTGCGCCTTATAATACCAAGAAGGTGCCAGGTAATGTTTGGAACTTTCCAAGAGTGCGCTACAAAATGGACGAATATGAAAATCATCCCACACAAAAGCCAGAAGCACTTCTAGAGCGGGTGATTTTGGCTTCCAGCAATGAAGGTGAAATCGTTTTAGATCCATTTAGTGGAAGCTTTACAACAGCAAGTGTGGCACTTAAACTGAAACGAAAAGCTATAGGCATTGAATTAAATGAGCCATTTTTTAAGATAGGCTTACGAAGAACGCAAACGCTAAATGAATATAAAGGTGAAGTGCTTACGAAGTTAAAAGAGCGTAAAACCCAGCATAAAAACAAAAAGGATCATAGAATAGAAAGGTAGATAAATTATAATCTGAAAAATTAAAAATAGCTATAAGGATTTTGAATAAAAAAACTTTTTGTTAACAGTTTGTTCATATAAATGTAAAAGAATGTTTGTTTATTCGACTATTGTTAGGATGTTATAATTAAATATATTTTAGGATAAAATATATTAAAAAATAAATTTAACCCTAAATGGGATATAGGAGACATCATGACAACATTAAACACGACACTTAATAATCCACAAGGTTTACACGCAAGACCAGCAACATTATTCTGTAAAGAAGCTGGAGCTTTCAAATCTGATATTAAACTAGTTTGTGGAGATAAAGAAGGAAATGCAAAAAGCTTAATCGCGCTTTTAGCAATGGGACTTACAGCAGGCGCAAATCTTCAAGTTGTAGCAGAAGGCGAAGATGAAGAAGCAGCTGCAAAACATATGGCTGATTTTATTGCAAACTTTAGAGAATAATCCATAGCATAAATTTAGGAGGAAGATGAGATGAAAAAGGGAATCGCAGCTTCTAAGGGGTATGCTATCGGAAAAGTTTTTCTTTATGAAGAAAAAGAAATCATTATGACAGATGAAAAAGTAGCAGACACTGCTAGCGAACTTAATAAACTTCAAGAGGCAGTCGCACTTTGCAAGGTGCAGCTTGAAAAAATTAAAGCAAAGACAATCCAAAATGTTGGTGAACATGAAGCCGCTGTATTTGAAGCACATCTTTTAATTTTAGATGATCCAGAGTTTGTTGGCTCTGTAGAAGCTGAAATCAAAAATAACAGCACAAATGCAATGAAAGCGGTTGAGATGGTTTCAAATAATTTAGTGATGATTTTTGAAGCCATTGATGATGCATATTTAAGAGAACGTGCAGCGGATATTAAAGACGTTTCTAAACGTATGCTTGCAAATCTTGCTGGTCATACCATTGGTTTAGAAATTGAAAAAGAAAATACGATTGTTGTTGCTCACGATTTAACACCATCTGATACGGCTCAATTAGATAAAACGAAAGTAAATGGATTTATCACCAATATTGGTGGTAGAACTTCTCATTCAGCAATTATGGCAAGAACTCTTGAGATTCCTGCAGTTGTGGGACTTGGAGATATTACATCATCTGTTAAAAATGATGATATAGTCATTGTAGATGGCGTAGAAGGATTGGTTATGATTAATCCAGATGAAGCCACTATTAAAGCTTATGAGGAAAAAATGACAGCTTATGAAATAGAAAAAGAAGAACTTAAAAAGCTTCTAAATGTTTCTGTTGTAACAAAAGAAGGCAAACACATTGAGGTATGTGGCAATATTGGGAAACCACAAGATGTTGAACAAGTCATTGCTAATGGTGGAGATGGTGTTGGTTTATTTAGAACAGAGTTTTTATATATGGATAGAGAAGCTGCACCAACTGAAGAAGAACAATTTGAAGCCTACAAGCATGTGCTTGAAGCCATGAAAGGTAAAAAAGTTGTGATTAGAACGTTAGACATTGGTGGAGACAAAACACTGCCTTATTTACCATTACCAGAAGAAATGAATCCATTCTTAGGGTATAGAGCCATTCGTTTATGTTTAGACAAAAAAGATCTCTTTAAAGTGCAACTTAGAGCCCTTCTAAGAGCGTCTGTATATGGGCAACTTGCTGTTATGTTCCCAATGATTTCAGGAATTGAAGAATTTAATAACGCTAAAGAAGTGGTTGAAGAATGTAAAGGTGAATTAGACGCCGAAGGTCTTTCTTATTCAGATTCTATTGAGTGGGGAATGATGGTTGAAATTCCTGCTGCAGCGGTAATGGCAGATGAACTTGCAAAATATGTTGATTTCTTCTCAATTGGAACAAATGATTTAATTCAATATACCTTAGCAGCAGACCGTATGAGTGAAAAAGTATCCTACCTTTATAATCCAATGCACCCAGCAGTTTTAAGACTTATTAAAATGACGATTGATGGGGCACATAAACATGGTAAGTGGGTTGGAATGTGTGGAGAAATGGCTGGAGATGAAGCCGCTATTCCTACACTTCTTGAATATGGTTTAGATGAATTCTCAATGAGTGCAACATCTATTTTAGGTGCTAAGAAAATCTTATTGAATCCATAAAATCCTTATATTTAATAACTTAAATGAAAAGTACTACAAAATGATAATTTGTTTTGTAGTATTTTTTTGCGCAAAAAATGATAAAAATTTATTAATAAAAATGCATGATTTAATAAAATAATTGTTAGAAAAACAATTCAAATTATGTAAATTAAATAAAAAGATAAATATATATAATTGATGATAATAAATTTTATAAAAAGACATATATTGATAAAATATTTAGAGATATGTTAGATAAATAGTTAATTAGTAGGATATATAGTCGCTAAATTAGTAAATATAAAATATTATGTAAAGTATAGGTACCCAACTTAATGTTTAATAATATTAGATCTAATTCATAATTATTAGTTTACTGAAAATAGCCATATTGACAACATCTATAAAAAGTTTTATTCTACTAAAGTAGAAAAGTAGCAAAGGGGCTAAGGGTGATTATAGATGCTTTTAGCCTTTTTTTTGTGATGCTATGTTGCAGATATTTAGCATAATAGTAAGTATTATAATAAGTATAAGAAAGTGAGGAGATAATTTATGAGAAAGAAATTCGCAAGCCTACTAGTAACAATGTTAGTTGGAGCTATGGCAACAACAGGATGTGGAAGTAGTCAAACAGCTTCTACTACAAATAATGGTGGAAATGAAACCACACAAACTGAAAATGGGGAAACTACCGAAGCAGAGGAAACATCAGCTGCAGGTGAAAAAATTGCAAGAATCGTATCAGGTACTGAACCAGGTTCACTACATCCTGCCCTTTCACAAGGAACACATGAATCTATTATCCTAGACCATGTTTTTGAAGGATTAATGAAAAGAGATGAAAATTCTAATATTGTTCCTGGTATGGCAGAAAGCTATGAAATTAGTGAAGATGGTAAAACTTATACTTTTAAGATTCGTCCAGATGCTAAATGGTCAAATGGCGATCCAGTTACAGCAAGAGACTTTGAAGTCGCTTGGAAATATGCCTTAAACCCAGAATCAGGTTCACAATATGCCTTCCAACTTTACTACTTAGAAGGTGGAGAAGAGTATAATACAGGTACTGGCAGTGAAGATGCTGTTGGTGTAAAAGCATTAGATGATAGTACACTTGAAGTAAAACTTAAAGCACCTACAGCTTACTTCTTAGAATTATGTGCATTCTATACATACTACCCAGTTAATGCAACACTTCAAGAAGCTCAAGGTTCAGATTGGTCTAAAGATGGCAGTACTTTTGTATCTAATGGACCATTTGTTGTAAACAATTGGGATCATGATGCAGAAGTAGATGCTGTGAAAAATGAATATTATTACAACAAAGACGCGATTAAATTAGACGGCATTGAATTTAAATTAATGGATGATTCAAATACCATGTGGCAAATGTATGAAAATAATGAGCTAGATATTGACTACGATATACCTACAGATGTTATTGGACAATTAAAAGCAGAAAATAATCCTGAACTTACGATTGCACCAGAGCTTGCTACTTATTTCTATCGCTTTAATACCACAGAAAAGCCATTTAACAATGTCAAAGTACGTAAAGCATTGTCTATGGCAATTGACCGTCAATTAATTATTGATGAAGTGGCTCAGGGTGGTCAAACACCAGCTTTTGCAACGGTTCCAACAGGTATTCCAGATGCAGATGGCAATGAGTTTAGAGCTAATGGTGGCAATTTCATTGAAGAAAATATCGAAGAAGCTAAAAAACTTCTTGATGAAGGATTATCAGAAGAAGGCATGACGGTAAGCGACTTTAGTTTCACCATTCTTTATAACACAAGTGAAGGACATAAGAGAATTGCTGAAGCCATTCAACAAATGTGGAAAGATAATCTTGGCGTTGATGTATCACTTGAAAACACAGAGTTCCAAGTAATGGTAGATAGAGAACATGCTTTAGATTTCCAAGTATGTAGAGCAGGATGGGTTGGAGATTATGTGGATCCTAATACATTCCTTGATATGTTTACAAGTTGGAGTACACAAAATGATACAGGATGGACCAGCGAAGACTTTGATAAATTAATTAAAGATGCAGGTGAAGAACTTGATCCAGCAAAACGTATGGAAGACTTACATCAAGCTGAAGCAATCTTTATGAATGATATGCCTACAATGCCTATTTACTTCTATACTAGACCTTATGCAACACATGACTATTTAACAGGGGTTGTAAAAGCAGCAAACCGTGATGTTAACTTAGTTTATGCAGATCTTACAGATGAGTATTTTGATGTAGCACAGTAAATCTTAAAATGATAGGTTGTGAGAGCATTCACAACCTATCATTTGCCTATTTAAGATATGTCAATACGATAGGAGGAGAAAAATGTTAAAGTATATTATTAAAAGGCTTGTCATGGGATTTGTAACATTGTTTGCTATTATTACCATCACCTTTGTTATTATGCATAATATACCCGGAAATCCTTTTGCAACAGAATCAAGGATGCCAGAAGCAGTAAAAAAGAATATGCTTGCTTACTATAATTTAGATAAGCCATTAAGTGAGCAATATATCATCTATCTTAAAAATTTATCACATTTTGATTTAGGACCATCTACAAAAAGTAAAACAAGAACCGTTAATGATTATATAACTGATAACTTTCCAGTTTCAGCTAAGCTTGGAGTTATTGGCTTTTGTTTTGCGTTAGTGATTGGTATTTTATTAGGAATTGTTGCTGCACTTAAGCGTAATCATTGGCCAGACTATTTGTGTACAGTCGTTGCCATTATAGGAGTATCTGTGCCGAGTTTTATTTTATCTACATTACTGATTGAAATCTTTGCACTTAAGTTACAGTTGGTACCAACCTCAGGTTGGGGAGACGTGCAAAATATCTTTTTACCTGCTATAGCGATTAGTATGATGCCGATTGCACATATCGCTCGTATGATGCGTTCAAGTATGATAGAAGTACTGGGACAAGATTATATTAAGACAGCTAAAGCAAAGGGACTTTCTCAAGTAAAGATTATTTGGAGACATGCCTTAAGAAACTCACTCATTCCTGTTATTACAGTAGTAGGGACAACTTTTGCTAATATTGTTGTTGGTAGTTTTGTCATTGAAAATATCTTTAGAATTCCAGGACTAGGAAAATATTTTGTCCAGTCCATTACTAACCGTGATTATTCTGTGATTTTAGGCACTACCATTTTTTATAGTATTATTTTAATTAGTGTTTATATCATTGTAGATATACTTTATGTTTTGGTCGATCCAAAAATCAAGTTAGCTGATTCAAAGAAGAGTAAATTCTTTAAAAAGAAAGCAAATAAGACACAAACTGCAAGTGAATGGGGGGTATAGGCATGCAAGAGGAATTTGCACTCACACCAGACTTATTTGAAAAGGTTGATAATAACCATAAAGATGCAGAAGCTATTAAAAGACCAAGCTTAACTTATTGGAAAGATGTGTGGAGAAGGCTGAAAGAAAATAAGCTTGCTATGTTTGGTCTTGGGGTTATTGTGGTATTAATCCTAATGGCCATTTTTGCACCTATACTTAGTCAATATTCATATGATGCACAATCTTTAAAAGGACGTAACTTAGCACCAAGTGCCCAGCATTGGTTTGGAACAGATGGGCTCGGAAGGGACTTATGGACTAGAGCATGGTATGGTGCCCGTATTTCATTATTAGTAGGATTTTTAGCAACAGGCATTGAGTTTGTCATTGGTGCCATTTATGGAGGAATATCAGGAAGCCTTGGTGGTAGAGTAGATAATATTATGATGCGTATTGCAGAAATTTTTTATAGTATTCCTTATATGTTAATTGTTATTTTAATGATGGTTTTATTAGGTGCAGGACTTTTACCAATGATTATTGCTCTTGTAGCAACGGGATGGATTGGGACTGCAAGACTTGTAAGAGGTCAAGTGCTTCAGCTTAAAGAAAATGATTACGTTAAAGCATCAGAAGCGTTAGGTGGAAGTATGATGTGGCGTTTAAGAAAACATTTGATTCCAAATACAATGGGACCTATATTGGTTGATTTAACCTTATCTGTACCAAGTGCTATTTTTGCTGAGGCTACATTAAGCTTTTTAGGTTTAGGAATATCTGCACCTATGGCAAGTTGGGGTTCAATGGCTAATGATGCCTTAACGGGTTTATTTACAGGTGCTGCCTATCAACTTTTCTTCCCTGCTTTTTTAATTTCATTAACGATGTTTGGCTTTAACGTATTTGGAGATGGTTTAAGAGATGCGTTAGACCCTCAACTTAGAAAATAAAGGAGAATGAGGAAAATGAGTGATACAGATAAATTATTAGAAGTTAAAGACCTACATGTATCCTTTAGAACCTATGCAGGAGAAGTTAAAGCTGTACGTGGTATTAACTTTGAGGTTGGTAAAGGGGAATGTGTTGGTATAGTAGGAGAATCTGGATGTGGAAAAAGTGTGACTTCTCAATCCATTATGCAACTTTTAAAAACACCTCCTGCCATGTATAAACAAGGAAGTATTCTATTTGAAGGCGAAGATTTACTTAAGAAGACAGAAAAAGAAATGCAGTCTATTAGAGGGAATAGTATTAGCATGATCTTCCAAGACCCTATGACGACACTCAACCCGACACAAAAAATAGGAAAGCAGATTATGGAGGTCTTAATTGAACATAAAGGCATGAGTAAAAAAGATGCTTATGCGGAGGCAGAACGCATGCTCCAGCTTGTGGCGATGTCAGAACCAAGCAAACGTATGCAGCAGTATCCACATGAATTTAGTGGTGGGATGAGACAACGTGCAATGATTGCGATTGCCTTAGCTTGTAGTCCAAAACTCATTATTGCAGATGAACCAACCACGGCACTTGATGTAACGGTTCAAGCTCAAATCTTAGAGTTATTACAAGACGTTCAAAGAAAAGTTGGCATGGCTATTATGCTGATTACACATGATTTAGGGGTTGTTGCCAAAATGTGTGATCGCGTGGTGGTCATGTATGCAGGGCAAATTGTAGAACAAGGAACCGTTGAAGAAATCTTTAAACATCCAACGCACCCTTATACAAAAGGACTTTTAAGTGCTGTACCAAGGATGGATATGAGTCGTAAAGAAGCACTCACTACGATTGTTGGAACACCTCCAGATTTATTTGCGCCTCCAAAGGGATGTGCATTTTATGCACGTTGTAATGAAGCAATGCGTGTATGTGAAGAACATATGCCAGCTATGCAGAATGTGGGGGGAACACTACAATCTGCTTGCTGGCTGAACCATCCTATGTGCCAAAAGAAAAATGGTCAAAGCAAAGGCTAGAGGAGGAACATTATGGCGAACAGTAAGGAAAATAATGAAGTTTTATTAAAAGTAGAAAATGTAAAAAAGCATTTTAATGTAGGCAGTGGCACATTAAAAGCTGTAGATGGCTTAAGTTTTGAATTACATAAAGGTGAAACCTTAGGATTGGTTGGAGAAAGTGGTTGTGGAAAATCAACAGCAGGACGTACTGTGCTGAGATTATATGAGCCAACAGAGGGAAGGGTTACTTTTAAAGATAAGGACGTGTATCATTTATCTAAGAAAGAACTAAAAGAAATTCGCAAAAACATGCAAATTATTTTCCAAGATCCATATGCTTCTCTAGATCCAAGAATGACGATTGAAGACATCATTGGCGAGGCTCTTGATATTCATGGCTTAGCTAAAGGGGAAAAGAGACATGAACGTATTAAAGAGCTTCTTGAACTCGTTGGACTTAATGAAGAACATGCTTCTAGATTCCCCCATGAGTTTAGTGGTGGACAAAGGCAACGTGTAGGGATTGCAAGGGCACTTGCCGTTGAACCAGAATTTATTGTTTGTGATGAACCGATTTCTGCACTTGATGTATCGATTCAAGCACAAGTAGTTAATTTACTTAAATCATTACAAGAACAATTAGGATTAACGTATTTATTTATTGCCCATGATTTATCTATGGTACGTTATATTTCAGATCGTATCTTAGTTATGTATTTAGGACAAATGATGGAACTTGCTGATAGTGATACGTTAAGTGAAAATCCATTACATCCATATACGCAGTTTCTGCTTTCTGCTGTCCCAATTCCAGATCCAGAGATTGAAAAGACAAGAGAAAGAATAAAAGTGGAGGGTGAAATTCCAAGTCCTATTGATCCTCCAGATTTATGTCCATTCTGTACAAGATGCTTAAAAGCAACGAGTGCTTGTAAGAAGCAAAGACCAGAATGGAAAGAAGTTGAAAAAGGGCACTTTGTAGCGTGCCATTTAGTGAAATAGAAAAAAGGTTATTATTTACTTCTGGTAAGTAATAACCTTTTTTGATTGATGAAAAAAGTAAACCAAACTGCTATAATAAAGATAGAAAATGACATAAAGTTAGGTAAAACAAAGATTGGTTAATAGGGAGGAGATTGAAAATGGAAAATTGGATCAATGAGGCATCTATTTATCATATTTTTACATTAGGATTTTGTGGTGCCGAAGATGAAAATAATGAAGCGATACAACCTACAAATCGAATTAAGAAAGTATTAGAATGGGAAGGCCATCTAAAGACACTTGGGGTGAATACGATTTTATTTAGTCCATTGTTTGAAGCGGTGAGTCATGGTTATGATACAACCGATTACTATAAGCTAGATAAAAGACTTGGAACCAATGAGGACTTTAAAGCCGTTTGTAAAAAGCTTCATGAGGATGGCTTTCATATTATTTTAGATGGGGTATTTAATCATGTAGGTAGGGAGTTTTTTGCTTTTAAAGATTTGCTCATGAAAAAGCAAGAATCAAGATACAAAGACTGGTTCTGTAATGTAAATTTTGAAGGTTCTACCCCTTATGGTGATCCATTTAGTTATGAAGCGTGGGAAGGACACTATAATTTAGTCAAACTGAATGTATGGAATGGGGAAGTAAGAGATTATCTTTTTGGAGCAATTAAGATGTGGATTGAAGAGTTTGGAATTGATGGGTTAAGGCTAGATGTAGCTTATTGTATCGACCAAGGCTTTTTAAGTGCATTAAGACATTTTACCGACTCACAAAAAGAAGATTTTTGGCTGATGGGTGAAATGATTCACGGAGACTATAGACGATTAATTGGAAGTGACTTGCTTCATTCAACCACAGATTATGAATGTTATAAAGGCATTTATTCAAGTCATAATGACAAAAATTACTTTGAAATTAACTATTCCATGAATCGTCTTTTTGGAAAAGGTGGGTTATGTGAAGGACTAAAATTATATAACTTCGTAGATAATCATGATGTAGAGCGTATTGGCAGTATTTTACGAGAAAAAGCACACCTTCAAAATGTGTATACCGTGCTTTTTACAATGCCAGGGATACCAAGTGTTTACTATGGTAGTGAATGGGCCATTGAAGGTAAAAAAGAACGTGGCTCTGATAAGAGTCTTCGACCTAACTTAAATTTAGAAGAGATGCTTGCAAAAGATCAAAGCTTAGTAGAGCATATTAGTAAGCTGGCAGCCATTCGTGCTCAGAATATTGTGTTACAAGAGGGGGGCTATGAACAAGTAGTAGTTAGAAATCAGCAGCTTATTTTTGCCAGAGTATTAGGGGATAAAAGAGTTTATGTGGCACTTAACTTACAAGAACAAGAAATGGAGCTCGAATTTAAAGCTATGCGTCAAGTAGCACTTGTAAATTTGCTAAATCCAGAGGAAAAAGTAACTTGTACTAATGGACAATATAAAGTAAAACTTAAACCTTTTACCTCTATGATTCTTGAAGAAGAATAAAACGAATGATTTAATAAAGAAATCATAGAGAGAAGCTCATTTCATGAGCTAGATAAGTAGTGAGTTTATAGAAGTGATTTAGGGGAGGAAGAAAGATGCTTACTAGTGAGATTAAGCGAGATGGTCATATGCACACACCATTTTGTCCACATGGTTCAAAAGATGAGTTAGAGGCTTATGTCCAAAAAGCAATCAGCCTAGGGTTAGAAGAAATAAGCTTTACGGAACACTTTCCTTTACCAAAGCATATTTGTGATCCACAATTTGAAGCAGAATGTGCATTAGATGAAAAGGACATACTGCCATATTTTGAAGCGATAGAAAACGTTAAGAGGAAATACAGTGGAAAAATTAAAATTAATAAAGGCTTTGAAGTAGATTATATCGATGGACGTGAAGAAGAAATCAAAAGGATGCTTAACCAATATGGGGCTAAGATAGAGGATAGTATTTTATCGACTCATTTTGTTAAGTATGAAGATGAGTATTATGCGATTGATTACGAAGTGGATGTAGAACGCTTATTAAGTAAATTAGGGCAAATAGAGTATGTTTATGATTTATACTTTAAAACCCTTCTTAAGTCTATTAGGTCAGATTTGGGGCTATATAAACCAAAACGTATAGGACATCCTAGTTTAGTACGTATTTTTCAGAAAAGATGGCCACTCGTTTATGATGATAAGGGACTATTCGAAGAAATTGCTCAAAATATGAGAGATAAAGACTATGCTTTTGATTTAAATGTTGCAGGACTTAGGAAAACAAAATGTGGAGAAGCCTATCCTTCAGGGAAGCTTTTAGAAGTGTTTAAAGCCTATAATCTACCTTATGTATATGGATCTGATTCACATGAGGTGAGCCAAATGGAATGGCTTAATAAAGTTAAGGCATAGTGATAATAGTATTAAAAAAATGGAGCTGTCATTAGCTGTGATTGGATGAACAACTAATGATATGCTCCATTTTTAGTAAAATAAACCATAGAATATTATGGATTTAAAGTTTCTATAAATTGTTTAAAATGAGCAATGCCTTCTGGGGTCATTTTGAAGACCCCAGCGTCTTCAAGCACACGCGTAAATTTTTTGCCAAGCTCATTTTGAACATAGGCATCAATATCTTGATTCTTTGAATAATTTGATTTAAGGATATTAGCCCAAATTGTATGATAAGGAGCTACTTCTTGTTTTTGTCCTAAAATATAAGCTTTAATGTCTTCAAGTTCATTTTTAAGTCTTGCAGGTAAGATAGCAAGTCCCATGACTTCGATGAGGCCGATATTTTCTTTTTTAATATGCTGAACATCTTCATGAGGATGGAAAATACCAAGAGGGTGCTCATCATCTGTACGGTTATTACGTAGGACAATATCCATGACATACTGACCATTTTGTTTTCGGGCAACTGGTGTAATCGTATTGTGTCTTGTGCCATGAGTTTCTGCTAAGATATGTACTGCCTCATCTGAGTAGCCTTTCCAGTTTTCGTAAATAAAGTTGGTACATTCGGCAACTTCTTCTAAAGAAGCACCTGAAATAGATAAACAAGAAAGTGGCCAATTTAGAATTTTACAAGTAAGAGATGGATAATTGGTTAAAGTAAAGGTCTCTATGACACTTGCACGATGCATAGGAAACTCATAACAGCCACCTTGATAATGTTCATGAGACAATATAGAACCCCCTACAATAGGTAGGTCAGCATTTGAACCAATAAAGTAGTGAGGAAATTGCTCTACAAAATGAAGCAGATTGTAAAAGCTATTTTTAGTAAGTGACATCGGTTCATGTTTTGCTGAAAGTAAAATGCAGTGTTCATTATAATAGAGGTAAGGGGAGTATTGCAGCATCCAATCTTTATGATTGAGATTTAAGTGAATCATGCGATGATTCGCTCGGTCAGGAAGTGTACTAGTTCCACTAAAACCTTCATTTTCGATACATAATAAGCAAGTTGGATAAGTCGTGCTAGTCATCGTCTTTTGCTTTGCGATATCTTTTGGATCTTTTTCTGGTTTAGATAAATTGATGGTAATATCTAAAGCCCCATAAGGTGAAGGGGAAGAAAAAGAGATATTTTTCGCAATACGATTTGCTTTTACATAATTTGCATGACGACTTAAATGATAAAAATAAGAAGTGGCAGCCTTTGGATCTTCTTTATAAAGTGACCAAAAATGAGCTTCCACAAGAGAGGGCATAGGTAAGAATAAGCCCATTAAGGTACTAGAGAAGATATCCCTCTGAGAAAGGGTATCTTCTATAAGGCCTTTTGAAATCGCTATTTCTAAAAGGTTATCTAATGTTTCATATAAATCACCAGTAGCTACTGGACATGGCGTATAAGATACTTCATTAAAAGTAGCTAATAAACGATTACGCATATAAATACAATCTCTAGAAGTAATCAGTTCATTTTGAAGATTGATTTCGATTAAACGGTCGATTAAGCTATAAAGTTTATTCATTGGCAGCGCTCCTATTTTTGATATCCATTGGGATGATTTTTATGCCATTTCCAAGCTGAAGCGATGATGTCTTCGATATTGGTGAATTTAGGCTGCCATCCCAGTACTTTTTTTGCTTTTTCAGAAGAAGCAATTAGAAGGGCAGGGTCACCAGCACGTCTTGGACCTTCTTCTAATGGAATAGGATGACCTGTTACTTTTCTAGCAGCCTCAATCATTTCAAATACAGAATATCCTGTGCTGCTGCCTAGATTAAAGATATCACTTTGCCCACCACTTACTAAGTAGCGTAATGCTAAAATATGAGCATCGACTAAATCCGTAATATGAATATAGTCTCTAATGCAAGTGCCATCTTTTGTTGGATAATCTGTTCCAAATACAGTGATATGAGGTCTTTGACCCAGAGGAACTTGTAAAATAAGTGGAATAAGATGAGTTTCCGTTGTATGGGCTTCACCAATTGTGCCACTTGCATCGGCACCTGCTACATTGAAGTATCTTAAACAAACATAGTTTAAGTCATGGGCACCATGTGTCCATTTAAGCATTTTCTCAATCGCTAATTTCGTTTCACCATAAGTATTGGTTGGATTCGTTGGAGTGGTTTCTTTAATAGGCATTTCAGTCACTTCACCATAAGTGGCAGCCGTAGAAGAAAAGACGATGTTTTTAACGCCTGTTTCAACTAATACTTCAAGAAGTGTTTCTGTTCCAACCACGTTGTTATTATAATATTTAAGAGGGTTTGTCATGGATTCACCTACAAGAGAATTTGCTGCAAAGTGAATGACCCCATCTGGTTTTTCTTTTTCAAAAACAGCTTTAAGCGCATCTTTATGGCGAATATCTACATTATAAAATGGAATATGAGAAGGCACACTTTCAATATGACCTGTTTGTAAGCTATCAATAACAGCTACTTCATCTCCATTTTCTAATAGTTGTTTAACGGCATGAGAACCAATATAACCGGCACCACCTACAACAATAATTTTCATAAATTAGACCTCCCTAGATACAAATAGATTATAGTATGAGCTAAAAAATACAACTGGATATGATGGATTAAAGCATAATAGGACCATCACCAATAGTAGCGGGGTAGAAAGAGGCTTCATAGCCAATGACTTCTTTATAAGTGCTTCCTACTTTTTCAATAAAAGAATCCACCAAGGAGCAAGGAACAAGGGCAATCGCACATCCGCCAAAGCCAGCACCTGTCATGCGTGCACCAATTGCACCAGCATTTAGTGCAGAGTCTACTAAAGTATCAAGCTCGATGCCTGTTACTTCATAGTCACATTTTAAAGATAGATGTGAAGCGGTTAATAGTTTACCAAAAGTTATCAAATCATTTTGGGCTAGACACTGAGTAGATTCAATGACGCGTTCATTTTCAGAAACCACATGACGCAGTCTTTTCATAAGTGTATCATTTATCCCTAATTTTTCAATATCATGAAGATCTTTTACCTGAAGATCACAAAGATGATGGATAGGATAGTGTGCTTTAAGAAGTTCTAATGTTGTCTGGCATTCACTAAAACGTTCATTGTATTTAGAGTCTGAGAGCTCGCGACGTTTATTCGTATTCATAATAACGAGTTCATAACCCTTCATATCAAAAGGTTTATATTCGTAGTGTCTGGTATCACAGTTTAAAAGTAAAGCTGTATTTTTTTTGCCTAGCGCAATGGCAAATTGGTCCATGATGCCGCTATTCACACCAATATAGTTGTTTTCTACTTCTTTTCCGATAAGTGCCATTTGGGTAGGTTCTAAATTAAGATGATAGTATGTATCAAAGATTTTGCAGAAAAGAAGTTCTAATGAAGCAGATGAAGAAAGACCTGCACCATTAGGTAAATCGCCATAGACTGCAATATTAAGACCAAAAGGAATAGAATACCCTTTATTAAGTAACACAGAAAGAACGCCTTTAACATAGTGTGTCCAACGGTCTTCGGGAAGAATTTCTAATTGTGAGAGAGTTAAGACACTTACGCCTAAGTCTTTGAAATTCCCAGAATATAAATGGAAGGATTGATCATGGCGAGGGGAAACAGCTGCATAGGTTCCTTTAGTAATCGCACAAGGAAATACTAATCCGCCATTATAGTCTATATGCTCACCAATAAGATTAACCCGACCAGGTGCAAAGAAATGAGTAGAAGGGTGTTCGTTAAATTGACTTTCAAACATTTGATTAAGAGATTTTATAATCATAGCAGCCTCCTTAAGTATTGATAAGTTGATTATAGCATTTTAGTAAAATAAATCAATATTTTTACTAAAATTTTGATTTGATATAAAATCCATTGTAGCCTATAATATAAAGAAAGCATTAAAACATATAAATAGGAGGGAAAGATGGCTACGATTCATGAGGTGGCAAATCAAGCGGGTGTTTCTATAGCAACTGTTTCAAGAGTACTTAATTTTGATGAAACCCTAAATGTTTCTGCAGAAACAAGAAAGCGTATTCTTGAAATTGCTGAAGAACTCAATTATAAAAGCTCACATAGAAAGAAAAAGCAAAAAGTACTAACCATCGGTATTGCGCATTGGTATACCAAGGAGCAGGAAATCAAAGACCCTTATTATTTAGCCATTCGTATTGCGGTGGAACGAAAATGCGATGAACTAGGAATACAGTTTCAGCGATTAATGATGAATGAAACGGGCAATAAAAATATGGATGGAATTATTGCTATTGGCAAATTTGGTGAAAACAGCATTGAGGTACTTAGTCATTATCAATTACCGATTGTATTTATTGATTCATCACCAGATGAAGAAAAGTTTGATGCGGTGCTTACAGATTATAAAAATGGGGTAAGTAAGGCATTAAGTTATTTATTAGATTTAGGTCACCAAGAGATAGGCTATATTGGTGGCGAAGAATTTATTGATGGAGAAAGCATAGCAGATGAGCGTGAGCTGACCTTTAATGAATTTGTTAAAGAAAAAAATATTAGTCATAAAGAATGGCATTTAAAAGGTGAATTTTTACCGGAGGAAGGTTATAGGCTGATGAAAACCTATTTGCAGATGCCACATTTCCCAAAAGCTTATTTTGTGGCAAGTGATCCGATGGTAGTGGGTGCTTATAAAGCAATCTATGAAGCGGGACTAAAGCCAGGTGAAGAAATTAGCTTAATAGGGTTTGATGATATCTATACCTCACAATTTTTAGTGCCTAGCTTAACGACAGTAAGAGTGCATATGGATTTTATGGGCGAAACGGCTGTTGAAACATTATTAGAGCGTATGACGGGAAAAAGAGAGATTCCTAAAAAAATTTTAATTCCAACAAAATTGATGATTAGGGAAAGTTGCTGTAAGATAAAGTAGGATATGCATAAATACAATAAGGAGAATAGATGACGGAGGTTAAAAGATGAAAAGCAAAGTTGAAAATATTAGATTAAATTCTGGAAGGGAACTGGTTAAGTATACCTTAGAAAATGATAAAGGCATGGAAGTGGAAGTTATTAGCATTGGGGCGACTTTAACCAAGATTACAGCGCCAGATGGTGAAGGACATTATGAAAATGTTATTTTAGGCTGGAAAGACTTAAATGTTTACGAAGTCCATCCAGGTAATTTTGGAGCAATTGTAGGACGTATTGCAGGCCGTATTTATAAGGGGACAGCCACAATTGCTGGAAAAACGTATCATTTTCCAATCAACACCTTTAAAAATACCCTACACGGTGGAATCAATGGTTTTCATACAAAGGATTGGCAAGGGAAGATTGTTAATGAAGAAAATCAAATTTGTTTAGAAATGACCTATTTGAGTAAAGATGGAGAAGAAGGTTTTCCTGGTAATGTTAATGTAAAAGTAACGTACATATTAACCAATGATAATTGTGTAGCCATTGATTATGAAGCGACGACTGACAAAGAAACCATTATCAATTTAACCAATCATGCATATTTTAACTTATCAGGTGAAGCAAAGCGTGATGTATTAGCACATAATCTTTATATTAATAGTGACGAAATTTATGAGCTAGATGATGAACTCATTCCTACTGGAAAGATGATTGCTTTAGATGATGAACCGGTTTTTGATTTTAGAGGTTCAAAATGCATAGGACAAGATATTAATAAAGAAAATGTCCATTTAAAGAATGGATGTGGTTATGACCACGCATGGAAACTGAATCCAGGAAAAGATGCGATTGTTCTTTACGATTCTATTTCAAAAAGAAAAATGTCTGTGACAACTTCTGAACCAAGTGTTGTGGTCTATACGATGAATCATGCTAATTATCCTCTTGTATTATCAAATGGTGCTGTGCAAAAAAATAGATATGCCGTATGTTTAGAAACTCAGAAGCCTGCCATTGGATACAATGAGGTAGGTAGACAAAATGTTACTTTAAAGCCAAATGATATTTATAAACAACATACAACATTTAAATTTGAGGTTCAGTAATATTAGTAAAAAAAACTAAAAGTTATCATTGACTTTTAGGTTTTTTTGATTTTTTGCCAAATTTCAAGTTGACATGATAATGTGATAAATATATAATTGATTTGTAACAATTAGTTAACAATTATAAAAATAGTTTAATAAGTATAAAGAATTTATAAATACAAAGGACAATCAGGGAGGACATTATGAAATATCGTAAGCTTTTATTAATAGGTACAATAGTAGCTACATTAGTCATGCCAACACAAGCAGCAGTATATGGAACATTAACTCAAGATATGTTCTTTGATATAGAAGGTAGTCAAGTCGTTAAATCATCAGGTACAGGGGTTAGCATTTTAGATGAAGATGAATATAACTACTTAATTCGTGTAAATGGCGAAAAAAATGACCTAGTCAGTAAAAGCTTAGTAAAACTTCAAGGAACCATTACAACAGCTAATACAAATGCAGCCATTATTAATAATACAAGTCAGAAGGCTGAAGTATTAGGAAGAGTAAATGAAGGCGATATGGTAATGGTACTTGCTAGGCGAGATAATTTTTATAAGGTTAAAGTAGATGATACGGTAGGTTATATCTACAACACAAGCATAGATGAATCAAAGCTTTCAAATATTATGGAAGAAAGCAAAACTGCGGGTAAGGGAGAAGAAATTGTTGCCTATGCCAAGCAATTTTTAGGTGGCAGATATGTATATGGCGGAAATAGTTTGAAAAGTGGTGTAGATTGTTCAGGGTTTACACAACAAATTATGAAGCACTTTAACATTTCAGTAGGAAGAAGTTCAAGAGATCAATATGCAAATAGTGGACGTTTTGTAAGTGAAGCAGATATCATGCCTGGTGATATTGTATGTTATGGACGTGGAACGGTTAATCATGTGGCAATTTATGCTGGAAATGGCCAGATTATACATGCCAATGATGAATCAACAGGAATTGTTATGAGTAGCTTACATTATGGAAAGCCAATTATGGGAATAAAAAGAGTAACAGATTAGTTCATGCACAGGGGGAAATTATGAGAAAAAAGTTTTTACAAATGATAATGAGTGTAGCAGTAGTAACAGGATGCTGTAGCAATCTGATGGCAGCACAGATGGGAACAATTAATAAAACAACACACGTATATAGCTTACCCGAATATCAATCACAATCTCTTTATTGGGTTTATGAAGGTGAAAACTTTGAAGTAAATAATGAAAATGTAGAAGGTGGCTTTTGTGAATTACTGATTGATAATCAAAAAGTTTATGTAGAACGTAATTATATATCATTAGAAAGCGAAAATAAAGTAGAAAATCTAGAAGAAGTGATAAGTGAAAATGTGAGCACTTTAAAAGGTGAAGAAGTAGCAGTTTTTGCAAAACAATTTATTGGGACACCTTATGTAAGTGGTGGCAATAGTTTAACTTCAGGTGTAGATTGTTCAGGATTTGTTCAACAAGTTTATAATAATTTTGGAATTCATCTTCAAAGATCTTCAAGAGACCAATATGCTTGTAATGGTTATGAAGTATCAAGAAATGAGTTACAACCAGGAGACTTAGTGTTCTATGGGTATGGAAGTGTTTGTCACGTTTCTATGTACATAGGAAATGATCAAGTGATTCATGCACCCGTACCAGGGCAAAGCGTATGTATTGCACCAGTTTATCAAAGAGGAGACGCTCCAATTATTGGATATAAGAGAGTCCTTTAATTTAAAATTTAAGTTTTAATAAGAAAAGGCTTGCTGTAAGAAATTGCAGTAAGCCTTTTCTTTATGTGTAAAATGACGGCAAAAAGCATATGATAAAGAAAAATGAGCTAAGAATAAAGGTGAAGGAGAAAAGATGCAATCCATCAAGATAAGAGCAGGCTATGCATGCATTAATTTATCATTAAAAGAATCGTTTAGAAATTATCGTTTAGCGGCAGTAGAGAACAAAGAAGAAGATAAAATAACAGAAGTGATTTGGCACAATATTCGTTTACTTAGAAAAATTGTGGAGGAGAATATTAAACACCATATTTATGTTTATAGAATAAGTTCAGATTTAGTGCCATTTTGTACAAAACCGTATATTAAGTCACTTTATGAGGAAAAAGTACTTAATAATGAGGAGATGTATACGCATTTGGCAGCAATTAGATTAATGGTCGAACAGTACCATTTAAGACTCAGTATTCATCCTAGTCAATTTAATGTGTTATCTAGCCCAAAAGCAGACGTTGTTAGACGTTCGGTAGAAGAGATTAACACCCAAACAGAATGGATTAAAGCATTAAATGGACATAACGTAGTCATTCATGTGGGTGGCAGTTATGGCGATAAGGTAAGTGCGATAGCACGCTTTAAAACGAATTTAAGCTACGTAAATCAAAATCTTATTTCGATTGAAAATGATGATAAAACTTATAACGTAGAAGAAGTGGTGGAAATCTGTGAGCCAAGATGTCTAAAGTGGGTTTATGATTATCATCATGATCGCTGTCATCCTAGTGAAGAGGGAAAGGTTAAAAAGCTGATTATGGCTTATCCACCAGACAAATATCATTTATCAACAGGTACACCTCATGTACATTCTCGTCCTCATTCAGATTATATTTTGGCACATGACTATGAGTGCTTTACTAAGTTTTTAGGAGAGTGCCATATTAAAGAAGCAGATGTCATTTTTGAAGCTAAGAAGAAGGAGCAATCTATTTTTAAAATACTAACGCCTTGTGGTGAAGGGTACTGGGAGTTAAAAGGGAATAAAGAACAATAAATTGAAGATAATAAGGAGGACAGAATATCAAATAGGAGGTCTTACTTTGAAAATATCAAGTAGGCAAAAAAGAAAACTACAGAAATGGATTGCCCTCATTTTAGCAGTGCTCTCATTACTAGGACCTTGTATTTCCGCACTTACTTTAGTGAGCCGGGAGGATAGAAATTGTTTTAAGGTGATAGAAGCCTCTAAGTTAAATGATAAAAAACTCCCTATATATTGTGTAGATACAAAAGGAGAAAAGAAGGTAGCCCTTACCTTTGATGCAGCTTGGGGAGATGAGGATGCCGATAAAATATTAAATACCTTAAAAGAGCATGATGTGAAAGTCACCTTTTTTATGGTAGGGGATTGGATGAGAAAATATCCTGATTTAGTCAAACGAATTGCCGAGGAAGGACATGATGTAGCCAATCATTCTAATAAACACCCTCATGTTAATCAAATGGGTAAAGAGAAAATTAAAGAAGACTTATTAGCAGCACATGAAGAAATAAAGAAATTAGCAGGTATAGACTGTAACTTATATAGACCACCTTATGGAGAATATAATAATACAGTGATAGAAGCGGCTAAAGAATGTGGTTATCATACGATTCAGTGGGATGTGGATTCGATTGATTGGAAGGGATATGATGCGCCTACGATTGTTCAGAAAGTATTAGCACATAAGCATTTAGGAAATGGTTCTATTATTTTACTTCATAATGGCGCAAAACATACAGCAGAAGCTTTGCCTAAAATCATTACAGGACTTAAAGAAAAAGGTTATGAAATCGTCCCTATTAGCCAATTAATCTATAAAGAAAACTATGCTTTAGATCATGAAGGAAGACAATATTTACAATAAATGAAAGAGGTTATAGCAATTAAGCCATAGCCTCTTCGTTTTATTTAAACAAATTAATTAGGGTTTTACAATGATTAAATAGGGAAATTGTTTTTTTGCTGATGTTTGAATAAGGGCAACATCAAACGATCAATTTTACAACTTAATTCAATAACTTCTGGAGAGAGTAAGTTAAAGTCATTTGCTTCAATAAGATTAATCAAGTCTTTTTTTAGTGACATAATGAGTGTTAGAGTAGTAGGTTCCATAAGATTCGTTGCCTCACTTTGTGGATCGTGATGATAGTCAATTTTCATGACTACTATATATTATGTGGAAGGCATAAAAGGTGTGCATGATTTTTGTAAAGACATAGGTATATTTGAGAATATTTCAGAATAGAATTTATAGAAGACAAACTCGTTAAAGAACAAACAAAGACAAGGAGAGGGTAGGATGATAGAGCACAAAACAGAAAATAATGAGGTTATTTTAATTGGAAAGATTGTAAGTGAAGCAAAGTTTAGTCATAAAGTATATGGAGAGGGATTCTATAGCTTTGATTTACATATACCTAGATTAAGCAATTCATATGATGTATTACCAATTACGATCTCTGAAAGGTTATTGCCTAATTATGGGAGTATTATAGGAAAAACATTTGAACTTCAAGGTCAACTGCGTTCTTATAATCAATATTCTGAAGGAAAGAATAGGCTGATTCTTACTGTTTTTTGTTTAGAAATGAAAGAAGTATCAGCTGCTGAATTATCTAAAAGCAAAAACCATATTTATTTGAATGGCTACCTATGCAAGAAACCAGTTTATAGAACCACTCCATTTGGTAGGGAAATAACCGATTTACATTTAGCAGTCAATAGAGCCTATCATAAGTCTGACTATATTCCATGTATTACATGGGGAAGAACGGCAAGATTTGCACAAAGTCTTGAAGTAGGCGATCACATTAAGATTTGGGGACGTATTCAAAGTAGGATTTATCAAAAGAAATTAGAAACAGGAGAAACTATTATAAAAACAGCCTATGAAATTTCAATTAATAAGCTTGACAGGATAGATGAAGAAGTAATAGAGCTGCAAGAAAGCATTGACGAAAGTGAGCAGGTTTTAGAAGAAAAATAATAGAGTGTCATATTAAAAAGGCTAATGATTCCGAAAATGAACAGATCATTTAGGGAAAGCATTAGCCTTTTTAATATGGGGAAAAATGTATTTATGTATAGGGTAAGGGATAAAGATGTGATATAATGCATAAGGAAAAGATAGGAAGGCAATTTAAACTAAGAAAAGGATCTATTTAAAAGATGGACTACACAGTCATCAAGCAAAGAAGAAAGACAGCAACGATTAGTATCGATGCAAAATTGAATATTATTGTTAAGGTTCCACTTTATATGACTAAAAAACAAATTCAGCAGTTAGTGACTAAACAAGAAGCTTGGATTTTAGAGACTTTGGATAAAAAGAAGAAGCTGATTGAAACGCAGGATTGGTATTATACAGGAAAAATACTTTATATGGGAGAATATAGAGAAATTAAGCGGATTAAGACATCTTTGAAAAAGTTTAGCATTGACTTTAATGATAAAGGCTTTATAATTGTTTCAGATGGTAGTGAAGAAGTACAAAGGCAATTAGTAGAAAAATTTTTTAGAAAACAGGCAAAAGAACAACTCACTGGATTGGCTGATTTTTATGCAAAGAAGATTGGCGTGCAATATCATAAAATAACTATTCGTAACCAAGTGACGAGATGGGGAAGCTGCTCATCCAAAGGTAATTTATCTTTTAATTTAAAAGTAATGTGTGCACCAAAAGAAATGATTGAATATGTTGTTTTGCATGAAGTTATGCATCTTAAGCATTTTGATCATAGCAAAGCATTTTGGCAAAGCATTGAAGAAGTGATGCCAAACTATAAAGTATGTGTGAATTACTTTAAGCAATATGGACAAAACTTTATGATATAGGATTGAAAACTGAGGAGGAAATAAGATGGAAAACGGACTTGTCCAAGTCTATTATGGCAAAGGAAAAGGGAAGACAACCGCTGCTATTGGACTAGGTATTAGGGCGATAGGGAATAACTACAAAGTTATGATGATACAGTTTCTAAAGCATGATGCCACAGGTGAATGCAGCGTGATTAAAGCATTAGAGCCTAATTTTAAGATTTTTCATTTTGAGAAAAGAAGAGGATTTACTTGGCAGCTTAATGAAGAAGAAAAGCAGGAACTTAAAAGTGAAACAAGTAATGCGCTTAAGTTTGCAAGTAAAGTGATGGATACTGGACAATGTGATGTTTTAATTTTAGATGAAATCCTAAATTCCATTCATTTAGGTTTTGCATCAGAGGAAGAAGTGTGTGCGCTGATTGATAATAAGACCGATGATGTGGAGCTTGTTTTAACAGGAAGAGATTTGCCAGATAGTATTGCCGAAAGAGCAGATTATATTAGTTGTATTGAAAATATTAAGCATCCAATGGATAAAGGCATTACAGCTAGAGCTGGAATAGAATATTAATTAAAAAATCCAAAAGATTATGATGAAATAGTCTTTTGGATTTTTTTGAGTTATTGGTTAGAAGACATTCTTTTTAAGGTTTCTTCAAGGAAAAGTTTACAGCCTTCTTGTGATGCACTATGCATTTAATAAATGATCCATATTATATAAACCAGGCGCTTTATCCGCTAAAAATTGTGCAGCTTTAATGGCACCTGTAGCAAAAACTTCTTTAGAAGTCGCTTGATGAGATAATGTAATAAACTCATCGTTACCAGCAAATAAGATGTCATGTTCACCGACGATGGTGCCCCCACGAACGGCATGAATACCAATTTCCTTTTTAGGTCTTTTTTCACGAACCTGAGTGCGATCATAACGATAAGTGTATTCATTATTAAGCGTTTCATTAATAGCGTCTGCAATAGCCAATGCAGTACCACTTGGTGCATCAATCTTTTGATTATGATGCTTTTCAATGATTTCAATGTCAAATCCACTTGTACCTAAAATCTCAGTTGCGCGTTTAGCAAGAGAAATGAGTAAGTTGACACCAAGTGACATATTAGCAGAGAAGAAGATAGGCACGCTTTTGCTAACTTCTTTTAAATAAGCGATATCTTCTTCTAATAAACCTGTTGTACAGATAACAGCAGGGATATGATTGGTTTTTACATAATCAAGTAGTGGTCTAACAGCAGGAGCAGTTGAAAAGTCTATAATGACATCTGCAGCAATGTTACATTCATTAATATTTGGGAAAACAGGATAAGTGTTAGGAACTTCTAAGTAAGGATCAACTCCTGCTACGATTTCGATATTGTCTTGTTCTTTCGTTAAACGTGTAATGGCTCTACCAACTTTTCCATTACAACCATGCATGATAACTTTTGTCATGTCATTCATCCTTTCATAAGTGTCATTTGCTCTTTAGCAGCTATTAACCTAAAAGTTTAGCATCAATAAGTGCTTGTTTAAGTAAAGGCATATGTTCTTCCTCAAGTGAAGTAAGAGGAAGTCTACAAGGACCTGCCTGCATACCCATTAGATTAAGTGCAGCTTTTACCGGAATAGGATTTACCTCACAGAATAATGCTTTAATAACAGGTAAAAGTTCTAATTGGATATGTAGTGCGTCTTCTCTATGACCATCTAAATATAATCGAACCATATCATGTGTTTGTTTTGGAGCAACGTTAGAAAGAACAGAAATAACCCCTTTACCACCAAGTGATAAAATAGGAAGGACTTGATCATCATTTCCTGAATAAATAGGGAAATCTGTACCACAAAGTGCAGCGATTTCAGCAACATTAGAAATGTTACCAGTTGCTTCTTTAATCCCTTGAATAAAATCATATTTAGCAAGCGCAGCGACTGTTTTAGGAGCAATTGTAACACCTGTACGACTAGGAACACTGTAAAGAATCATTGGAAGGTCAACTTCGCGGCCGATAGCAGTAAAGTGTTCAATGAGTCCTTTTTGAGTCGCCTTATTGTAGTAAGGGGTTACTTGAAGGGTTGCATCTACGCCAAGAGCCTTTGCACGTTTTGTAAGATTAATACCATGTCTTGTATCGTTACTTCCAGCACCAGCGATAACAGGAACTCTGCCTTTTGTACGATCAACAGCTACTTTAATACATTCAAGATGTTCATCATCACTCATTGTAGAAGCTTCACCCGTTGTACCACAAATAATAATCGCATCCGTGCCATTTTCGATTTGAAAGTCAATGTACTCTTCTAATTTACCAAAATTAATGTCTCCGTTTTCAAAAAATGGTGTAACAATTGCAACACCTGAGCCTTCAAAAATTGCCATAATAGTATCCTCCGTTTATTTGTTATTTTTTGCAGATTTTAAATAAAATGCGGCTAGTAATAGTCTATTCTAAGAAAGTAGAAACGCAGCTTATCTAAAAAAGCCAATAAAAAAACCAGCACATAGAGGCTGGCTACTACAATCATCGATCACAATAAAAATTCAGATATGATTATACGTAGCGCTCCATCCTTATTGTAGTATAAAGGATGACAGTTGTATAGCTCTTAACAATACAACCAGGAAAAAATATTCCAAGCTATTTCTTCCTTCGGCAATTACTCCTTTTAACTTTCATCATTTTCCCTTGAAAGAATCAAAAAGTCTACTCTTAGCAATTGCACCTCTACAATGAATTTTTTTTATTGTATAAAATATATACCCATAATATCAAAAAGTCAATAATAAATAAAAGATAATCCGTTTTCCTTGATGTCAATAAACAGAGGAGTAAAATATCCATGCAAGATGTATAAAAAGTGATGAAAAGTTGCATACTCTAATAGATTTTAAGGGTAGAGGAGATTATACTTATGAAAAAAGAGGAAATTAATAATAAAGAAAAATTATTTGATGCATTATCCGAACAAGAAAAAATGAAACTCGAAGTGGCAGAAGAGCTTGGTCTATTAGAGAAGATTAAAATGGGTGGTTGGAAAGCTTTAAGTGCTAAGGAAACAGGGCAGATTGGTGGGAAAGTAGCCAATAAAAAGCGTGAACGTAATAAAATGAAAGAACAACAAGAATAAAACATAATAAAAACTTGGAACGATTGTTCCAAGTTTTTATTAACTGGCTTCATTGATAATAATGCGGAGACGATTAATACGATTATTGACGGTTTCTTCGACTTTAAAGGTAAGCTCATTAAAATGAATTTCTTCTCCTTGATCTGGAAAGCGGTCAAATAAACCAATGACAAATCCACCAATTGAGTCGAAATCGTCAGAGGTGATATGAAGATTAAGTTCATCATTGATGTCTGGAATACGAGAGCTGCCATCTACTACATATTCACCTTCGTTAATCTTAATAACTTCTTCCGTGCCTTGGTCATATTCATCATTAATATCACCAACAATTTCTTCAATTAAGTCCTCCATACTAACAAGACCAGCTGTTCCGCCATATTCATCTAAGACAATGGCAATGCCTATTTTTTGACTACGCATTTCTTTAAATAACTCATCATTATTTTTAAACTCATGGACAAAGTAAGCGTCCCTTAAGTAGGTTTCTATTTTAAATTGAGATTGTTCTAAATCATTAAGTATTAAATCTTTAATATGCAAAATCCCAACAATGTGGTCTAATGATTCTTCATAAACAGGAATTCTAGAAAATTGTTCTTTTCTATAGAGTTCAATAATGTCACTATAAGTGGCAGAAATTTCAATAGCCACCATATCTGTACGAGGAATCATAATATCCTTTGCACAAGAAGTGCCAAAGTTGAACACATTATTAATCATTTCTTTTTCTTCGGTTTCAATAACGCCTTCTTCATGACTAACGTTCACCATAGTTTTGAGTTCATCAGCTGTGATAAAAGGTTTATTTTCACTTGCATTGCCCCCTAATAATTTAATGATTAAGTTGGTTACAAACATAAGGATTTTTACCACAGGGCTAAAAATTTTAACAATCATTGAAATAGGTGAAACAACAAGTAGGGCAATTTTTTGTGCATTTTGAGTAGATAATGACTTAGGGGTAATTTCACCAAATACAAGAATAAGTAAAGTCATAACACCTGTAGAAATACCTACACCTATCCCACTAGAAGCACCGCCACATAAATTAATGGCAATCATCGTTGCTAAAGAGGAAGCTAAAATGTTAACAAGATTGTTGCCAACTAAAATGGAGCCTAAAAGCTTATTAGGGTCTTCTAAAAGCTTATCTAGTTTTTGGGCACCCTTAATGTTTTGTTCAATCATGTAGCGTATGTCTAGTTTGCTAAGTGTCATCAGTGCGGTTTCAGAAGCTGAGAAAAAGCCTGAAGCAAGTAGCAATAAAACTAGACAAAGAATTTGTACCGATAACGATGGATCCAAAGTATGATCACTCTCCTAAAAATAATAAAAATTTAAATATTACATAAGCTGGTATGTATGAATTAAAGGTGAAATGTAACATTTATTAATGCTATCATAGCATAAGCCGAAAAAAATACAACTAAAAAAATTATTTATAAAATGAAATCTTTCGATAATGATAAGGGTGCTAGGCAAAAAAAGATAAAATAAGGTATAATAAATTGTCTAGTGACTAAGAATTTGTAAAAAATAAAAGAAAATCTATTTGAAATCAGTAGAATAATTTTTTTATATCAAGGATAAAGACGAATATAGTTTAATAATAGGAAGCATTCAAGATTTAAATGATGTAGGGATGGTGTAAATATGGAAGCATATAGTGAGTTTGCAAATGTGTATGATCTTTTTATGGAAGATACACCTTATGAAGCATGGCATGACTTTATTAAAGAAAAAGTGAAAACTTTAAAAGTAGAAGTTAATAAAGTTTGCGAATTAGGGTGTGGAACAGGTCAGATGACAATGCTTTTTGCTAAAGAAGGAAAAGAAGTGATAGGGATTGACTGCTCACCAGAGATGTTGATGGTTGCTCAAGATCATGCTTATGAAGAAGGGTTATCTATATTTTATTCTATGCAGGACATGGCAGAATTTGAATTAAAAGATGAAATGGATTTAATTTGTAGTTGCTGTGATAGTTTGAATTATTTAACAGAACCAGAAGAAATTCAAAATACCTTTAAGCAAGTCAGTCGTTATTTGATTTCAGGTGGACTTTTTATTTTTGATATGAATACAGCTTACAAATATAAAGAAATATTAGGCAGTCAAACTTTTGCAGATCAAACGGAAGAGGCCGCCTATATTTGGGAAAACTTCTATGATGAAGAAGAGGAAATGAATGAATATGAAGTAAGCTTTTTCATTAAGGGAGAAGATGGAAAATATGAAAGAACCATTGAAAATCACTATCAAAAGGCTTATAGTATAGAAGCTATAAAGGAAATGTTAAAAAAAGCAAATTTAGAGTGCATTGAAGTTTGGGATAATTATACCAATCATAAAGCAAGTGAAATAAGTGAACGCGTTACTTATGTGGTGAGAAAACCGTAAGATTAAATGCAATCAATTAGGATATAGGGATAGAGAGGAAGAGGATAAATGAGTAAAGAAAGAAAAGATTATTTAATAAGAGGAATCGACAAAGAAAATAACTTTAGATTTTTTGGGACGAATACAAGAAATCTTGTGAATGAAGCTTGCAAAAAGCATCAAACGACTCCAGTTGCATCTGCTGCATTAGGAAGAACACTGACAGCTAATATTATGATGGGAAGCATGCTTAAAAGAGATGAAGACAGAGTCAGCATCATTATAAAAGGGGATGGCCCAATTGGGGGAATCATTACAGAGTGCAATGGGAAGTGTGAGGTAAAAGGTTATGTTTATCATCCACAGATTGAATCCCACTTAAATTATCTTGGTAAACTAGATGTTGGTGGAGCAGTCGGAAATGCCAATATGACTGTTGTAAAGGACTTAGGACTAAAGGAGCCTTATTCAGGTCAAGTACCGATGCTGACTGGTGAAATTGCAGAAGACTTAACTTATTATTTTGCGGTATCTGAACAAACCAATTCAGTGGTCATTTTAGGGGTTTTGGTAGATGTTGATTATAGCATTAAGCAAGCAGGCGGTATTATCATTCAAGTGCTTCCAGATGCTAAGGATGAGGCGATTGATGCACTAGAAGAAAAGCTTAAGGATTTTGGAAACTTAACGGATAAGCTTGAAAAAGGTCAATCCATTGAATATGTGATTGAACAGCTTCTAGGTGAAGTTGAGTATATGGGTGAAACACCTGTTTCATTCCACTGCGATTGTAATAAAGATCGTATGGAAAGAGCCCTTATTAGTGTAGGGAAAAAAGACTTAAAGGAAATTGCAGAGCAAGATGGAAAAGCAGAACTTGTGTGTCCATTCTGCAATGATAAGTATTTATTTAGTAAAGAAGAACTTGAAGAAATCATTGAAAATATTTAAATGGATGTATTTATGCAAGATGTCAAGCATTAAAGGATATACTATTATAGAGAGTCCTTTTTGAGGTAGTGGCTATGTGTTGTTATGCGTTTTTTACCCAGACCCTCAAAGAAGAATTAATGGATAAAATAAATGAGTTTTTACAAGAAGACGAAATCATCTATACTTGTGAAGTCACTTTGATCAACGGTACTTTACCAAAGATGTTTAAAATGAGTTATAAGCTTAGTGGCAATAAGGAAAAGTGTGATGAGGGAGTTGCCCATGTGATCTGCGATGTCATTCAAAAA
The DNA here is from genome assembly GCA_934725855.1 of uncultured Cellulosilyticum sp. Classification (GTDB taxonomy): domain Bacteria; phylum Bacillota; class Clostridia; order Lachnospirales; family Cellulosilyticaceae; genus Cellulosilyticum. The sequence goes on along the minus strand of CAKVCL010000010.1, from coordinate 55,412 downwards.
AGTGTGATTAAAAATGTATGTGATCAATTTCTAAGCAATAGAGAAGACTTAACAGCATGTGAGCGTAAGGAAATTAGTGAAGCCTTTCTTTTAAATAATTATGTTAGTAGACAAGAAGGCGTATCTTATGCGAGTTATTACTGGGTTTATTTACCTATTTATAAAGAGTTAAGAGAAAAAAGTGCTTTAAATATTGAAGGTTGGTTGCAATTTCGTTTACAAAAATATAAGATTTTGCTAAAGGACATCTTAGAGCAATTTGTAGCAGATTATGTGGCGAAAAAAGATGTCGTATGCTTTATTAGATTATTAAGAGAAGCAACATTATTAGCGGTTCCTTTAGAAGAGTGTATTCATATAGTCTATAATAAAGAAGGAAAAATCCAACTTTATAATAAAGAACATCTTAATATAACAAGTCATTATATAAAGAAATACTGTAAAGATTTACTTTTAGATAGTACGCTAACAAGAGAAGATCTCATTTTGCATGTCTTAATTACGATTAGTCCTAAGAAATTATTGATTCATCAAGCAAAATATATGAAAAATAAGCAATTTGTGAACACACTAGAGATTATTTTTGGAGAGAGTATGAGTTATTGTAAAGGCTGTCATTTATGCGAAACTCAAATTGAAAATAAAAAATATTGACATACAAAATAAATTAAAATAAAATTATAAAATAAGTCATATAAATATGTTTTTTGCACATACAATACGATGATGAGAAGAGTAGCTTGTGAGTACTTTTTCAGAGAGAAAGTGCATAGGTGTGAGCATTTTTAAAGGCAGCAAGTGAAGACTAACTCGGAGTGACTGTAAAAAAGTCCGGTAACGCGTTATAGTTATTAAAGTGATGGAAGGTTTAAAAGTAAGCTTTTCATAATAAGGGTGGAACCGCGGGAAATGATACCTCGTCCCTTTTAAGTTATGTTACTTAAATAGGACGGGGTTTTTTATGTGCCTATTAGGTAAAATCATGAATTTATAAAATAATTATTTAATGAAAGGATGAATGGTAATGATTAAAATTACGCTTAAAGATGGTAGCATTAAAGAATGCGAAGCAGGCATTTCCATTATTGAAGTAGCAGAAAGTTTAAGTAGTGGACTTGCCAGAGTGGCTTGTGCTGGTTTATTAAATGGAGAACGTGTGGATCTTCGTACAAAATTAAATGAGGATTGTTCATTAGAAATCCTGACTTTTAATGATAAAGACGGAAGATGGGCATTTAGACATACAGCCTCTCATATATTAGCACAAGCAGTCAAAAGACTTTATCCAGAAGTTAAATTGGCAATTGGGCCAGCTATTGAAGATGGTTTTTACTATGATTTTGATACAGATAGACCATTTTCGGTGGAAGATTTTGAAAAAATTGAAGCAGAAATGAAAAAAATCGCTAAAGAAAAATTGCCAATTGAACGCTTTGAATTACCACGTGATGAAGCGATTAAATTAATGGAAGTAGCAGACGAACCTTATAAAATTGAACTCATTCAAGATTTACCAGAGGATGCAACCATTTCTTTTTATAAACAAGGTGAATTTATCGATCTTTGTGCAGGACCACACCTTATGAACACCAAACCGGTTGAAGCGATTAAAATTATGTCTGTAGCAGGGGCTTATTGGAGAGGTAATGAAAAAAATAAAATGCTTTCTCGTCTATATGCAACAGCCTTCTCAAAGAAATCTGAGCTTAATGATTACCTTGAGAAATTAGAAGAAGCTAAAAAACGTGACCACCGTAAACTCGGTAAAGAGCTTGAATTATTTGCTTTATTAGATGAAGGACCAGGCTTCCCATTCTTCTTACCAAAAGGAATGGAGCTTAAAAATACCCTCATTGATTACTGGAGACAAATTCATAAAAAAGCAGGTTATGTAGAAGTTTCTACACCAATTATTTTAAATAAACAACTTTGGCTCAGAAGTGGTCACTGGGATCACTACAGAGATAATATGTATACGACAGTGATTGATGACGAAGATTATGCGATTAAACCAATGAACTGTCCAGGTGGCATGCTGATTTATAAAACGAAAATGCACTCTTATAAAGATTTACCACTTAGAGTAGGTGAATTAGGACTTGTTCATCGTCATGAACTTTCTGGCGCACTTCATGGACTAATGAGAGTACGTAACTTCACTCAAGATGATGCCCACATCTTTATGCTTCCAGAACAAATTAAAGATGAAATCAAAGGGGTTGTAAAATTAATTGACGAAGTTTATAAAACATTTGGTTTCAAATACAGTATTGAACTTTCTACGATGCCAGAAGACCATGTAGGCGAATTAGATGCTTGGGAGATGGCTACAAATGGACTAAGAGAAGCTATCGAAGAATTAGGGTATGATTATGAAGTCAATGAAGGAGATGGAGCGTTCTATGGCCCAAAACTTGACTTCAAATTAGAAGATAGCTTAGGAAGAACATGGCAATGTGGTACCATTCAATTAGATTTCCAACTTCCAGAACGTTTCGAACTTGAATACATTGGAGCAGATGGTGAAAAACATAGACCTGTTATGATTCACCGTGTTGTATTTGGTAGTATCGAACGTTTCATTGGGGTGATTACAGAGCATTTTGCAGGGGCTTTCCCAACATGGCTTGCTCCTGTACAAGTAAAAGTCCTTCCTATTTCTGATAAACATCATGACTATGCAAGAAAAGTTTACGTGGCACTTGAAGAAGCAGGCATCAAAGTAGAAATTGACGAACGTGCAGAAAAGATTGGTTACAAAATTAGAGAAGCAAGAAATATGCGTATTCCATTTATTTTAGTCGTAGGGGCTAAGGAAGAAGAAGAAGGTACAGTCAACGTACGTAGCCGTAAAGGTGAAGAAGGCGCACAAAAGCTTGAAACATTAATCGAAAGAGTTCAAAACGAAATTAAAACAAAATATAACTATTTATTAGATCAAGAATAATTAAAAAGCCACCAATAAAGGAAATAATAAAGGAAATAATAAAGGAAGAATCAGTATACATGACATGCTCATGAAAGGATTCTTCCTTTTTATGTTACATGGAGCAACTCTAGAAATAGAGTTTGAGGGATAAGAGGCGATTAGAATTATAAAAATATAGAATATTATGGACAAAAATGTAATTTCATATTATCATAATTTCCATAAGTAAAGATAGTACATAATATTTAGTAAATGGGACTATTGGAGGAAGAAAAATGCAATTGTTAAAAGATCGTATACTAAAAGATGGCAAAGTAAGAGAAGGAAATGTTTTAAAAGTAGATGCCTTTTTGAATCACCAATTAGATATTGAGTTATTTGAGGAGATGGGTAAAGAGTTTAAAAGGCGATTTGAAGGGAAAGAGATTAATAAGATCTTAACAATAGAAGCTTCAGGAATAGCGATTGCTTGTATTGCTGCACGTTACTTCCATGTACCTGTTGTGTTTGCAAAAAAGACACAGACTAAAAATATTTCAGGCGAAGTGTACACAAGTGAAGTAGAATCTTTTACACATGGCAAAGTATATGACATTATTGTTTCAAAAGATTTTTTAAAGCCAGAAGATAGGGTGTTAGTCATTGATGATTTCTTAGCAAATGGAAAGGCACTTTTAGGGTTATCTAAAATCATTCAAGATGCAGGAGCCACTTTAGTAGGTGCAGGAATTGCGATTGAAAAGGGATTTCAATCAGGTGGCAAAATGTTAAGAGATCAAGGTATTAGAGTAGAGTCATTAGCAATCATTGATGAAATGGATAGTGAAAGAGGCATTAAGTTTAGATAAATAGCTATTTGGTAGTATGTATAAATGATGTTGACATAAGCTAATTTGCCAATTAAAATAATAGCATTAGTCAGGTGTATTAATGTCATTATACCGTTTAAAATGATTAAAAACGATGATGAGATAAGTAGCTTAAAAAGGTTTTTTCAGAGAGAAGATACAGTGCTGTGAGTATTTTTAGGACCCTTAAGTGAAAACTACCTCGGAGTGATTGAAAAACAATCCGGTATCCCCCGTTATAGGTAAAGAAGTGGTTTGATAAGTAGATGATGACTTAGAAATCAATGCTGATCATTCAACAAGGGTGGAATCGCGGGAATAAAAAAGCTCTCGTCCCTTTTTAAATGTTTATTTAAAGAGGGATGGGAGCTTTTTATGCACATTAAGAAGAAGGAGAAAAAACATGATTCAAATTACACTTAAAGATGGCAGCATTAAAGAATGTCCAAAAGGGATTACGGTATTAGGCGTAGCAGAAAGCTTAAGTAGTGGTTTAGCCAGAGTAGCCTGCGCAGGTAAAGTCAATGGGGAGATGGTGGACCTTAGAACTACATTAAATGAAGATTGCAGCCTTGAAATCTTAACATTTAATGATAAAGAAGGAAAATGGGCATTTCGTCATACAGCCGCACATATTTTAGCACAAGCGGTTAAAAGACTTTATCCAGAGGTTAAGTTAGCCATTGGACCAGCAATCGAAGATGGCTTCTATTATGATTTTGATACAGACAAGCATTTTGTTGAGGCAGATTTCGCTAAAATTGAAGCAGAAATGAAAAAAATCGTAAAAGAAAAGTTACCAATTGAAAGATTTGAGCTCCCTAGAGAAGAAGCTACCCAGTTAATGGAAAAAGCAGGAGAACCTTATAAAGTGGAACTCATTAAAGACCTTCCAGAGGGTGAGAAAATTACTTTCTATAAACAAGGTGAGTTTATTGACCTTTGCGCTGGGCCCCACTTAATGAGTACAAAGCCTGTAGAAGCATTTAAAATTTTATCTGCAGCAGGGGCTTATTGGAAAGGTAATGAAAAAAATAAAATGCTAGCACGTATTTATGCCACAGCGTTTACTAAAAAAGCCGAGCTTAATGCATACCTTGAAGCATTAGAAGAAGCTAAAAAGCGTGACCACAATAAATTAGGGCGTGAACTTAAAATCTTTACAACAGATGAAAAAGTAGGTCAAGGGTTACCACTTCTTATGCCAAAAGGGGCACGTATTATTCAAACGCTTCAACGTTTTGTAGAGGATGAAGAAGAAAGAAGAGGTTATGTCCTTACTAAAACACCACTTATGGCAAAAAGTGATCTTTACAAAATGTCAGGACACTGGGATCATTATAAAGATGGCATGTTCGTACTTGGTGATGAAGAGGTAGATAAAGAAGTATTTGCCCTTCGTCCTATGACTTGCCCATTCCAGTTTACGGTTTATAATGCTGAACAACACAGTTATCGTGATCTTCCAATTCGTTACGGTGAAACGTCTACATTATTTAGAAATGAATCATCAGGAGAAATGCATGGTTTAATTCGTGTGCGTCAGTTTACCATTTCAGAAGGACATCTTGTCTGTACACCTGATCAATTAGAAGATGAATTTAGAGGGGTTATTGAACTGATTAATTATATGATGACCACACTTGGTATCGAAAATGATATCAGCTACCGCTTCTCTAAATGGGACCCAAATAACACAGAAAAATATATTAATGATCCAGCAGCTTGGGAGCGAACAGAAAACTTAATGAGAAATATCTTAAATCACCTTGAAATCAATTATGAAGAAGCAGTAGGTGAAGCCGCATTCTATGGTCCAAAACTGGACATTCAGTTTAAAAATGTTCATGGTAAAGAAGATACCATCATTACGGTACAAATTGACTTCGCTTTAGGTGAAAGATTAGGCATGACTTATATTGATGAAAAAGGTGAGAAAAAGCATCCACTGATTATTCACCGTACCTCAATGGGATGTTACGAAAGAACACTTGCGATGCTGATTGAAAAATATGCAGGGCAATTCCCAACATGGCTTGCGCCAACAGCTGTAAAAGTTTTGCCACTTTCTGACAAATATGCAGATTATGCAGCAGAAGTTGTCAGCGCATTCAAAAATCGTGGCATCATGAAAATTGAAGCAGATTATCGTACAGAAAAGATTGGATATAAAATCCGTGAAGCACGTATGGAAAGAGTGCCTTATATTGTTGTAGTTGGTGCAGATGAAATGGCAAACAAAACGGTTTCAGTTCGCAGCCGCCAAAAAGGAGATGAAGGAACTCAAAACCTTAATGATTTTGTCAGTCGTGTAGAAGAAGAAATCAGAACGAGATTTAATTATCTTCAACATATGGAGCTTCAAGAAGAAAATAAATAAGTAAAAGTAATCTAACACCACCTTCTAGGATATAAATAAAATAAAAAAGTTGACAAAGATAATAGGGTATGATATCCTAATAAAGGTTTTAGGATGCTCTGGTGTCCGTAAAGTAGAAGCTATTCTTCTCACCTTACAACGTTCAAGTTCGTAAGGTCATGCTAATAAGTGAATGATTACTGATTATTTAGTATGAGTGATAGAGAGGTGGATAGTTTCAAAGCTATCCACCTTGTTTTATTATATAGAATAAAGCTTTGGTGGTATAATATGAGTTGCGTTCCACCCACGCATATATGGGTGATAAATAAAAGTTTTGGCAAACAAAATTTAGGAGGTGCCCGTTATTAACGATTTAATGATCAACGAACAAATTCGTGACAAAGAAGTGAGACTTATTGGAGCTGATGGAGAGCAAATCGGTATTGTGTCAAGTAAAGAAGCACAAAAATTAGCTTCTGAAAAGAATCTTGACCTAGTTAAGATTGCCCCACAAGCAAAACCACCAGTATGCAAAATCATGGATTATGGTAAGTATAAGTTTGATGCTGCTAAGAAAGAAAAAGAAGCACGTAAAAAACAAAAAACAATTAGTGTAAAAGAAGTTCGTCTTACAGCAAGTATTGAAAAACACGACTTTGAAACGAAGATGAGAAATGCAGTGAAATTCCTTAAGTCAGGTGACAAGGTAAAAATTTCAGTTGTATTCCGTGGGCGTGAAATGATGCATACTCATAGAGGAAATGAGCTTCTTGAACAAGCTATAGCTTTTGTTGATGAAGTTGGTATGGTTGAAGCTAAACCTAAATTAGAAGGAAGAGCAATGGTCATCGTGGTAGTACCTAAATAGGATACCTTTTGATAAAACAATTAACTATATAAAGGAGGAAATTCTAATGGCTAAATTAAAATTAAAAACAAATAGAGCAGCTGCAAAGCGTTTCAAAGTAACAGGAACAGGTAAGTTAAAAAGAAATAAAGCTTACAAAAGACACATTTTAACAAAGAAGTCTACTAAAACAAAACGTAACTTAAGAAAAGCTGGTCTTGTTGATAGTACAAACGAAAAACAAATGAAGAGAATTTTACCATATTTATAAGATAGAATCACGATAGGAGGTTAAGACAATGGCAAGAGTTAAAGGCGGAATGTCTACTAAGAAAAGACGTAATAGAGTATTAAAATTAGCTAAAGGTTATAGAGGAGCTAAATCTAAACAATTCAGAACAGCTAAACAAGCTGTTATGAAATCATTAAGCTACGCATATGTAGGTCGTAAATTAAGAAAAAGAGAATTCAGAAGACTTTGGATTGCACGTATCAATGCTGCAGCTCGTTTAAATGGATTATCATACAGCCGTTTTATGAACGGATTAAAAAATGCTAACGTTAACATCAACAGAAAAATGTTATCTGAATTAGCAATCTCTAATCCAGCTGCTTTCACACAATTAGTTGAAACAGCTAAAGCTAACTTAAAATAATAAATAAAAAAGAAAGATGTCATTTTGATAGGTGACATCTTTTTTTGCTTAAAAAATAAGTGAAAAAGAAAAAAATAAACCTAAGATAGCAAGAGAAAACACCAATAATAGACGAGAAGGTCTGATTAAATAGAGTATAAAGAAAATAAGACTTAATAGGAGAACTGTAAAGGCGAGATAGTTACTAGAAGGGAGAAAAAAGTTAAAAGCAATGTACAATAAACAAAATGTAAGACATCTAAAAAGTATACAGTGCAGATAAGTGTAATTGACATGTTGACTTTTAATGGACTCTTTCATAATACCTCCCAAAAGTGATGGTTTATTATAGGATATGAATCAATATCTAAAATATGAACAAGTAGGGTTTATATGTAATGAATTTTCATTATAAAAAATACATATTGAACATTTAATATTATAAGTGGATGTTAGTTTTTGCTTTTAGCTTGAAGTCGTCTTAGGGGGTAATTCAAAAAGACAAGAATAAAAATGCATAAATAAAGATTAAATTAATATAAAATATTGCTTAAAGAGGTATTTATATGCAATAGTTTATATGTATGAGTTTTTATGGATGGCTAAAAACAGCTAATAGTAGTGTTTGACAATGATTGAATTATAGGAGGAGAGCGTAATGAAAAGTAAAAAGTTAATCGTATTTGGTGTCATTGCAGTTGCAATGGTTTCATTTGTTGCAATCGCAATAAAAAATAAGCCAGATACAGAGGCTAATATCGGTGGGGATAAAGAAGGGACAAGAGTTACGGTTGCTTATGTAGAGCAAGGCAATATTGATAGTAGAATTTCCTCTAGTGGTAAGCTAGAAGCAGTGGACACAAAGACGCTTTATTTAGATGCTACCAATAAAGTAGCTGTATTACATAAGGAAGTTGGGGATTCAGTCAAAGCAGGAGAAGTGGTCATTACTTTAGATAAAGAAGCAGAAGTAAAAATTCAAAATGAATTAGAGGCATTAAGTAAACAGTTAAATGCAGAACAAGAAGCACTTAGTTTATTAACTGGAAAAGCTGACAAGTCAGACATATTAGCAGCTGAAGCTGCCCTTGCAGAGCTTAAAGATAGTAAAAAAACAGCAGAACAAAATATTAAAGATGCTAAATTAGATTTAAAAGATTTAGAAAAGGATATGAAAGATAAAGAAGATGATTTAGCAACTAATGAAGATTTATTAGCTGCAGGTGCCGTTTCTCAAAAAACAGTGGATGATATAAAGGATGCCATTACAGATATTAAGCAAAATATCGAAAAGAAGAAAAGTAGTATTTCATTAAATGAAGAGAGTTTAAGCACAATAGATGCTAAGATTAAGAATGCACAATATAAATTAGACTTACTTCAAAATAAAGTAGCTGATACAAGTAAAGCTCAACAGATTGCAGCAAAGGAGAGTTCTATTAAAACTATTGAAAATCAAATTGAGGATAGCCAGAATAATTTAGTGAAGTCTTCAACAAAAATAGTGGCACCAATCGATGGGGTAATTACGTATCTTCCAGAAGAAGAAGGTATGACGATTGCAGGAGGTAGTAAGATTTTATCTATTGTTGACCCAAGCAAACTTAAGGTAAAATGTGCAATTTCTCCTTATTATGCAGCAGACTTACGTTTAGACTTAGATGCAGTCGTTAAATATACAGGTTCTAAAACTGTAGAAGTACCAGGTAAAGTAACTAAAATATCACCAGTTGCTGAAACTGAAAAAACTACAAGTGGTGAAACAACGACTTTGCCAGTTGAAGTCAGTGTAACAGAGCCAGGCGACATTATTAAACCAGGTTTTTCTGTAGATGTTAAGATTATTACTGATGCTAGAGAAAATGTATGCATTGTGCCTATTTTAGCCATTCAAGAGGAAGATGATTTAAGCTATGTTTATGTCGTACATGAAGATGGCTCACTAGAAAAAAGAGAAGTTGTTCAAGGCCTAAGCAGTGGACTTAATATCGAAGTCAGCAATGTTGAAAAAGGTGAAATGATTGTAAGCAGCGTAGAAGATTATTTAGAAGATGGTATGAAAGTATCATATGAGAAAATAGGTGATGCCGAATGATAGATATTCAGAAAGTCAATAAAATTTATCGTAATGGTCGATTAGAACTTCAAGCCTTATTTGATATCGATTTTAGAGTACATAAAGAAGAGTTTGTTTCCATTATGGGAGCTTCTGGCTCTGGAAAATCTACATTCTTACAAATTTTAGGGTGCTTGGACCATGCCACAAGTGGAACGTATATATTAGATGGCATTAATGTTTCAGAAGCAAGGGATAAAGATTTTTCTAAAATTAGAAATCAAAAGATTGGATTTGTTTTTCAATCCTTTAACTTATTACCTAAGCTAACGATTACTGAAAATGTAGAATTACCAATGATGTACGCAGGTGTTAAACCTAAAGAACGTCGTGAGCGTGCAGTAGATGCGCTAATTAGAGTAGGCTTAGGAAACCGTATTAAGCATAAACCTAATGAAATATCTGGTGGTCAAAGACAAAGGGTAGCCATTGCTAGAGCACTTGTTAATAATCCAGCCATTATTTTGGCAGATGAACCAACTGGAAACTTGGATAGTAAATCCAGTGTCGAGATTATGAATATTTTCCAAGGGTTAAATGATGAAGGGGTAACTATTGTGATGGTTACACATGAACCAGATATTGCTGAGTTTACAAAGAGAAAGGTTGTGTTTAGAGACGGAATCATCATTGACGATGCACCTATTGCGGTTAGGCGAGGTGTATAAGTTATGGATATAAGAGAAACGTTAAAATCAGCCATAAAGCAGCTCATGGGTAATAAAGGAAGAACCATATTAACTATGCTAGGAATGTTTATTGGAATTGGTGCCGTCATTATGATTTTAGCATTAGGTTCTGGTTTTACAAAGTCTATTACAGATAGCTTCTCTGAAATCGGACTAGGGGTTTTTCAAATTAATGCCAAACAAAATATCACGGGATATTACATCACTCGTGAAGACCTAGATATTATTGCGAGCATGGAGGAGATTGATTGCGTATTACCAGGCGCTCAGGTAGATGGGACATTATACAATCGTAAAGGTGAGAAGTTTACTTGCACAGTACTAGGGGCAGGTCCAAGATACTCTAATGACATTTCTAAAATAGATATTTTAGCGGGAAGGGGATTATCTGATAAAGATGAAACCTCCTATAGCCATTGCGTCATCATAGCAGATTGTGTGGCAAAGGCGTTGTTTGATTGTGGGACGGCATATGATGAAGTGGTTGGAGAAAATATTGATGTCACCCTTGAAGGTCAGCCAACTACACTCACGATTATTGGTGTCTATGAAACCAATACGGCTAAGAATTTGTCTAAGAAAGAATTAGAAAAAATGATTAGTTCAAAAAATTTCTATGTGCCATACAACACACTAGAACAAATTGCAGGATTAGAAGGGAAAATCGAAATCATTCTTGGAAAGATTAAAGACGGCTATGATGCTTCCGCCTTAACCACTCAAATTGCTCAAATACTCAATAAAAGACATCATTTGCAAGATGGTTATAGTATTACCTCTTTTGTTCAGATTGCTGAGATGGTGAGTGGTATCTTAGATACCGTTACATTATTTATTACAGCCATAGCAAGTATTTCACTTATTGTAGGTGGAGTAGGCATTATGAATATTATGCTTGTAACCGTAAAAGAGCGAACTAGAGAAATAGGGGTTAGAAAGGCGTTAGGCGCACCTAATGGTGCTATTTTGAAGCAATTTCTAATAGAAGCTTTAATGCTTACACTTATTGCAGGACTTATAGGAATGCTCTTAGGATATATTGGTGCGATATTAATTGGTAGTGCGATTAACGTTCAGGCACAATTTACATTAGGGATGCTTTTGTTTTCAACCCTAACATCAATAGGAATTGGACTTGTTTTTGGGGTTTACCCAGCTTATCAAGCAGCAAAACTCGATCCGGTTGAAGCATTAAGAGCAGATTAGTAAGGAGGAAAATAGATGCGAGAGATTATAAAAAGTGCCTTTGCACAGCTTGCAGGTAATAAACTAAGAACCTTCCTTACAATGTTAGGTATGCTCATAGGAGTTGGTTCTGTTATTATTATTTTAAGCTTGGGTGAAGGCATGAAAGGGTTTATTGGTGACCAATTTGCAGGAGTTGGTCAAGGAACCATTCAAGTTCAAGCAATGATTCAAAAACAAGATACGTTATTAACTGATGATGATGTGGAAATGTTAGAACAAATTCCACAGGTCAAACAAGTTTTTAAACATCATAGTGAATATGTAGGTTATAGCGAAGACTATAATAAAAAAGACAAAGCATTAATGCTTTATGGGATGCCTTATAATATTGAAGAGATTTACGATATGAATCTCAAATATGGAAGGATGTATACAGAGCAAGATGATGAAGTGCGTAGTAATGTGATTTTAGTAGAAGACAATTTTGCTAAGGTTATGTACAAAAAATCAGATCCTCAATATGCTTTAGGTAAGTCCATTGAAATTCTAGTAGGTGGAGAAAGACAAACCTTTGAGATTATTGGAATTGTAAAAAGTAAATATCCTTCAGCTGCGCCTGAAAGTATGATTATGCCCATTGTTTATATGCCATTTTCAACACTTGATCAGTATATTATGGATGGTGAAGGAAAGACCTATGGGTTATATGTTCAAATTGATGATCAATATAATGCCAACGAATTTAGCAAACCGATTAGACGTGTTTTAAATAAACGCCATGGGGATGAAGATGTTTATATGGTTATGTCACTCATGGAAGCTACTAATACATTTGATGATATTATTAGTAAACTGAATTTATTTGTTGGAGCAGTGGCAGCTGTATCTTTATTAGTTGGTGGTATAGGGATTATGAACATTATGTTCGTTACCGTAAGAGAACGAACAAAAGAGATAGGTATCCGAAAGGCTTTAGGAGCTACAGACAGACAAATATTAGTGCAGTTCTTAGTTGAAGCAATTATCTTAACTGTTTTAGGTGGACTATTGGGATTGCTAGTGGGCTATCTAGGAGGATTCTTTATTGCTTCTGCATTATCTATCAAGACAAAGTTAACGGCTGGAATGATTATTTTCTCCGTAGGGACATCAAGTACAATCGGAATTATTTTTGGGGTTTACCCAGCTTATAAAGCGGCGCAGCTTGATCCAGTTGAAGCTTTAAGAGAAGAGTAAACAATATATTTTGGTAATAATAAGGAGAAGTTCTACGACTAGAGCTTCTCTTTTTTTAGGCTTTTTTAGATGATATAAAGAAAGTAAATACTAAACAAATAATTTGGTATCTATAAATTTTAGTGTTTTTTTGTTGACGTATAGGGGAAAATTAAGTATAATTTTGTAGGATTAGTTTAATGACTGTAAACAAAAAGTTTATATATAAGTAAGATAAAAAGTGAGGGAGGAAGACCAGTTGGATATTGGAGCTAAGATTAACCAGCTTCGTAAAAAGAATGGATTAACACAAGAAGAACTAGCAGATCGTTGCGAATTATCAAAAGGATTTATTTCACAGGTGGAAAGAGGACTCACATCGCCATCTATTGCAACGTTAATTGACATTTTAGAGTGTTTAGGCACAAACTTAAAGGATTTTTTTAATGAAACAAGCCAAGAAAAAATTGTTTTTTCCAAGCAAGATATTTTTGAAAAAGAAGATAAAGAGCATGGCAATATGATTAGTTGGCTCATTCCTAATGCCCAAAAAAACGATATGGAGCCTATACTCATTCATTTAGAACCCGGTGGGAAATCGATTGTTCAAGCCCCGCATGAGGGAGAAGAATTTGGGTATGTGATTGCAGGCAATATTTATGTTCATTTAGGCAATAAAAAGTTTAAAGCCAAAAAAGGCGATAGCTTCTATTTTAGGCCAACAAGTGACCACTATTTACAAAATACAGGTAAGACAAAAGCAACAATCCTTTGGGTTGCGACACCACCAAGCTTTTAAAGGAGTAATGAAATAAAATGAATGATTTGAAAATGGAAAATGACAATATTATAGACTTAAAACATATTACAAAACAATATGGTGATAACGTTGTTTTAGATGATATCAATATGTATATTAGAAGAAATGAATTTTTAACCCTATTAGGACCAAGTGGTTGTGGAAAAACGACTTTGCTTAGAATCATTGGTGGATTTGAAGAATGTAGTAAGGGTGAAGTATTTTTTGAAGGAGAGAATATTGTAGGGTTACCACCTTATAAAAGAAAAATTAATACGGTTTTTCAAAAGTATGCTTTATTTCCACATATGAATGTTGAAGAAAATATTGCGTTTGGTTTAAATATAAAAAAGATGGATAAAAAGCTGATTCAAACAAAAGTTAAAGAAATGTTAGAACTCGTTAACTTAAAAGGGTTTGAGAAACGTTCAGTGGATTCATTAAGTGGTGGACAACAACAGCGTATTGCCATTGCAAGAGCACTTGTCAATGAACCTGAAGTGCTTTTATTAGATGAGCCACTTGGTGCACTGGATTTAAAGCTTAGAAAGGGCATGCAAGCAGAGCTTAAGCGTATTCAACAAAAAGTAGGGATTACCTTTATTTTTGTTACACATGACCAAGAAGAAGCATTAACGATGTCAGACACCATTGCGGTTATGAATGGTGGAAAGATTCAACAGATTGGAACCCCTGTAGATATTTATAATGAACCTAAAAATGCTTTTGTTGCAGACTTTATTGGTGAAAGTAATATTTTACTTGGGCTTATGAAAAAAGATTATCTTGTACAGTTCCATCATGTGGACTTTCCTTGTGTAGATGCTGGATTTGGTGAAAATGTTGAAGTCGACGTTGTAGTCAGACCTGAAGATATAAAAATTGTAAAAGCTGAGGAAGGTATGCTTTGCGGCGTGGTTCAATCGGTTACCTTTAAAGGGGTGCACTATGAGATGATGATTGCATCAGAAAGTTTTACATGGACGGTACATTCGACAGCAATGGCAGCTCCCGGAGAAACCGTAGGTATGGTGATTTTACCAGAAGATATTCATATTATGAAAAGGAGATAAGAGATGAATCGAAAATCATTAGCATTTCCGTACTTGATATGGGCAGCGATTTTCATCATCGTTCCCCTTGTACTGATTGTATATTTTAGTTTTTTTACAAATGGACATTTTACACTAGCAAACTATAGTAAGTTTGTTGAAGATTATTATATTGCAGCAATGATGCGTTCGATAGGCTTTGCGTTTGTGAGTACGATCATTTGTTTGTTACTTGCATATCCATTAGCGATGATACTGGCAGGCAAAGAGGTATCTAATAAAAGTGTTATTTTGTTATTAGTGATTTTACCAATGTGGATGAATTCTTTACTTAGAACTTATGCATGGGCCAATTTACTTGAAAATAATGGGGTCATTAATAGTTGTTTAAACGCCTTAGGCTTACCATCTATTAAGTTTTTATATGGTAATGGGGGTGTGATTTTTGGAATGGTATATAACTTCTTTCCATTTATGGTGCTACCTATTTATAATGCATTGGTAAAAATTGATCATAAGCTGATTGAAGCTTCTTATGATTTAGGAGCCAATCGATGGGTTACCTTTAAAAAAGTGACGTTACCACTTAGTATGCCAGGTGTGATTACTGGAGTCATTATGGTATTTATGCCATCTCTTACAACCTTCCTGATTACAAGGCTTTTAGGGGGAGGAAAGGTGATGCTGATTGGTAATATTATTGAAGAACAGTTTACAAGAACAGGTGATATGGGATTTGGTTCAGCTGTTTCCATGATTTTAATGGTGATTGTACTCATTACCTTAGGCATTATGTCACGTAAAGGTGCTCTAGATGAAGAAGGAGGATTATTCTAGTGAAATGGATTAAACGTAGTTATGTGAGTTTAATTTTACTCATTATGTATGCTCCTGTAGCTGTTTTAGTAGTCTTTTCATTTAATGATTCTAAGCTCCCAATTTGGAAAGGCTTTACAACGAGTTGGTATACAAAAGTTTTTAATGATACAGGGATTAAGCAAGCTTTACTTTATACGATTATCGTAGCGGTTGTTTCCTCATTAATAGCGACAGTCATTGGGACTTTTGCAGCGATGGGAATTCATCGCATGACGGGATGGCAGAAGCGTCTTGCGATTAATGTGACGTATGTACCGATGTTAAGTCCTGACATTGTGATTGGTATTTCATTAATGATGCTATTTAATGTACTTCATATACCATTTGGATTACCTTCGCTCATTATTTCACATATTACATTTAGTATTCCATATGTTATATTTGCGGTAATGCCAAAGCTTAAACAAATGAATTACAATTTATATGAAGCCGCTTTGGATCTAGGTGCAAGTCCTTGGTATGCCTTTAAAAAGGTAATTTTCCCAGAGATTATGCCAGGCGTTTTATCAGGAACTTTCATTGCATTTACTTTATCCATTGATGATTTTGTGGTTAGTTTCTTTAACAAAGGGGCTGGAGCGGATACACTCCCAATCAAGATTTACTCTATGGCTAGAAAAGGGGTTAATCCAACCATTAATGCCATTTCTACTGTAGTATTTGCAACGATTATTATTGTGCTTGTGATCAGTAATTTGAATGCGAATCAAAAAGTAAAAGAAGCTAAGATGCAATAAAGAAAGGTGATTATTAAAATGAAAAAAATGGTTAGTGGTTTATTATGTTTAGTAGCAGCAGGAGCCATCTCCGTTAGTTTTACAGGCTGTTCATCTAGTGGTGCAAATGGTAAAGTGGTTGTTTATAACTGGGGAGATTATATTGACCCAGAAATCAATGATCAATTTACAAAAGAAACGGGCATTAAGGTGGTATACTCGGAATATGCCAACAATGAAGAGATGTACGCTTCTGTTGAACCAGGGAATGTAAGCTATGATGTGCTTTTCCCATCAGATTATATGATTGAAAAAATGATTAATAAGAACATGCTTCAAAAAATGGATATGAGTAAAATTCCTAATTATGAAAAAATCAATGCAGAGTTTAAAGGCTTACCATATGATCCAAACAATGAATATTCTGTGCCATATATGTGGGGAACAATGGGGATTGTCTATAATACAAAGAAAGTCACAGGGCCTGTTACAAGCTGGGACATTTTATGGGATAGTCAATATGATGACCAGATTTTCATGTATGATAGCGAAAGAGATTCTATCATGGTGGCTTTAAAGAAGCTTGGTTATTCTATGAATACAAGAGATGAAAAAGAATTAGAAGAAGCAAAAGCACTTCTTATTGAGCAAGCGCCTCTTGTATTAGCTTATGTAGGGGATGAAGGAAAGAACAAAATGATTAATGGGGAAGCTAGCTTAATGCTTGCATGGGCTGGAGATGCCATGGTAATGCTTGCAGAAAATCCTGATCTTAATTATGTTGTTCCAGAAGAACAAGGCTCTAACTGGTTTGTAGATGGTATTGTCATTCCAAATAATGCCACAAATGTAGAGCAGGCTTATGAATATATTAACTTCTTATGTAGACCAGATGTTGCAGCTAAAAATGCAGAGTATATTGGTTATTCCACACCAATTAATGAAGCCAAAGAGCTTTTACCAGATGAAATTAAAAATAGTGAAGTCGCTTATCCAGATGCTTCTTTATTAAGCAATCCAAAGATGGAAATGTTTAATGACCCATCTAATATTATTGAGCTTTATAGTTCTATTTGGACACAAGTAAAAGCATCTAACTAAAAGTTTATGAGTATAAGTTAAGCTGGTATTTTTATTAGAAGGGAGAATAGAAAGATGAGAAAGAAAAAAAAGATGGATTTTGATGAAGCAACAACTAATAAGGATGATGTAATCAGTTTTGGGGAAGAAAATCATGAATTAGACCAAATGCATGATGAAATTTATGATGAAGATGACTATAGTTACGATGGGTATGACGAAGACGATATTTATGATTTTTCAAAACCAGAAAGCAGCAGAGGAGCATGGGCATCATTTATTTTAGGAATTGTGGCTTCTTTAGGGTGGATTGTTCCAATTATAGGGTTACCAGTAACCATTGTTGGGATTGTTCTTGGGGCACTCAATATGAAAAACTACAAAGCTAAAGGTGCTGCAATTGCTGGATTTGTAATTAATATTATATTTTTATGTGCAAGTATTGCAAAGGGAATTGTGGATATCGTAGGCTATATGAAAAATAAAAAGACGAGATAACAGAAAGTAAAAAGCAAAAAGATGACAAAAATCACCTTTTATTCCTATAAAACATATCATATAGTGAGGGCAAAAAAGGGGGAGTAAATCGTGTATAGACATGTCATTATTATAAATAGTGATACACTTGGACGTGGAGATGAAAGTGTAGGGCAAACTTTATTAGGGGCATTTCTAAGAAAAGTATTGGCAAATCCTAATAGGCCTGATGCAATCGTTTTTTATAATTCGGGTGTTAAACTATTAACTAGGCAGTCCTATTATCTTGATATACTAGATGCCTTAGAAAAGAGTGGCGTAGAATTACTGGCTTGTGGAACTTGTGTTTACAAAGTATGTGGTCAACATTCCTTGGCTGTAGGTAGGATTTCAAATATGGATGAAATCACAGATGTCATCATAAGTGCTAGTAAGGTAATGACACTTTGATTCTAATTCTTAGTATATTTTTACAAGAAAGTAGCATAATAATAGAGTAGTTGAAATGAAAAATAAACGCTATGACAAAAAATCTTAACCTTTAAGGTAGGAATTTATAAGTCATAGCGTTTATTTGATTAAATTTTTAATAATCATCTCTTAGCTCATGAATATAATTGGCTAATTCTTCTATGGTATCGATTATGGTTGGCACATCTATTTTTTGAATGTATTGAGTAGACTCTTTAATAAACACTTGTGAACTATCCGTTGAAAGTGAAAGCAGAGCTTTTTGAGTGCGAGACCAATTTGAGGAATTATTAGCTTCAGAAGTAATGACTCGAATAGGAATATTGCCTAGTGTTTTACCTTCTTCAATAGCAGTTTGAACCACTCGTCCATTATCTGGAAGCTTTAGCTTTTCTGATATGACATTACGATTCCAGCTTGTTTCTAACCCTAGTCCTTTGTTGAGTAGACGTAAGTTATGAGGTAGTTCAGGGTTATCATTAAGTGTTCTTGAAACAAATTGACTATTGCCCATAAGGCGCATCACACCAGTATTACGTAAGGCGTTTGTCATGAAAGATTCAATGATCATAATATTGTTATAATCGGCACAAAAACTAGGTGAAGTGCCTTCAATAAAGACAATGCCTGCAATATCTTCAGGATAAAGCTGAGCATAACGGATGGCTTCTAATGCACCCATGCCACGAGCCACATAAATAAAAGGTTCTAAATAAGTATCTTCATCACCAGGTAGGTCATCTGAGTGAAGGGTGGCATGAATTTCTTCACAAATGGTGTCAATATCTCTTGAGGCATTGGTTAGGTCACTCCAACCGTAACCTGGTTTATCATAAATCATGACACTATGATTTTGAGATAATGTTTCATGTAAGGGGTAAAAATCTACATAAGGAACAGGCGTCCCAATATCAGAAGCAAACACAAGAGGTAAATCACTATTTCCAGCTTCATACAGGTGGATATGATTACCGTTTATATCAATCAGGCGTCCCATACGACCTAGATTACTGGCATTATAATAGATGGCTATACGTTGATAAATAATACCTAAGGCAACTAGACCAAAAATTGTTAAGGGAACCAAACGTTTTCTAAGTTTTTCTTTTCTTCGACTATTTCTTTTGATTTTCATCTTATGTGTTAATCCCTTTCACTAAATACTAAATAATATACGTTTCATATAACGTTTATTATAACATAGATAATAAGGAAAGTTGACTGGGAAATACACGAATTTATAATGACCTAGTCCAATAATTTGTGATACAATAAGTAGGGCATAAAGAGAGGCCAAATAAGAATAAACTAAGATATTAATAGTATGATATAAATAAATATAAAAAGAATAAATCCATAAAGGAGCAATGAAATGGACATCAATCAATTTGCAGAACTTTTACAAACAAAACTCCCTAATGATATGATATTTAGAGATGTACCAATGAAAAATTATACAACTTTTAGGATAGGAGGAAAAGCAGATCTCCTTGTAAAACCCAAAACATATCAACAAATTGCAGAGATCATCAATTTGTGTAAAAAACATGAAGTCCCATATTATGTTTTAGGAAATGGAAGTAATTTGTTGGTTTCAGACGAAGGGTATCGAGGGGTTATCATACATGTATATAATCAACTTGCAGATATAAAAGTAGAAGGCAACCGTATCATAGCGGGTGCGGGTGCGATTTTATCAAAAGTGGCTACTGTGGCTATGGAAAATAGTTTGACGGGATTAGAATTTGCTCATGGGATACCAGGAACACTCGGTGGAGCTGTTGTAATGAATGCAGGGGCGTATAATGGCGAAATGAAAAATGTACTTATTTCATGTGAGGTAATGGATGAAGAAGGCAATGTCATGACACTTTCAAAAGATGAATTAGAGTTAGGATATAGAACGAGCATCATTCAAAATAAAAATTATATTGTACTTCGTGCAACTATACAGCTTGAGAAAGGGGAAAAAGAAAACATTAAGGCTTATATGAAAGAATTAATGTTAAGAAGAAAAGAAAAGCAACCTCTTGATAAACCAAGTGCAGGTAGTACCTTTAAAAGACCAGAAGGGTATTTTGCAGGAAAACTCATTATGGACAGCGGATTAAAAGGTTATCAAATAGGTGGAGCAAAAGTTTCTGAGAAGCATTGTGGATTTGTAATTAATACTGGAAATGCAACCTGTCAAGATGTTGTAGACTTAATTGAGCATATACAAAAAGAAGTTAAGAAACAGTTTAATGTGGAGTTAAAAACAGAAGTCAAACGCTTAAAAAATAATCGTTAAACGTTTAAAAAGTAATCGTTAAACGTTAAAAAACAACTCTTAAACGATCAAAAAATAATATTTTAACGCTTAAAAGAGTTAACTCCTTAAAAAGAGGATACGCTAAAATAAGGATAGGTAGACGGTTAGATAAACTTTAAGTAGAGGGAGGAAACATAAGCATGAATTTTATTATTGTAACAGGGATGTCAGGAGCAGGAAAAAGTAGTGCCATAAACTTTTTTGAGGATATGGGATATTATTGTGTGGATAACTTGCCACCAACCTTAATCAAAAGCTTTGCAGACTTGATTGTTTCACAAGAAAATAAAGTGAGCAAAGTTGTACTGGGAATTGACACAAGAGGCGGTGGTTTATTTGATGATCTTTTGACAAGTTTGGATGAACTGATCGAGCTTGGGCATACTTATGAGATTATCTTCTTTGATTGCAGCGAAACTGAACTCATAAAACGTTATAAGGAAACTAGAAGATTACATCCACTAGCTAGAGAAGAACGTGTGGAGGAAGGTATTCGAAAAGAACAAAAGATTTTAAAGAATATCAAGGAAAAAGCAAATCATATTATTGATACATCCTATTTATTACCTAAAGATACAAGAGGGATTCTTTACAAAATTTATTGTGAAGAAAAAGCCTTTGATAGTATGATGATTACAATTGTATCGTTTGGATTCAAGTATGGCATCCCTATTGATGCAGACTTAGTATTTGATGTACGATTTGCCCCAAATCCTTATTACATTCCAGAGATGAGACCTTGTACAGGAAATGATCAAATAGTAAGAGATTACGTTTTACAGTTTGATGTAACACAAGAGTTTTTAGCGAAGTTAAAAGACATGATAGATTTTTTACTTCCTAATTATAGAAAAGAAGGAAAAAATCAATTAGTGATTGCAATCGGGTGCACAGGAGGAAAGCATCGTTCTGTTACCATAGCTAATGCTTTATATGAATTTCTACAAGAAAAGGGGCATACGGTTATTAAGCAACATAGAGATATTGAGAAGGATAGTAAAAGAGGGAAATAATCTATGCAAAATGATGTAAAAGGGAAAAGGGTTGTTGTTATTGGCGGGGGTACTGGATTATCTACGATGTTAAAGGGTTTAAAAGCTTATACAAGTGAGATTACAGCAATTGTTACAGTAGCTGATAATGGTGGGAGTTCAGGTAAAATACGAGAAGAAATGGGAATTATGCCACCAGGTGATATACGCAATTGCCTAGTTGCATTAGCGAATACGGAACCTATTATGGAAAAACTCTTACAATATCGCTTTACAGAAGGAAGTATGCAAGGGCAAAACTTTGGAAATTTATTAATTGCTACTTTAGCAGAGATTACTGGGAGTTTTGAAGAGGCAGTTCATGTGACAAGTAATGTACTGGCTATTACAGGAAAGGTGTTACCTGTAACCCTTGAAGATGTTCATCTACATGCTAGGTTTGAAGATGGTCAGGCAATCACAGGAGAAACAGAAATTGTTGAGTATGGTAAAAATAATGAAACCAATATTTGTCATATTGAATTAAATCCTCAGTTACCAGAAGCTAATCATGAAGTTTTAAAAGCAATCAGTAAAGCCGATCGCATCATTTTAGGCCCTGGGAGCTTATATACAAGTATTATTCCTAATTTGCTGGTAAAAGATATAAGTGAAGCGATAAAGAAAGCAGCTGCCAAGAAAATTTATATTGCTAATATTATGACGCAACCGGGAGAAACTTCAAAACTTTCTTTAGAAGAGCACATTGAAATATTGGAGTGCTATTTAGGAAAAGATATACTGGACACAGTGATTGTAAATAGTGAAACAGTTAGTAAGAGACAAATGAAGGAATATGAAGAGGAAGGTGCCGTGCTGCTTAAAGCAGACAAGGATCATCCCGTGTGGCAGCGGATTAAAAGAATTGAAGTGCCATTAATTAAGATTCATGAAAAACAGAAATTGATAAGACATGATCCTAAAAAGTTAGCAGCCTGTTTATTTGAAATGAGAGATTAAAAAATTACATAAGATGAGGTGAAAAAATGTCCTTTTCTTTTAATGTAAAAAAAGAATTGACTTGCATACCATTAGGTGCGAGGCATTGTATGATTGCAGAACTCGCTGCGATGATTGTTATGGCAGGTGAAATAAAATATGAAAATAGTGCATTTTCAATAAAATTTCAAACAGAAAATGCAGCCATTGCGAGAAAATACTTTACAATAACGAAAAAAGCTTTTAATATAAATACAGAGATAGTCTTGAAAACTAGTAAAAAGTTCCATAAGAAGCAAACTTATGTACTTGTAACCAAAGATAGTGAACAGGCTCGAAAAATATTAGTGGCAACCACATTATTAAAACAAGTGGAAGGACATTTTATTGTAAGAGACCATGTAGATTTAGCTATTATTCAAAGCACATGTTGTAAGCGTGCTTATTTGAGAGGCGCTTTTCTTGGGGCAGGATCTGTAAGTGATCCAGAAAAAGGATATCACTTAGAGTTTGTTAATCCTACAGAAAAACATGCTTTATTCTTAAAGGATATGATGATTTCATTAGAAATGGAACCTAAAGTTGTAGAACGAAAAGGAAATTACGTTTTGTATTTAAAAGAAGGGACACAAATAGTAGACTTACTTAACATTATGGGAGCACATATTGCCTTAATGGAACTAGAGAATGTCCGTATTGTTAAAGAAGTAAGAAATAATGTGAACCGCATTGTGAATTGTGAGACAGCCAATTTAAAAAAGACTGTTTCAGCTGCTGTTAGACAAATGCAAGATATTGAATATGTACAAAATACTATAGGTATTTCATCACTTCCTGAAAACTTACAGCAAGTAGCTATTTATCGTTTAGAATATCCAAGTAGTTCACTTAAGGAATTGGGGGAATTACTAAGCCCGCCTGTTGGAAAGTCAGGAGTTAATCATAGACTTAAGAAAATTAGTGAAATTGCAGAGCATATCAGGGAAAACAGAGGAGGAAATTAGAAATGGTTAAAGAAAGTTTGAAACTAGAATTTAAAAATGGACTAGAAGCAAGACCAGCTGCGTTATTTGTTCAGATTGCGAGTAAATTTGAAAGTCATATTTCAGTTACAGTAAATGAAAAACAAGTTAATGCAAAAAGTATTATGGGTATGATGTCTTTGGGAACAATTAAAGGCGAAGTGATTGAAATTATTGCAGAAGGCCAAGATGAACAAGAAGCAGTAAACTCACTCATTAAGTTTTTAAAAACTCAAGAGGTAAGCGAATAAATAGATCAAAAAAGTTCTTAGCTTCAAGTAAATGAAGCTAAGAACTTTTTTTATACATCAATCAAGACTAGATGAAAGATGAAATTAACTAGTTTTTAATGAAACTGTAAGATAAAATTAGCAAGGCATAAAGTATAATTTAGAATATAAATTAAAAGATATGGTATAGGGCATTAATATGTAGATTTATGGAAAAATCAAAGGTATAATGAAATAGGACAAAAGATAAGATAAGCTAGGAGGAAAGTAAGTGAATTCAAAGAGAAGATATGGTTATTTAATAGGGATTATCATGGTGTTTTTCAGTTGGTCCTTTATCATACTAGGAGCAGAGCATACAATGATAAAGGTTGGCTTAGAATCCATTTATAAAAATGCAGCCTCTGTTTCATTATCAAGTGATACATTAATGGAAATAGGCTACTTAGATGAACTTGGGTTTATGCCAATCGGCACACTAGAGAGCTCGGAAATAACAGTTTGTAAATCAAATGCGACTTTTTATGAATTAGGTGGAAGTTATTCTACATATCAAGAAGCGTATGAAGTGGCTAAGAGTATAGGAGGGATACCTGTTTATGTGGACCTTAATCTGTTTAAAGTGTATTCAACTGCGCCTATTGGAAGTATTGTTTTAGAAAGTGTGCCAACTTATCTTGTAACGGACTCATATGGCAAAGAGTTATTATTATTTCAAAAAGGGACCATACCACTTGGCTTTAGAGGGTATGATTTTAGTACAGGCTTAAATCTAACAAAAGTAGGAACCACCAAGAAATATAGAGGCGCTATTGGAATAGGTGGCACAACAGGAATCACCCCTTATAATTTATTACCTATAGAAGAATATCTTTATGGGGTAGTACCTAATGAAATGGCAGCTTCTTGGCCAGCAGAGGCCTTAAAGGCTCAAGCGGTTGCAGCTCGTTCGATTGCCATTTATCAATATAATAGATATATAGCATCTGGCTATAATGTCGTTGATACCACAGCTACACAAGCTTATGGGGGCTATAATAAGGAAGACATTAGAACCACAGAAGCTGTAGACAAGACTAAAGGACAAACTATAAGATTCGCTGGAAAAACGGCGGAGGCACTTTATTTTTCAACAAGTGGTGGTTACACAGAATCTGCTGAAAATGTTTGGGGATATCCGATTGATTATTTGGTAGGAGTGGAAGATCCTTTTGAAACAGAGCCTGCACAAGGCGAGTGGGTACGAACGATTACTTTAGAAGAAATCAACCAATGTCTTGCCGATAAGAAAGTGGATATTGGAACAGCTAAAGGCGTACAAATTATTTCTAGAACGTTATCAGGACGTGTAAATGAAATGAATATTATTGGTTCAACGGGAATCTACTCGTTAACTAAAGAAAATGTACGTACTTTTTTTAGTGGAACAAAAGAGGGTTCATTGAAAAGTAGGCTGTTTAATTTGGTAGGAGCGGTTAATTCAGGAAGTGAGCAAACACCACAAATGGTTAGTGTTCTTTCTGCTTCAGGAGTAACCGATAGAGCGGCTCAAGATTTAATGGTAACAAATGGACAGTTAACAGAGTCTATTTTAGGAGAATCCATGACTATAGAATCTGCAGATGGAAGTTTTGAAATGCCTTTTATAAATGGTGATTCATCAGGAAGCACAAGTGTGACTGAAACAATTATGGGAGATATGACGATTGTAGGAAAAGGCTATGGACATGGTGTAGGCATGTCACAAAGTGGTGCAAAGGGCATGGCAAAGCTTGGATTTAATTATGATGAGATATTGAAATATTACTATAAAGGAATTTCGGTTGAATAAAAAGTGAGAGAAACAAGAAAAAAGTGTTTTTGATTTATATTAGTATGATGAGGTAGGAATTTGTATGCAAAGTAATGGTAGAGATGATGACCGCTTTTTTGCTATATTATTAAGTGCATGTATTATTTTTATTACCTATATATTTAGCCTGGGAGTAGAATACCAAAGCAATAATAATCATATTAGAAGGCTACAATTTATAGAGTGGAGTCGGGAAAATCAAAAGGACACATATTCTGGAGAAAACTCTACTATTATTTTGCGTGGACATTTTGATCAAGATATTGATATAAATGAAGAAATTTTTATGTTTATGTATCGAATGCGTATGGTGGTAAAGGTCAATGGAAGAGAAATTTATCGCTATGGGAAACAAGGAGATTATCCTAAAATTGTAAAGTCTACAGGTGCAGACTGGACAAGAATCATCAGTAAAGGGATTCATAAAGAAGATGAAATTGAGCTCATATTAGCACCTGTTTACAATAAGGTATGTAGCTCTTTTTTAACAGACATATATGTTGGTGCCTATCATGATTTTGTCATACAACAGATAAGAAAAAATATGGTTGGTTTTTTGATTTCCATAGGATTATTTATTAGTAGTTTTATTTATATGTTGGGATTATTGACAACGAATAATATTCAGCAAAAACTATCTTGTCGTTATATTTGCTGTGGGTTAGTCATGATGACTGGATCAATTAGTACGTTTATTAACTATGATTATGTTACACTTATTTTTAATAATGCTTTTTTAGTAGGTATGTTTAATTTTATTGCCGATATTTTAATGTGTGAGTTATTACTTATTTATTTAAGATATTATCTTATTAGCAAAAGGTATATCATAATAACTAATAGAATTATTTATATTGCAAGTATTATTATTATAGCCTATTTTATTTTACAAATTATGGGCTTAGTTGATCCTTTGCAAATGCTAGAGTTTGTATTACCTATAGGGGTAGGTTTTGTGTTTATTGTTTGCCTATTTTTAGTACTAGATTACCGAAAGCATTCAGTAGAAAGAATTAAGAAGTGTATTATTTCGTGTATTGTATTGGGAAGTTGTATAATCATGGAGATGATTTTTTTCTGCTGTACAGATCATTATACGAGATTTGTTTTATTAATCGGGGTAAGTTATTTTTCTGTTAGTCAATTGCTTAATAATATTAGTTATATAAGTGAGCAGATTAAAAAGGCGAAGAAATCAGAAAGTTTAGAAAAAGAGTTGATACAGAATCGAATTACAATCATGCTAAGTCAAATTCAACCTCATTTTTTATATAATGCACTAACCAGTATACAAGAATTATGTTTGGTAGATGCTAATAAGGCACATGAAGTCATTAAAAGATTTTCTTTATATTTAAGAGGAAATATGGATTCATTAACGACGGAGTCTCTTATTCCTTTTGAAAAAGAATTACAACACATAGAAAATTATTTGTATATAGAAAAAGTGCGGTTTGGTGAATATCTAGAAGTTGAATATAAAATAGGGGCCAGGGACTTTTTTATTCCTGCATTGTCTATACAACCCATAGTAGAAAATGCTGTTAAGTATGGTGTTGGAAAAAAAGAAGAAGGTGGAACCGTAACTATTCAAAGCTATGAAAAATCTGAAGAATACATAATTGTAATAAAAGATGATGGGATAGGATTCGATATAAAGCAATATGAGATGACAAGTTTAGAAAATACAAAAAGAAGTCATGTTGGGATTAAAAATGTTAAGAACAGATTAAATGCTCAGTGCAATGGGCAGTTAACTATAGCAAGTGAAATAGATAAGGGAACGGAAGTGACCATTAGTATTCCTAAGGAGAGACAATAGAGATGAATATAATAGTTGTGGATGATGAAGCCTTAGCATTACAAGGCTTATTAAGAATATTAGCAGAGATTTTTAATAAAGACGAAATAAGAGGTTTTCAAAAAAGTAAAGAAGCAATGAATTATATTCAAGAACAAACGAAAGCAGGAAAAAAGATTGACTATGCTTTTTTAGATATTGAAATGAGAGGCATAAGTGGTATTGAAATGGCAAAGATAATAAAAGGGTATTGCCCACTTATTCGCATCATATTTGTTTCTGCTTATGACCAATATGCTTGTACGGCTTTTCAACTTCATGCTAAAGGATATATATTAAAACCAGCAACAAAAGAAGCCATTGAAGAAACATTAGACAGTATGGAAGTGGATTGGCATCGGGCAGGAGAAGAAATCGAACAAGAGAATAATAAAATTAAAGTAAAGATACATACGTTTGGTAATTTTGATATTTCGGTAAATAACACATTATTGACATTTGAGAGAAGTAAGTCAAAGGAACTATTAGCTTATTTAGTGGATCGCAAGGGAAGTGGTGTGACAACGGGTGAGATTGCCGCTGTATTATGGGAAGAGGCTGATGGCGGCAAAAAGACAACGAATTATGTACAACAGGCTATTCATTCCATGATGAATACACTAAAACAAGCTAACATATCAGATATTATTATAAAAAAGTGGAATTATCTAGCGATTGTTCCAGATAAAGTCGAATGTGATTATTATCAATTTCTTCAAGGGGATATAAGCGCTATCAATGCCTATTTGGGTGAATATATGAGTCAATATAGTTGGGCAGAAATGACAACAGCTACTTTGGAAGATAAAAAACACAAATTATTGTAAGACTTTTGTAAGACTTAAGCGAGTATAATTTAAACATAAAGTTAATTAGAACTCATGCAGATTATTTTTATGAGAAAAGTATAGAGAAAAAATAAAAACTTAAGAAGGTATAAGGGGTAAAAGCTATAAGTGGGGGAATAATATAGGAAATCAAATCGTCTTTAATAAATAAGCAGAGAGTAGAGGTGACCTACTTAATGCAGGGGATTAAGGATCATGGATTTCTACGAATAGAAAGAAAAAATAAGTGCTCAACGGATGCGTGGGTGCTTATTTTTTATGCAAAACAGTTTGTCAGTGTTTTGAGGGGAGCACAGGTCAGCAACTAGACTGTAACAACCCCATCATTTTGTGGTATACTATTACTGAATGAATTGATAATGAATATAAAACCATTGAATGACAATGAGTGAGTAAGATATAGGAGATAGAAATGAAAACTTCAGACTTTTATTTTAATTTACCAGAAGAGCAGATTGCTCAAGTACCTTTAAAAGACCGTACAAGCTCAAGACTAATGGTGCTTGATAAGAAAACCGGCGAAACGAAGCATCAGCATTTTTATGATATAATAGACTATTTGAATGAAGGGGACTGTCTTGTTTTAAATGACACAAGAGTGATTCCAGCTAGACTTTTTGGGGCAAGACCATCAGGTGGAAAAGTTGAATTACTTCTTTTAACACGTAAAGATGAAAAACATTGGGAGGTATTGGTTAAACCTGGAAAAAAGGCTCGAGTTGGGGATGAAATTATTTTTGGAGAAGGTCTCTTAAAAGCTAAGGTTGAGAAAATTATTGAAGATGGTAACCGTATTGTAAGTTTTGAATATGATGGCATTTTTGAAGAAGTATTAGATCGATTAGGAGAGATGCCGCTTCCACCATATATTCATGAAAAACTTGAGGATAAAGAACGTTATCAAACCGTTTATTCGAAACATGAAGGAAGTGCAGCAGCACCTACAGCAGGTCTTCATTTTACAAATGAACTATTAGAAAAGATCAAAGAAAAAGGAGTTAAAATTGCCTACGTTACACTTCATGTTGGATTAGGGACATTTAGACCTGTAAAAGTAGAAGATGTATTAGAACATGAAATGCATTCTGAATTTTATCAGATTGATGAAGAAAATGCGAAGATCATTAACGAAACAAAAAAAGTAGGTGGAAGAATTATTTCTGTAGGTACGACGAGTACGAGAACTTTAGAGTCAAATGCAGACGAAGAGGGAATGATACGTGCTGGAAGTGGATGGACCAATATCTTTATTTATCCAGGTTATACCTTTAAATGTATTGATGCATTAATTACTAATTTCCATTTACCAGAGTCGACGCTTATTATGTTAGTCAGTGCACTTGCAGGTAAAGACCATACATTAGCTGCCTACAATGAAGCAGTGAAAGAAGGTTATCGATTCTTTAGCTTTGGGGATGCGATGTTTATTCACTAATTAAAAAGCCTTGTAGGATGAAGTGCTGATAAAAAATAAGAGAAACAGTAATGCCAAACTTGACATTACCACAAAATGAAATGGGGAAGTAAGATGACATTAAGATTACGAGAAAATTATAAAATTCAGTTTGATAGTGTGGATTTTAAGGGTTATCTATCCATTAATGGAATATCCGCTTATATGCAGATTATAGCTGGAAATCATGCTTCTATTTTAGGATTTAATTATTATATGAACCAGGGAACGCCAGATTATTATTGGATTTTATCTAGAGTCAAATATGTGATTAATGTGTATCCAAAATGGGAAGATGAAATTCAAATGGAAACTTATCCTGGAGGATGTGAGAAGCTTTTTGCGGTAAGATTGTTTGATCTTTATAATAAGGAAGGGGACAAAATAGGATATATTATTGGAGATTATATTTTAATGGATACGCATAAGAAACGTCCTACGCGTATTAAAGGAAATGAACCCCTTACT
This sequence comes from uncultured Cellulosilyticum sp., assembly GCA_934725855.1. Lineage (GTDB taxonomy): Bacteria > Bacillota > Clostridia > Lachnospirales > Cellulosilyticaceae > Cellulosilyticum. The sequence continues at coordinate 25,115 of CAKVCL010000010.1, read as the reverse complement.
TTTTTAGATTTTCCCTATGAGGGAGAAGTATTAAATAAGCTTAAAGCACCAAACAAAGATATTAGAAGTGAGGCGCTTCGCATTGAAAAGCGAAAAGCCTATTATTCAGAACTTGATTTAAATGGACATATGAATAATGCACATTATGTAAGATGGATTGCAGATATGTTTTCCATACAGCAGTTTGAAGACTATGAAATAGCTGAACTTGAAATTAATTATAATGTTTCTATTACCTATGGAACAGAAGTAGAAGTTTTCTTAGTACAAGAGCAAGATGAAACGCATTATACCGTTTGTGGTAATAGTTTAGATGGAACCATTCAATATTTTATTTCAAAAATACAATTAAGAAAAAGAGATAAATAGAATAAAATGATAGGAGACAAGTACATGATAATAAGGAAGTGTGTGCTTGTCTTTTTTGCATAAGAAGAATAAAAAAAATATTTGATGAGCTAGTTATATAAAAAGGTATCCATGATTACGGAAATGATTAAGTTTTTGGAGTATGCTAAAGAATATAAAGAAGATAAAATCTATAAGTTAATCCTAAAAAGATAAAAATGGATTTGTAGGATAAAAAACATAGGTCTACGTTAAATAAGACGTGGATCTATGTTTTTTAATTAAGGTTCATATTCAGCAGCTTGTAAGGTCAAGCCACCATTAGGACAAGGTTTTAAAGCCAGACAATAGAGAATGTGCTGATTTTCTAAGTCATATAAGGTAATATAGTTTCTATACAAGAGATGTGTAGGGTCATAAGTTACAGTATATAGGGTGTTATCTTTAATAAATAAACTAACGAGAGAAACAAATTTATTGGGAAGGTTAAATTGTCCATAATCCACGATACCAATATCTTCATTATAAGAAGCACAACTTAAGAACAGTTCAGATAGTGAGAAAATATAAAGCTTATCATCGGTATAATAAAGGCTGTCTGGATTGAAGTTTAAAGGAAGATTGATGGATTCGTCAGAGGTGACCATTAGTAAACTATGGCTACCAACAAAATACGCATTGCCATTAGCATCTAAAGCATATTGATTTCTAGAAACCGCTTTGTTTGGAGGTGAAATCTGCTTAGAGCTTATTAAACTAAAATTATTTTTATCTAGTGCATACCAAAAGGCATTATAGCTATTAGCTTTGGCAGTGAGGATATAATAAGCTTTTTCATCTTCTACAATATGATAAACATATTGACGTTCTTTGGCAAAAGATGAATCAAAAGTTGGGCAGGCTACTTGGTAATCAGAAAGATCCACAATATAAAGTGTGTCAAGGCCCCCTACTAGTGAGACAAACGCATAACCATTTAGCTTAGTACAATTATAGTAGGAAGTGATAGGTTCTAAATTTTGAAGCGACCGATAAGCATTGATAGCGTTTAAGAGTTTAGTGTTTAGATCACTTTCCGTAAAACCTTCTGTATATTGGATATATGAGTTTTTAAGTGGCGTAATCTTTGAGGAAGTCACTTGATAAGGCTGGGTAACCATTCCTTCAAGATCACTATAAATGAGTGTAAGATTTAAGGAACCATGATACAAACGGTCAATTAATATAGGTCCTTTTATTGTATTAAAAGTAGGTAGAGTCTTAGGTTGAGGATCATAAAGGGCAAAAATGCCAATCATCAGTAGGGACAAACTACCTAGTAAAAATATTATTTTTTTCATCGTATTCAATCCTTTTGTGGGTCAAATCCATAAATTTGAAGTAGTTCTAAGTAAGGACTAGAAACAATGGCGTTAGGAGTTACAAGGCTTTGAGGGGCTAAGTCATAGCCAAATGGCATAAAAGCTTGCCAAATCAGTAAGGCACAATGTGTTGAAGTAGGAGGCCATTGTTTTTTAGTACTGAAAATATTATAAGGGAGTCCTGTAAGATGTTCTAGTGCATATTCACAAATTGTATTAATTTGATGCCAAGAGGCATCTTTAAGGCGTAACATTTTGAAGGTAGGATAGTACTCCCATTTATGGATGTTTTGTAGGCAACTTGTGCGACCAGGGGAAAGGGCTTCTAAAGAATAACCGTGAATCTCATCTACAATTAGCCCCATATGACCATGACGCCAAGCTAGGGAGTAGGAGCTATTAGTCATAAGAATATCACCATTATGATAAGGACCAAGTTTAAAAGCTTTTTCAGGTTCTTTCTTGTCACCCACCGTGAGTTGACAAAAAGTAAAAGGAGGTAAATAGCGATTAGTTACTTTGATGCTTCTAAAAAAGTCGTCCTGATAATGTATGATTTCTGAAATGGCATTGGGTTTTAATCGAAGTTCATCTATAAGGGAAGCACTTAAGCCTGTTTGAGCATAAAGGAGAGCATAATCATCAGGTGTAAGTTGAGGTTTTTCTAATATAGGCATAAGGTTAACAGCCATTTTCGGCGTATAATGTGGTGTTAAGTAAAGATAGATAGATTGAAAGCTAAGTAGCAAAATACCTAGTAAAAAAATAAACAAAAAGCGTTGGAATTTCAAGGGTAACCTCCTTTAGTGATAAGCTACTATTAGTCTAAGCAATGTGTAAAAATTTAATCCTAAAGTATGTATTTGTAGGATTAATTTAAAATAAGTTATTTATTAACAATATAGATAATGTTACTATTATAAAGGAGAATAAGCCAAGAAAGGTAGGTGCAAAGATGAGAATACTCATAGATGGAGATGCTTGTCCTGTTATTGACTTAACCCTAAAGATTGCTAAATTATATCATTTGGAAGTTATTATTTTTTGTGATACAGCTCACTTTATAGAACGTGATGGTATAAAGGTCATAACAGTTTCAAAGGGAAGTGATGCGGTAGATTTCAAAATTATAAATGGGATTAAAAAGCAAGATATTTTAGTGACACAAGACTATGGTTTGGCAGCAATAGCATTAGCGAAACTAGCGCAACCCATTCATCAAAACGGATTTATTTATACAGATGGGAACATTGATCAGTTGTTATTTAGAAGGCATTTGGGGAAAGAAGCAAGAAGAAGAGGGCGAAGACTTAAAGGGCCAGGCAAAAGAACCAAAGAACAAGACGAAGCATTTGAGAAAAACCTCACTTTATTAATTGAAAAAAGTATTAATAAGGACAGTAAGACGATAATTTAAGTGCTGCAAAACCATTACATAGTGCAGTAAGAAAGGACAAAAAAATGAAGCAAAAGATAACCGTGCCAAGTTATATGGTGGATTTTAAGTGCATTGCAGGGGCATGTGAAGAAACATGTTGTGCAGGGTGGTATATTGCAATTGATGAAATAACTTATAAGAAATATAAGAAGGTAAAGCACCCTGACATGAAAAAGAGATTTGAAAAAGAACTAGTAACTAAAAAAGGGGCTAGTCCAGAATGTATGGCGAAGATTAAGTTAAAAAATAATCGTTGTGCTTTCTTAGAAAAAGATAATTTATGTGATATTTATAGCACATTAGGTGAAGATTATTTAAGTGAAACCTGCACTATGTATCCACGTAACACTAATGATTTAGGAGAAAGGGTGGAGTTATCTCTTGCATTATCTTGCCCCGAAGCAGCACGTATTGTTTTGCTTCAAAAAGAACCTATTCAGTTTACGGTTAAAGAAGAAAAGGCATTACCAGTTGTAGGGGCTAAGCTGAATTTGCGGATAAAAGCCCCTAAGCATTTTGAAGATTATTTGTTGTCAATACGTGAGGTTTTAATAGCTATATGGCAAGAAAATCGTTATGATATAGAGCAAAAATGGCAGTTATTTGAGACAGTGATGATGAGTATACATCAATATCAATGTCAGCAAGATTATAAAAAATTAGTGCATTATTTGAAGGAAATACAAAATAACGGATACTCGAAAATTAATCCAAAAGCGAGCAAGCTTTTAAATCTTTATTTAGAACAAAACAAAGTAAAAGGCTTATTAAACACGCTCGTTCAAATGAGAGCAAATAAAAAATGGCCTTCAGCTTCTTATGAAGCGTGGTATAGTCAAATGCTTCAAGGGTTAAGTGAAAAGCTAGATGTAAAAGCTTATCAAAAGGGAGAGAAAATTTTTAAAGAAACACTTAAAAGATACCCTTACATTTTTGAAAATTATTTTGTAAACTATATTTATGAGAGACTAGTGCCTATTAACCAAAAGACAGTTAAAGAGAGTTTAGAAGAAATGTGTTTATATTATGCCTGCATTAGGCTACATTTAATAGGCATTGCTTTAGATAAGGAAAGTCTGGAAGCAAACGACATCGTTTCATTCATACAAAGTTTTACAAGAGTATTTGATCATAACGAACTTTATATGATACAGATTAAAAAAGCTATCAAGTAATAAAAGGATAGAAGAGAAAGGGAAAATATATTTCATGGAAAATCATTATGAAGGGTATTCAGCTGAAGAGATTTTTAATACATTAGAAGCAAAACCACTTACAACAAAGAAAAATATTTTAGAGTATATAGAAAGAATTCGCAAATTAGCCAAAGAAGGCATGCAAGAAGCAGAAGTCAAAAAAGTTTATGATTGGATTGAAACTCAGATTGATGCTATGGGAAGTGAGGTAAAAGTTAATACGCTTGTCTATCTAAAAAATGAACTGAGAAATCATCTTGGAAAATATACGATGTCGTCTTATGGGGAAGAAAATGCCTTTTTACGTTTTTACAAAAAAACTTTTGTAAATGAAGTGAAAACAAAAGAATATACGTATGCTTTAGTAGATCCATCACGTATCAGTGAGATGAGTATACTGGAAACATTAAAAACGATTAATACTTATGGATTAAAAAACAAGTTAACAGCAAAAGAAAAAGAAGATATTATGCCGATGATAAAACGTATTGTAAATACTCAAAAAGTAAGACTCATTAACCAATTACGGAGTATGGAAGGCATTCGTAAAAATTTCAAGATAAGAGTTATTGAGGTTAATAAACGATTTGAAATTCGATCCATTGACTAGTACAAAATGAAAAATAGACTATCCAAAAAAGTAAAAGACTTTGATGGGATAGTCTATTTTTAGTTGAAATGAATATAAACATAAGCCTTTCTAATTGAGTCTAATCATGATAAGCCTTTAAAATGGTTTCCATATTAGAACCAAGATCACAGAGAATTAAATCAGCTAGGGTGAGAGCCACCATAGATTCTACGACTACAACAGCGCGAGGGACAATGACTGGGTCATGTCTACCTGTAATCTCAATAGTAGTATCTTCTAGGCTAGTTGTAATTGTCTTCTGGGCTCTAGCGATAGATGGTGTGGGTTTAAAATGGGCTTTAAGAAAGATGGTGTCGCCATCAGACATCCCGCCGAGTATTCCACCAGAATGGTTCGTTATTTTCGAAACTTTATCGTCCTTCATACAAAAACCATCATTATACTCAGAACCATACATGGTAGAAGCATGAACCCCCTCACCAATCTCAAACGCTTTAACACCGCCAATTCCCATAATAGCATAACTAAGCATGGCATCTAACTTATCAAAAACCGTTTCACCAATCCCCGGTTTAAGGCCAGTTACGACGCATTCTACAACGCCACCAATGGAGTCTTTATTCTCTCTTGCCTCACTAATAAGCTCTAAAGCTTTTTGAGCCGTTTTATTACTAGGCATACTCACTGGGTTTTGAGAGATTTCATTGAATGAAAAGTTCTCATCACTTACTGAAACTTTACCAATTGAACGGGTATAGGCAGTCACTGTAATCCCTAATTCTTCTAGAAAACGCTTAGCGATAGAACCAGCAGCGACTCTTGCAGCTGTCTCACGTCCAGAAGAACGACCACCGCCACGATAATCTCTAAAACCATATTTCTGATCAAAGGTATAATCTGCATGAGAAGGACGATAAACGTCTTTAATTTTTCCATAGTCACCAGAACGTTGATTCGTATTACGAATGAGTAAAGCAATTGGTGTTCCAGTTGTTTTACCTTCAAATATACCAGATAAGATTTCAACTTCATCGGCTTCTTTTCTGGTAGTACCGATTTGTCCATTACCAGGCTTACGCCTATCCATATTCTTCATAATATCTTCTAATGTAATGGATATATTAGAAGGGCAGCCATCTACTACGACGCCAAGGGCAGCTCCATGAGATTCCCCGAAAGTAGAGATGCGAAACATTTTACCAAATATTGAGCCAGACATTATGATGCCCCCTTTACAAATTGTCTAAATAAAGTTAATTTTATCATAGAAGGACAATTTGTATCAACCTAAAGCGAGTGAAAACTAGGGAAAGTGTTAAAAATAAAGTAAGACTTATTGAAAAAATAGCCGTTTTACGGTACACTAAAAAATAGTATGAATGAAGAATAGGAGACATTAGATGTATGAATTATTAAAAGTAGAAGGACGTGCTAAAAGAGGGCGTTTTCATACACCTCATGGGGTGATTGAAACACCTGTATTTATGAATGTGGCGACAGTAGCTGCGATTAAAGGTGCGTTATCTACCGAAGACTTAGAGCGTATTAGTACACAAGTTGTACTTTCTAACACGTATCATTTACATGTAAGACCGGGAGACAAGCTGATTAAAGAATTAGGTGGACTTCATAAGTTTATGAATTGTAATAAGCCTATTTTAACAGATTCAGGTGGTTTCCAAGTCTTTTCATTAGCTTCCATGCGTAAGATCAAAGAAGAAGGGGTTTATTTTTCTTCACATATTGATGGACGTAAGATTTTTATGGGGCCAGAAGAAAGTATGCAGATTCAATCTAACTTAGGCTCAACGATTGCCATGGCATTTGATGAATGTCCGCCAGCACTGGCAGAAAGAAGTTATATTATGCCATCTGTAGAACGTACGACCAGATGGTTAAAACGTTGTATGGTAGAAATGGAACGTTTAAACAATTTGGAAGATACTGTGAATAAAAAGCAAATGCTTTTTGGCATTAACCAAGGTGGTATTTTACCAGATGTACGTATTGAACATGCTAAGATTATTAGAGAATTTGATTTACCAGGTTACGCAGTAGGTGGACTTGCAGTAGGTGAGTCTCATGCAGAAATGTATAACGTTTTAGAAGCTGTTGTACCTTATTTACCACAAAATAAACCAACGTATTTAATGGGGGTAGGAACACCAGAAAATATTTTAGAAGCTGTGGATCATGGAATTGACTTCTTTGACTGTGTGCTTCCAGCACGTAATGGTAGACATGGACATGTTTATACCAACCAAGGTAAGCTTAATTTATTTAATCAAAAGCATGAAAAAGATATGAGTCCTATTGCAGAAGACTGCAAGTGTCCAACTTGTCAAAGATATAGCAAGGCTTATATTAGACATTTATTAAAAGCTAAAGAGATGTTAGGTATGCGCTTATGTGTCATGCACAATCTCTACTATTTTAATAACTTAATGACTGAAATTCGAGAGGCATTAGACAAGGGCGAATTTGCTACTTACAAAAAAATGCGTCTAGAAGGATATAAAAATAATCAATAAATGGAGGAATTAAAATGAATACAGTTTTATTACAAGCAGCCCCAAGTGCTGGTGGCGGTTTAATCAGCATGGTGCTTATTTATGGTGTGGTTATTGGACTTATGTGGTTTATCCTAATTAGACCTCAAAAGAAACAACAAAAGCAAATCACAGAAATGCAAAACAGTGTAAAAGTTGGAGATTCTGTACTTCTTAACTCAGGAATGTATGGTAAGGTTATGGATATTATTGGAGAAACTCTTGTTGTTGAATTTGGGTTAAATAAAAGTATTCGTATTCCAGTGTTAAAATCAACAGTTGCTAAAGTAGCAGAACCTAACTTATCAGTAGGCAAAAAAGCAGAGCTAGTTGACGAAAATGGTGTAGAATATGAATATGTAGAAGTAGAAGTTGAAGTAGATGAAAACGGCAACGAAATTGGTGAAGTAAAAAAAGATAAATAGTTATGGAGAAAGGGTATTGCATAGATGATGTAATACTCTTTTTTAATACTAAAAAGAATAATAATATTAAAAGGAAAAAATAACCAATAAAAACAAAAAATGTTCAATTTGAGTTCATATTTTATTAATAAATATGGGGTAATATAAATATTAAGCAAGAGGTAAAACTTTTGCTTACAAAATCTCCCCATAATATATCTATTTTCCTGTTTATAAAAATATGAACGGAACGAGAAGGCAGGCCACACCCCAAAGGCCTGCCTTTTCACTTTTAATATGAAGTAATGAATAGGATTCTTTGGGTGTAAGAGGTGTTAGGGTTGATGAATTAAAAAAACAGAAGTAAAATGATAGAATAAAATATAAAATGGTAAGCAGAAAATGGATGCTAGAGGAGAATTTTTATGAATCATATACTATCAAATTTACTAATGTATGGCAGTATGCCAAAAGATTGCATTTTAATGAAATTAGGGGAAATTTGTGAAGCACTAGAAAATGGCTTGGATTCTAAAGACCATTTAAGAACCCGTACATATGAGCAAGTGAAACGCATTTTAGAGGTTGCTACAAAATACGGCTTTGACCAAAATTTGTGGCATAATTATTTAACCTTTTTACTGATTACTAGCGAGAATCCTTTTAGTTTAACTTGCGAGAAGGAAGGAGCAAGTGAAGGGAGTGTCAATCACTTTGTAGAAAACGATTTTAAAGCGTTTAAAGCGCTATTTGAATATGATTTTACAACCATAGAAAAAGAATTAGCAATTGATTGCTTTACACATTTGTCTCACTATAAAGCCATTTGTAAGAAAGAGCTGATGTATAACCATAATGTCAGCGAGAAGGTGCAAAGTCTGAGTTTAAAGCTGGAGCAAACAAAAGATGAGAAAGCATTCTTTGAATGTGTAACAGGCTTTTATAAACAATATGGTGTGGGCATGTTTGGCTTAAATAAAGCCTTTAGGTTAGGGGAAGCTCAAGAAGGAAAAGTCAACATTGTACCTATTACCAATATGGACAAAGTCATGCTGTCTGACTTAATAGGTTATGAGAGTCAAAAAGAAGAACTTGTAGCAAATACAAAAGCCTTTATTGAAGGCAAGAAAGCAAACAATGTACTGCTCTTTGGCGATAGTGGAACAGGTAAATCAACGAGTATTAAAGCGATTGTGAATGAGTTTTATGAAGATGGGCTTCGTATGATTGAAATCTACAAACATCAATTTAAAGATTTATCGAATGTAATCGGTCAAATTAAAAATCGTAATTATAAGTTTATTATTTATATGGATGATTTATCTTTTGAAGAATTTGAAATCGAGTATAAGTTCTTAAAAGCAGTCATTGAAGGTGGCGTGGAAACGAAGCCGGATAATATACTCATTTATGCAACCTCTAATAGACGTCATCTGATTAAAGAAACATGGCATGATCGAGATGACATGGAGCAAGATGGTGAATTACATCGTTCAGATACGATGGAGGAAAAACTTTCTCTTGCTAATCGATTTGGTGTAACCATTTATTATGGCAAACCCTCTCGATTTGAGTTTAATCATATTGTGATTGAACTTGCACGTAAGGCAGGCTTAACCTTATCAGATGACGAGCTTAAAGCAGAAGCCAATAAGTGGGAATTAAGACATGGTGGTATTTCAGGGCGTACTGCTCAGCAATTTGTGCATTATTTAGCAGGATGTCATCCTACAGTCAATCAGTAGAGGTCTAAAAGCTTGTCTCATAAGTCTGAAAAGACTCCCATAAAAACCAAATCATCAAAAAAGGAAGATAGCCCATTTAGAGGCCATCTTCCTTTTTGAATTAAAGCATATTACGAATTAAATCTTCAAAAGTATCTCTTTTTCTAATTTGTCTTACCGTACCATTTGACTGAATTAAGATTTCAGCTGGTCTAAAACGCTGGTTGTAGCAAGATGCCATAGAATAACCATAAGCACCAGCATCCATCATAGCAATTAAATCACCTCTGCAAGCTGTTGTTGGAAGTATGCGGTCTTTAGCTAGAATATCACCACTTTCACAAATATTACCTACTACGGTAAGTGGTCCAAGTGGCGCTTCTTTTTCTTCTGGTGAGTAAATTTCAATATCATGATGAGAGTCATACATAATTGGTCTTTGAAGCGTGTTAAATCCGATATCACAACCTAAGTAGTCATGGTCTGCGTTGGTTTTAGTGGCTGTAACGGTACCTAGTAATAAACAAGATTCACAAGGAATATAGCGGCCTGGTTCAATTTGGAATTGAAGAGGTTTGCCATATTCATCTGCAAAGGCTTGAAGAACAGGGTCAAGTGCTTTGCCAAGTGCCTTAATATCGAGTCTTGCTTCACCATCTTGTTTGTGATAAGGGATACCAAAACCACCCCCAAGGTCAACAAATTCTAAGTCATCAAATTGTCTAGCAATATTTAAGATGGAATCTAAACTTTTAATATAAGGCTCTCCATCCATAAATAACGAACCAATATGTTGGTTAATGCCTACTAAAGTTAAGTTGTAGGTTTCAAGAATACGTTTAACGTCTGGAATATATTCAGGGTTGACACCAAATTTAGTTTTCTTACCGCCTGTTACAACTTTTGCATGGTGTCCAGCGCCTACGCCTGGGTTAAAGCGAATCGCAACTTTTCCACCTGGATTAAGCTCTCCATAAAGCTTTAACTGATCTAAAGAATCGACGCTTGTTGTAATGCCATGTTTAATCGCAAATTTCATGTCTTCAGGCACCACATTATTTGGAATAAAGAAAAGTTCTTCAGGTTTAAAGCCACTTTCAAGCGCAAGATAAATTTCACCTGGACTCATAACGTCAGCATGTAAGCCTTCTTCGTGAACGATTTTAAGTAAATGAATATTGGTATTTGCTTTGATAGAATAATGAGGCACAAAATTTTTGTAAGTAACCAAGTTTTTCATATCTCGGCAACGGCTTCTTAAAATATCTTCATTATAAATATAAAGTGGACTTCCATATTGTTGAATGAGGTCAAATACATCATTGCCTTTAAAGAATTCAGTTTCTTTAGTGTAAATACCATGTAAAGTGTACATATAAATCCTCCTTAATGCTTTTTAAGTGCTATCATATCTAATTCCGTAATAAAAGATTCTCGCATCAGACGAACGAGTGAATCATTTTTAGAGAAAAGGCATTGGGCATGTTCTGCATTTAGATCGCCTGTAAGCACGGATTCTGTATCAATGATGATATGAATGCCTTGTGGATCCTTTTGACGCTTAAATACAGTGATACGCTCATCTAATTCAATAGTGTTTTCGCAAATAATCGTTATACGGCGATTTGGACAGATGGACAGTAGTTCCTCTTTAAGTAAATCAATGCAAGCTGTCGAGCAAAGTAAGTAAAGATGAGATTTACAAAGTAAGATACTATTTTTAATTTTATTAAGTACATTATTATAGCCACGAATGGTTACATAAGGTTCGCTCGTTTCAATGGAATCAGGAAAGAACTGCTCAATTTCAGATAAAGTTTCTTCTAATTCACGTTTTGTAGAAAAAATAAGCTCTTCTTTAGATATCGCTATATATTTAGCCGTTTCGCCTTCGGAAACATGACATTTTCCTTTTTCTTGTAAGCTATAAAGGGCTGAATACACGTTGGAGCGTGAAATGCCAGTTAATTTGGCAACCTCATAACCAGATAAAGCACCATGTTTGCAAAGTGTAATAAAAATGGTGGCTTCAATCGGCGTAAAGCCAAGTTTGTGCAATGTGTTATTAAAATCCATCTAATCATCCTTAGTAGTGTTATTTAGTACCACTATATGATAAATTAATCAACAAGTCAATAATATTTCATTGAATTAGGAAATATTAGCCACAATCTTGTCAATACATTATAATATGAAACGAAAGCCTACTAAGCTGACATGAAATTAAAAAATAAAGGATAAGATATGGTATAATAGATAAGATGACTTTGTTTGAAAGGAGTAGAAAGCGTATGGATTTGTTTGAATACATGGGAGAAAAGAAAAGTAAAGAAGAATCACCTTTAGCCTCAAGAATGCGTCCTAAGAAGCTTAGTGAAATAGTTGGACAACAGCATATTTTAGGTGAGGACAAGTTATTATATAGAGCCATAAAAGCAGATAAATTACAGTCACTTATCTTTTATGGACCACCAGGAACAGGCAAGACCACTATTGCAAAAGTAATTGCCCAGACGACAAAAGCTCATTTTATTACTTTAAATGCCACAACCTGTGGGAAAGCGGAAATTGTAAAAGCAGTAGAAGAAGCCAAATTGCAGAGAGGCTTAACAGGAAAAAAGACAATCATTTTTATTGATGAAATTCATCGCTTTAATAAGGCGCAACAAGATGCCTTATTGCCCTATACAGAAGATGGCACGCTTGTACTCATAGGGGCGACCACAGAAAATCCTTATTTTGAAGTGAATCGGGCACTTATTTCACGTTCATTGGTGTTTGAGTTAAAACCATTAACACAAGAAGATGTAAAAACGATTATTAAAGAAGCTGTTTATAATAAAGAAAGAGGTCTTGGGGCTTATCACGCCGAAATTGATGAAGAGGCGCTTAATTATTTAGCCATGCAGACCGCAGGAGATGCGAGAAATGCTTTAAATGCTATAGAGTTAGCGGTTATGACAACCTCAAAAGCAGAAGATGGGATAACTTATATTACGGTTCCTATATTAGAAGAATGTATACAAAAAAAGGCATTGGTATATGATAAGAAAGGTGATAATCATTATGATGTCATTTCTGCCTTTATAAAAAGTATGAGAGGCAGTGACCCAGATGCTACAGCGCATTATTTAGCGAGGATGATAGCAGCAGGAGAAGATCCAAAATTTATTGCTAGACGTATTACGATTTGTGCGAGTGAAGATGTAGGAAATGCCGATCCTAATGCTTTGGTAGTAGCTGCTAATGCGATGCTTGCCATAGAGCGAATTGGAATGCCAGAAGGGCGTATTATCTTAAGCCAAGCCGCTCTTTATGTGGCAACAGCTCCTAAAAGTAATGCATGTATTAATGCGATTGATGAAGCACTTGAAGATGTGCAGCACAAAAATGTTGGGACAGTGCCAAGTCATTTAAGAGATGCTCATTATAATGGGGCAAAAGAATTAGAACATGGAGTAGGATATAAATATGCACACCTTTATCCACATCACTATGTGAAGCAGCAGTATTTGCCAGATGAGCTAATAGAAACGACCTATTATAAGCCAACAGAGGAAGGGTATGAAAAGCAAATCTCAGAGCATATGCAATTTTTAAAAGATGAAATAAAATAAGGCGCTTAATGAGAGCGCCTTATAAAATGCTTTAACTCTTTTAGTGAAAAGGAACCAAACAGTAGTAAAAAAAGTAAGTAAGCTCCTCCTAAAATAGTTAAGGATAAAAGAGTGGTAAGTGTTATACTGGCAAAATGACTTAAAAAATGATTAAAAGAAAGTGCAATAAAAGCTGAAACAAGACTGGCGAATAAAGGTTTTAAAATCCAACCCTTTAAATCAATTTGAAGCTCTACGAAATCTAATACATAGATCAGTAGTCTGCAGCAAACAAAACCTGATTGAAGAAGAAGAGCAAGTACAAAACCGATAATGCCTTTCCTTGGAACGATAAGTAGAATGGTAGTGATACAAAAAAGAGATCCAATTAAATTGGTTTGAAAGGTCCTTTTTTGCATGCCAAGTCCGTTCATCGTGCCTGTTAGTATATTTTGTAAATATAAAAAGGGGCAGATAATGGCTAACCATTTAAGAAGAATGCCTACGTCTTCAATATGATAACAAGTTAGAGCAATCTCTTTTGAAAAACAAAGGAAAATAGCAGTTGCCCCAATGCCTATTAGTGCTGAAAACTGAATAGCACGTGAGATAGTAGTTTGAAGGACGGTTTTATTTTTAGTAGCGACAGCTTCAGAAATAGCAGGAACTAAAGCAACAGCTAGTGAAGAAGTGACCATAGAAGGAAAAAGTAATAGTGGAAGTGCCATCCCACTGAATTTTCCATAAAGCGCTAGTGCCTCATGAGAAGTGAGTCCAAATTGTTCTAAAGTAATAGGAATTAATATATTTTCAAAAGAGCTAAGTCCAGAAGTTAAGAAGCGATTAGCAGTTATAGGAATGGATAAAGTAAGCAGCCCAGTAAAAGTGGTGGAGGTTTTTAAAGTAATAGGAGTAAGCGTCATTCGATGTTTTTTAATTTCATAGGCAACAAGCGACATCATAAAAGAAAAGACTTCCCCTGCACACATTCCAATAACGCCTAAAGCACAGATATATTTAGTACCCATAGGAATTAGAAGATGTGCTAGAAGGTAAATGGTACTCATTCGGGCAACTTGCTCTACAATTTGTGCAAGAGCAGTAATGGACATTTGCTGATGACCTTGAAAATAACCACGAAGACAACAAGCTGTCGACATAAAAGGTACACAAAAAGCGAGTATCCTTAAAGAGAGTTCTGTGACGGGTTCATGGATATAATACTTTGCAATCAAAGGGGCAAAGAAAAAAAGAAGTGCGGATAGTAAAAAGCTTAATGGCAATGAAATGAGAAGTGAAACCTTCAAAATATGGATGGCATTGCCTTCTTCACCTTTTGAAACCTCAGCAGCAATGAGTTTGGCGATGGATAAAGCGATTCCAGCTGAAGAAGCTGCCCAAAGAAGCATATAAATAGGAAAAAGCAGTTGGTATAATCCCATGCCTTCTGCCCCCATGACCTGAGACTGATAAATGCGAAATCCAAATCCTAAAAGCCGGGTTAAGAAGCTTGCCGCGGTTAGGACAAGTGTACCTGCAATTAAATTTTTTTTGCTCATAAAAAGCTCCTTTCAAGACCAGTATTCTAAAGAAGTACATAAAGTAAGAAGTAACTAGTACAATTTATGAGACAAGTTATAAAAATATGAAGGGAATGTTTAGGATTAGGTGATAAGTTTGGATTGAGGAAGAAAGATAAATTATTTATAATAGTATAGGGGATTTTAAGTGGAGGTGAGTTACTAATGGAAATGCAACAACAAAAAGATTGGAAGCGTATGCTTTTACCTTATACACAAGCTGTAGAGGAACTCAAAGTAAAATTTAAAAGTATTAGAAAAGAATTTACTGCTTTAGATGAGTATTCACCGATTGAATTTGTAACCGGGAGAGTGAAAAAAATCTCTAGTATCTTAGAAAAGGCAGAAAAGAAAAATATTCCGCTTGATGAAGTAGAAGAGAAGATAGAAGATATAGCTGGGATTAGAATTATGTGCCAGTTTGTAGAAGATATTTATAAAGTCATTGATATCATTAGAGAAAGAGATCGTAAAGATCTAGTCGTTGTGGAAGAAAGAGACTATATCACGAATATGAAAACAAGTGGGTATAGAAGTTATCATATGATTATTAAATATCCTGTACAAACAGGTCACGGTGAAAAATGGATTTTTGCTGAAATCCAAATTCGCACATTAGCTATGAATTTCTGGGCAACGATTGAACATTCACTTCGATATAAATATAAACAAAACATGCCAAAGAGTATACAAGAAAGATTAAATAAAGCAGCTGAAGCTGCCTTCTTATTAGATCAAGAGATGGCAGAAATCAGGGAAGAAGTTCTAAAATGCCAAGAATCTTTCCAAGAGGAATCTAATTTGATTGCAGATATTTTTACGTCCATTCAATCACTCAATGCAACCAAAACTAAAAAAGACATGAATGAGATTTACGAAATCTTTTGGGCTTTATGGGAAGAAGGCGACATGGTAAAGCTTAAGGAATTTAGTAAAAGCTTAACGGGAAAATAGAGAAATACATGAGGGAGGCTGGTTAAAGTGCCAATAAAAGTACCGAATACGTTACCGGCGATAGAAATCTTACAAAAAGAAGATATTTTTGTAATGGATGAAACCCGAGCCATTACACAAGATATTAGGGAATTAAAAATTGCAATAGTAAATCTGATGCCTATAAAGCAGGATACAGAAGTGCAGTTATTAAGATTATTAAGTAATACGCCTTTACAGATGGACATTACACTGGTTAGACCTTTATCACATGAATCTAAAAACACTTCTAAAGAGTACTTAGAAACTTTTTATAAAACATTCGAGGAAATTAAAGATCAAAAATTTGATGGTATGATTATTACGGGGGCACCTGTGGAACAAATGCCTTTTGAAGAAGTCAATTACTGGAGTGAACTGGCTAGGATTATGGAATGGACCAAAAAACATGTCACATCCACCTTCCATATTTGCTGGGGTGCACAAGCTGGCTTATATTATCATTATGGTGTGCCAAAGTATAGTTTACCAGAAAAGATGTTTGGAATCTTTGAACATGTAAAAGTTCAAAATGAAAAACTTTTACAAGGACTAGATGATCTTGTGAATATTCCTCACTCCAGACATAGCACCGTAAAAAGAGAAGATATTGAAAAGTGCTCGAATCTTAGATTACTTCTAAATTCAGAAGAATCAGGTGTAGGACTTGTGATATCAGAAGATGGCAAACAAATCTTTATGATGGGGCATGGAGAATATGATCCACTGACCTTAGATGGTGAGTATAAAAGAGATTTGGCAAAAAATCTACCGATTCAAATGCCAAAACATTATTATAAAAACGATAATCCTGAAGAAGGCGTTGTAGTGCGTTGGCGCTCCCATATGTATGCTATTTTTTCGAATTGGTTGAATTATTACGTTTATCAGGTAACTCCTTATAATTTGGAAGAAATGCATTAGAAGTGTTGATGAGACTGGGTTTCAGCCAGTTATCTATTAATATATTTTTATAAGTTCAAGACTTAGGTTTTGAGCTTATTTTTTTTACGTTAAGAAGAGATAGAAAACAAAATGGCAACTAAAAAGAATGATGAAATACTATGAATTTCACCAACTATAGCAATAGTTATAATTTCCTTATCTGACAAGTTAGATTGTGAATAATTGCGTCTAAAGCGTATATGGTCAGGAATGATTTTATGGTAAATGGCATCAATAATAACATAAGAAACCAAAAAGAAATCTTTTAAATTTTGAATTTCTTGGACAGAATAATATTTGAGCTCTAACATGTGATGTCCCCGTTACATTAGATAAAATTTACAGAATGTTATTGAAGGTATATACTGTTAGATGGATAAATGCTTTATAGCTTTATTATTTTTAGTTGA
This sequence comes from uncultured Cellulosilyticum sp., assembly GCA_934725855.1. Lineage (GTDB taxonomy): Bacteria > Bacillota > Clostridia > Lachnospirales > Cellulosilyticaceae > Cellulosilyticum. Next base: position 8,000 of record CAKVCL010000010.1, on the reverse strand, counting down.
TAGTTTGAAGGGGGATGTGAATATGGCAAAGATGTCTAAAGAAGAATTTGAAAAAGTAGTCAGTCAATGTTTCGTTATGAAGGTTTTAGAAACTTGTATTCTTCGATTACCTTTTGTATGTGTACATTTTTCTTTTAGGGTACATGTGTTGCAATCTTTGCATTCATAAATGAGGCACATAATGAGTATAAGGAGAATCTGAGGGAGATTCTCCTAAGCTAGTTATAATTGAGCTTTTTTGGAATAATCCGTTATTCCTAATCGATTACCGAAAGGATCTTCAAATTCAACAGCCATTCCGGTAAGAATTTCATAAGGTTGAGATAGAAATTTTACATTTTTTTTGATTAGTTTTGCGTATTCGTAGTTATTCATAAGAATAGCCTCCTTTGTAAATGTGTTTTCGTATATATAGATGCAATAAAAAATATAAAGTCACGACAGAATCAAAATTTTTAAATTTTATATTTTATAAACTCAGTTATTGTATTCGATATTTTTATCTAGTGGGAATAGATAGAATACATAAAAAAGGTAATTTAATAGGGTTTCATTTTGAAAATAGATATGTAGAATTAAAACAATCTTACACATAAATAAGTGATACTAGTATGGTGGATTGATAAATTAAAATTCTTAGGGGAGCGAACTAATGAACAAAGAGTGGTCAGAAAAAAATAAACGGGTCCAACAGTTATTGAAGAAAGCAACATTTAAAGATGGGATAAATGAGCTTTTGGCACTGCGAGAGGTACTTATGAAGGAAATGCTTTCATGGAGAGATGAATTAAGAGTACAAGACTTCTCAGCTATTCCATTTATAAATGCAGATGGGTATCATAGTAAAACAATAGCGTATTCTTTGTGGCATATATTTCGTATTGAAGATATTGTGACTCATACGTTGATAAAGAAAGATGAGCAGATATTTTTTATGGGAAACTATAAAGAAAGAATGAATGCTTCTATTATTACAACAGGAAATGAATTGGTAAAGGAGCAGATTGCGGATTTTTCAAAAATGTTAGATATAAATGTTTTGTATGAGTATATTTGTGCGGTAAAAACCAACACAGATAAGTGGCTGACAGAAATAGATTATTCAGATTTAAAAACAAAATTTAATGAGTTAGATAAGGGTCAAATAGGCCATTTAAATGTTGTAAGCAATGATCAAAATGCAATATGGTTAATTGAATACTGGTGTAATAAGGATGTAAAAGGACTTATTCAGATGCCACTATCTAGACACTGGATTATGCACATTGAGGCAGCAATCAGAATTAAGAACAAAATACAAATGATTTATGCAAATTAGTATTTGTGGAGGTAATGATATGGGTAATTTAGATACAGTAAGAAAATGATTTGGAATACAATCTGAAAAATTTGCAACTTATCATATGTCAAAATCTGAATACACAGATTACTTGATTCAAAGAACTGAAGCAAAAGGTAACGAGCATGTGAAGATTACGTTAATAAATCGGAGGTCGAGAGTGAGTGATTATGGAAAATAAATTTACTATATTAGAAGCTAATTTAACACACAGGGGGTATAAAGTCTATATAGGCATTTTATTCCTTATAGCAATATTGATTACAGGTTGTTCTTATATCACATCTATTTATGATTCTGATGAGCAAATTTCTAGTACTTCAAATGCTTATAACCTTACTAATGTTACACAGGCTATAGAGGGAGAAAAATTTACTGGTGAAATAGAAAAGTTTGAGGGAATGGATACCATTTGGAGTTATGAAGCAACGGAAGATATGGAATTGGAAATGACCTATTTATTAAATGCCAGTAAGGGAAGGGTAAAATTAGTTTTAATTTCTCCTGATGGATCACTTACTAATGTTGTAGAGAGAAGTGAGAATGCTACTTTTACGGATTATGCCACAAGTAACCTGCAAATTAAAAAGGGAACTAATAGATTGAAAATGGTAGCTGGCAAGGACTGCAAAGTTAAATTTGACATTACAATTCCTTGTGGTAAATTTAAAAAAATTGGCATGTAAACCGTTCTTCAATGAAAATAAATAGTTATTAGCAATAAGAATATAAAAGACTGATAGCGAAGTGGGGGCAAAATAAAATGAATAAGGACACCGAAAGGAAAAAAATAATTAATATAAATCATATTTTACTGTGGTGCACATTATGCATTATTATTTTTCTAAGCTCAATTTTTATACATGAAATAGGACATGGATTTGCAAACGCGTTAAGGGGTGTAGAATGCAGTACTGGATTTAATCGTGTAGGCGACATTAATAAATATCCAAGAGATGTGAATTTTCGAGAAGAATATAGTGCAGTGTCAGATAGCTTATTAGATTTTGGAGTTCCAATAACTCTTATATTAGCGATCATAGGGAGTGTTTTGTTTTATAAAATAAAGGGGAAAGGAAAGTTAGTTGTGTTGGGAATTGCTATTACCAATAGTATGATGAGATTAATCCCTTGTTTGTATGTAATTTTAGTACCATTGTTTACTGGCAGGATTCATAATGAAGATGAATATGGAACCGGAATTTGTTTGGTAAAGGCAACAGGGTGTTCATATCTAATATATTTCCCAGCATTTGTATCAATTTCAATTTCTATTGGGTGTATGATTTGTATCTATAGAAAGATAAGGAAAGACATGTCTATAAGTAAAATATGTGGATATAGCTTTCTTACCCTATTTTGTTTTTACATTACAATGATAATTGCTAATATACTTGATAATATATTGCGAATCAATTGGCATGCTATTTCATTTTAGAGAAATCAATGTTTAAAATTTCGTAGGGACGTATTAAAGCGGAAGGATAAAGAGGAACTGCAAAATGATTTTGTGGTTCCTCTTTTGAGTTATAACGCATGGCATGAATGGTATGATTTAAAGCCTTTGCTTTAGGGTAGTCTTTAAATCTTCATCTGGTGTGCTGATTGGAGTAAGGTTAAAGGTATCAATAAGGTATTGAAGCACCCGCGGGCTAATAAATGCAGGAAGTGTTGGCCCAAGATAGATGTTTTTAACCCCTAATGATAAAAGTGCAAGTAAGTCGGCTACGGCTTTTTGTTCATACCAAGATAAAATAATAGAAAGTGGCAAGCCGTTTACATCGGTTTGGAAAGCATCAGCCAAAGCAGTAGCAATCTTTACAGCAGAATAAACGTCATTGCATTGCCCCACGTCAAGAAGTCTTGGAAGGCCTGCAACAGTGCCGAATTCTAATTTATTGAAGCGATATTTACCGCAAGCTAGTGTTAAGATAACGCAGTCGTCAGGTACTTTTTTTGCAAATTCAGTATAGTAATTACGTCCTGGTCTAGCGCCATCACAACCGCCAATAACGAAGAAGTGGCGGATATCGCCATTATGCACAGCATTCACAATGGCTTCTGCATGAGAAAGCGTCGCATGATGACCAAAACCAACTAATATTTCATGTGGTTCTTGATCTTCTGTAAAGCCGCCAAGTTCTAATGCTTTATTAATGATAGGGGTAAAATCTTTGGTGCCATCAGGTTGTTTAGGAATAAACTGAATGCCATCCCAACCTACGACGTTAGTACTAAAAATACGATCTTTATAAGTTTCACGAGGTCTCATCAGGCAGTTAGTGGTCATTAAGATGCATCCAGGTATACCATCAAATTGGGATTGTTGATCTTGCCATGCCCCGCCATAATTCCCAACAAGATGCTTGAACTTCTTAAGTTCGGGATAACCGTGAGCAGGAAGCATTTCGCCATGTGTATAAATATTAATGCCTTTACCTTCGGTTTGTTCAAGGAGCATATAAAGGTCTTTTAAATCATGTCCAGATACAATGATAAATGGACCTTTTTTGATATGCACATTAACAGAGTGAGGGGAAGGGTTTTTAAAGGACTGTGTATTGGCATCATCCAGTGTTTTCATGACTTGAATACTCATATCCCCTGTACGCATCACCCAACGAATCATTTCTTTTACAGAAATATCATCTTTTGTAGTAATGGCAAGGGCTCTAAAGTAAAATTGGTCGACTTGGTCATTCCAATAGTTTAGAAAACGAGCTTGATGACCATAGGCACTGATACCTTTTAATCCATAAATAATGGTTTGTCTAAGGGAACGAATATCCTCGTCTAAATCTTTATCAAACATAATCCCCGCACGTTTGGCATCTTCTAGCATTTGCTGTTTGGTAGAACTTAGATTATAAGTAGCAAATTCAGGATATTGAATATTAGCAGGGGCCATTTGGCGCATACGTTCTTTGATTTGCTGAGATTCTTTAAGAAGAGAAATGTGCGCTTCAACGTCGAAGTTGACATTAGTCAAAGTGGTAAATAATGAGTTTTCAACAAAACGAACGACTTCTTTATCGATGAGTTCATCTTTTTCAATAAGAGGCTCAGCGTAACAGCTAATGCCTTTAAGTTGATAAATCAGCAGGTCTTGTAAATTGGCAACCTCGGGCGTTTTACCACATATCCCCATTTTGGTACAACCTTTTCCACCAGCAGTTTGTTCGCACTGATAACAGAACATTGGATAATCCATAAATGTAATCTCCTTTTAGTCTTTGTTAGTTATTTGATACTAGTATTTCAAAATGGGGGAAATATATGTAAGAATAATATTTTGATGAACAACATAATTTCGACATGTTTAAGGAGTATGCTATAAAAAAGAAGCAAATTTAAAATAGGAAGTGTAGCCTATGAAAAAATCATGAGGACTGCATTGATACATAGGATAAAAATGTTATAATAAGCTTAGGTAGTAGTGATAGATAAAAGGTAAATAGAGTACATACTAACATAAGTGAAGTGTGAACTACTATGGTATAATTTAAACCAAATACGATAAAATAGTAGTACTGTACAAAAAATAGTGAAAGCTTTTAAAGTGAAAAGGAGAGGGTAAAAATGAGAGAGCGATTTAGAGATTTTCCATTAACCATTGAGGAAGTAAAATGCATGATGAAAGAGGAAGAAGCTAAAAAAGCGAAATGGGCTATAATTGGGGTAAGTGTTATTGCCGCGCTTATTGGTTTGATTGTCTGGTTAGCTAAAAAGAGAGAAAAAGATTTAGACGATGAATATGAATATATTGATGATGATTTTGAAGAGTTAGATGATGAGCTTGAAGATTTCGATGAAAGCATTTATGAAGATGGTGAGGATGATGATAAGCAGGTTGAATATGTAAAGATTAATGATTTTATGAAAGAAGAAGATGAAGCAGAAGCTAAAGAGGAAGAAACTAAGGAAGAAGCAGACGCTGATCAAACAGAGAAAGAAGATAAATAGTTTTAAGCAGGAAGGCTTATATGAAGTCTTCCTGTATATTTTTGCGCTTTTTTATGGTATACTATTAAAAAATATAAGGCAAGAGAAGGAGGCACAATGAAAGGCGTTGTGTCTATTTTATATGTTAGGAGAAAATGACGATTATGAAAAAAGTAATTATTGCGGAAAAACCTTCTGTAGCTAAAAATATTGCCGATGCTTTTAATATCAAAACAAGACAAGACGGGTATTATGAAGGCGAGCAATATTTAATTACTTGGGCTTTTGGCCATTTGCTTCAATTATATGATGCCAAAGATTATGACGAGAATATGAAAAAATGGGAATTAGAAAAGTTTCCATTTATTCCTGAGTCATTTAAATATAAAGTTAAATCCGATTCAAAAGATAAATCAGCTATGGATCAAGGGGCTAATAAACAGATTCAAATTATTAGGCAGCTTATTGCAAGAGATGATGTAGATGGAGTGATTTCGGCAACAGACTATGATAGGGAAGGTCAAGTCATTGCGGATGAAATTTTCTTATACTTAAAACAAGGCAAGCCTATTTTTCGTATTTTGCTCAATGAATGGACGCCAGAAGAAGTTAAAAAAGGGATGGCAAAACTAAAGCCTAATGAAGAAATGCAATCTCTTCAAGATGCTGGGATGGGAAGGCAATGGGCAGATTGGATTATTGGGATTAATTTAACCTCAGTGGCGACTGTTAAATATGGACGTGAAGAGAAAAAACTTTTAAACATTGGACGTGTTTTATTACCTACTTTAAAAATTGTTTATGATAGAGATAAGGAAATTGCAGATTTTGAAAGCTCTACGTATTACAAATTACTAGCGCACTTTAAAACAGAAAAAAATGAAGTATTTGAAGCCACTTACTATGAAAAAAATGAAGAAGGCAAACCTAATGAGAAGTTTGAAGATAGGTCCATTCTAGAAAAAATTGAAGCCCTTATAAAAGGAAAAGAAGGTATTGTGGCTGAAAAACAAGTAGAAAAGAAAAAAGAGTATGCACCCCTTCTTTTTAATCTCTCTAATTTGCAAGGGTATGTAACTAGTAAATACAAAGGATGGACTTCTGACAAGGTGCTAAAAGTGGCACAAGGGCTTTATGAAAAGAAATATATTACTTATCCAAGAACAGGGAGTATGGCATTAGAAGAAAGCCTAAAAGAGCGTACCAAGAAAGTATTAGATACATTAAAAGTAGGCCTGCCTTATGAAAATCAAATTCAATTTGCAACTCATAAGCGAATTTTTGATAATAGTAAAGTAGAAAGCCATAGTGCGATCTGCCCAACTTATATAAAGCCTAAAGGGTTATCCCAAGATGAAATGATAGTATATGAAGCGATTAAGAATCGATTTATCATGCAATTTATGCCAGTAGCAGAGTTTGAAGAAACAAAGATTACCATTAAAATAGTAGAATTAGAAGTCAAAGGTGATTTTATCGCAAGAGGTAAAGTGCAGCTTGTAGAAGGTTGGCAAATCATTGAAAAGCCAGATAGCAAAGATACAGTACTACCTTACGTCGTAGAAAAAGAAATATTGCAGATTGAAAAGACAAATATTAATGCTGTGACAAGAAAGCCACCTAAACTGCATACTGAAAAGACGCTTCTTAAAATCATGGAAACTTGTGGAAAGGCTTTTAAAGGGGAAGAAGACTCTGAAGAAATGATGGCTTCAATTTTAAGTGGGTTTAGCATTGGAACGCCTGCAACAAGAGCAGAAACCATAAAGAAACTAAAAGATGCAGGTTATATTACAGCCAAAGGGAAAAGCTTAACTTGTACCGAGTTAGGTAAAAAACTTGTAGAGTATTTCCCAGTTAAAGAGCTTTTTGACTTAGAATACACAGGTCGCTTGGAAAAGACATTGTCGGACATTGAAAAAGGTAAATTTCAAAAAGAAATGTTTTTGGATATGATCAAAAAGTTTACTTCAGAAGCAGTAGGAACTATTAAGCAAGATGAGAGTGGATTTGGAAGACCAAGCTTTTCAAAAGAAAGTGTAGGGAAATGTCCACTTTGCGGCAGTGACATTATTGAAACAGAAAGAGCTTTCGGATGCAGTGGTTGGAAAAAGGGTTGTAAATATACGCTATGGAAAAATGATAAATATATTGCGGCTTTGGGAAAGCAGGTCACAAGGCAAATGGTAGAACTTTTACTTAAAAATGGTAAGGTAGGCTTTAAAAATTTAAAAAGCAAAAAAGGAACGACCTTTGCAGCTTATTTGTTTTATGAAAAAAATGAAGAAACGGGTTATTTTAACTGGAGAATGGAATTTATATAAAAAAGAGCTTATGCGCCTTGTAATATGGAAGGCGTATAAGCTCTTTGGTCATTATAAAACTAAAAAATGCCTTTAAAGCAAAGGACAAGTCCCACTAGCAGTAAGATGATACCTAAAGGTAAGCCAATAAGAGTGATACAAAGAATGAGTCCTACTAGCATAACAACGACACCAATACCAGCAGTCACTAACTTGCCACATAAAGAAAAAACAAGTCCAGCTAAAATCCAAACTAATTTAAAAGGTAATAATAAAATATTTATCAGTAAACTAATCATAAACATGCTCCTTTTTATTTTCTACTAATTTTTTATTAATTATACACCACTTTACAAGAAAACTATTGAACTAAATCTTTAAATTCATTGTCTTTTACAAGTTCTTCAAGGGTTATA
>CAKVCL010000009.1 GCA_934725855.1 uncultured Cellulosilyticum sp. | reverse complement strand
TTACGTATCGTAATCTATATCAAAATACCATCATTTAAAGTGAAGAATGCAGCAGCATTTAATTTGCCGAACAACATAATGGCAAGGCGAGACCAGGATGTTCATTTCCTTGCATCCAAGGAGGAGGTCGAGCGAATCCATGAGAAGATGGACGAGCTTGGCATCCGCAGCATGGGAGCCTATCTACGAAAAATGGCTCTGGATGGTTACTGCATCAGACTGGATTTGCAGGATGTGAAAGCCCTGGTTTCGCTCCTGCGAATCTGCTCCAACAACCTGAACCAGTACGCAAAGCGAGCGAATGAAACAGGCAGCATCTACCATGCCGACATCGAGGATTTGCAAAAACGACTGGAGGAGATTTGGACAGATATGAAAGAAGTCCTTGTTCGCCTGTCCTCAATCCAGTAATCCGACAACTTGTCGGGAAGTCGCAGTTTCGACTGCGGCTTTTACATAAGGGAATGTTCTTTCATCAGTTGAATTATTCGCAGGGATGCCCTACAATGTTATTCAAGAAAGTCATCTGGGATTAGATCAATAAATCGGAATATTAGGAAATGAAGAAAATGATTAGTATGAAAATAAGAGAGCCGTACAAAGACAATCGTATAATGTCTTACAAAGAATTGAAGGATTTTTTTATACCAGAATTGGAACTTAAACAACCGACCTACTAAAGTAGGTGGAATTACACATTAATGTGTGCGACTAAAAGTCGCTATGTAAGACTTAAGTCTTCTAAAAGACCTAAGCTCAAGCTTATTATCATGACTGAAACTCATCTTCTATTTTGAAGATTTCGTCCTTCTCATCATTTCCTTGATTAGCAATATAATTTCTTATCATTTCTTCTGTTACACTTCCTACTGTTGCACAAAAATATCCCCTTGCCCATAAATGCTGTCCCCAATATCTTTTCTGCAATTCTGGAAATTGTTCTTGCAACAACCTGGAACTTCTTCCTTTTAAGTATTGCACAAGCTTACTGGGTGCCATGCTCGGTGGGCATGATACCAATAAGTGTATATGTTCTTTACCTACACTTCCTTGCAAAATATTTACTCCTCTTGCATTACAACCTTGCCTTATAAGTTCTCTCACTCTTAGTGCAATATTACCATTCAACATATGATATCTATACTTTGTAACCCATATTATATGGTACTTTATATCATATATCGTATGACTCCCCTTGTTATATTCATCCATACTATCACCTCTAGTAATAGTATTACCAATGAATACAAAGGCTAAAAGCGTATACCTTCTAAAGAAGGTGGAGTTAGACCACGCCCTTGGAATTTAAATATAGCAAAGGTTCAGAAACACCAAAAGTGACAGAAAAATATAATAGCTATAGAGTATGGCTTCTATTTGCCAAATTTGAGGATTGGGTTTGCGTACAGGTTGCACATAGCAAAACAGATGTAAAAGAAGAAATTGAGTTTGTGTTGAAATGCTTGCCCCAAAAATGGGATAGAAATGACTGTGAATTAAAGGATAGTCAATTTTATAAATGCGTTTGTCCAGTTCCGGATAAAGGGAAAAATTACAGGGATCTTCTATATAGAAAAATTGGGAATGAGAGCGATGAGTTCAGAATCTGTGTTTTAGATGTTGATAAATACTTGGGGTTAGAAAAAATCGCAGAGCCTAATAAAAATGATGCAGAGAGAATTATTGAAATTTGCAAAAATCAGTACGCTGAAGCGAAAATTGCATATCAAACATTAGCGGTATATTGGCGGAAGGTTTCCAGTGCGATTGATGGACAAACAATTTCTTATGCGGTTGAGCATAGAAGTGAATTTGAATAGAGTTCTTATTACATTGAACAAACTTTTTTCCAAATAACGATGTGCTCATCTCTTTGGTAGAACAATCGGATATTTGACAAGGGTTGACATCATTGTGTTATTGCAGATACCCTTGTACAATGTAGTTAGAAGAAAGGGGTTGAGCCTATGAAGCTGGTATTGAAGATATTGGCACTGCCGGTGCTGTTCGTTGTAAAATTGATTTGCGTTCTTGGAAATCTGCTTACAAATGTTGTGTCCTATGTAATTGGTTTATTGCTTTTGGTTATTGGCGGCTCTGCGATTTACTGCATTGTAAAGGCTTTGTGGCAGTCCCTGCTTATCCTTGTGGTTCTTGGAATTGCGACAATAGCAGCGGTGTTCCTGCTCGTCTGGGCTGTTATGAAAGCTGAGAATATAGGAGAAAGTTTGGGAGCATTTATTAGGTCATAAGATAATATCAGAGAAAAGTCACCGACCGGTGGCTTTTTCTTTTTGGGAAGGAAGTGATGAGAATGGCAGCAACAAGATTGATTGCGCTTCATGTGAATAAGGGAAAGACGGTCACTCAATGTTTGGCAGACAGAACCGACTACTCACAAAACGCCGCAAAAACCAATGATGGCGAATTTATCAGCTCCTATGAGTGTGATCCAAAGACAGCGGATGAAGAATTTCTGCTTTCCAAACGGCAGTACCAACATATTACCGGCAGACAGCAGAAGAACAATATCATCGCATACCAGATACGCCAGTCTTTTAAGCCGGGAGAAATCACTCCGGATGAAGCGAACCGGGTCGGCTATGAAACAGCGATGCGATGGACAAAGGGCAAACACGCTTTCATCGTTGCGACCCACATCGACAAATCTCACATTCACAACCATATCATTTATAATTCGACCTCGCTGGATGCCACACGGAAATTCAAGAATTTCTTCCTTTCTGGTCTGGCAGTTCAAAGACTCAGCGATATGGTTTGCCTGGAACACGGTCTGTCCATTATTACACCGAAGCCATATCGGGAGCGCCAGAAAAGAACCGTTTATCCCAAGAAGCGTACCCAGCGTGACGAATTATGTGATGCGATTGATGCGGTGCTGAAGCAGAAACCAAAGAGCTTTGATGGCTTTGTTCAGGCTCTGGCTGACATGGGATTTGAGTTCAAAGATGGAAAGCAGCCTGCGTTCAAGGGCAAGAATCAGAAGCGTTTCATTCGGCTGCGTTCTCTGGGCGAAGGATATAGCAAAGAGGAACTGCAAGCCGTTATCTCCGGTAAGAACCTGCACAAATCAAAAGGCAACTCTGCCAAGACTCCTGCCCCGAAGCAGTTCCAGATGTTGATTGATATTCAGGCAAAGATGGCCGAGGGTAAGACGGTCGGTTATGAAAAGTGGGCGAAGAAGTTCAACCGCAAAGAAGCTGCCCGTACCGTCATCCTTTTGAAAGAAAAAGGCTTGGGCAACTACGACGATCTGACCGCTCATATTGAAAATCTGTCTGCCCGGTTCGATGCGCTTTCTGATTCTATCAAGGCCGCAGAGAAACGAATGGTTGAGGTTCAGGCGTTGCAGCAACACATCAAAAATTATCGCAACACAAGGCAAATCTATATCGAGTACCGCAAGGCTGGATACAGCAAAAAGTTCTTTGAGGAACACCGTCAGAAAATCACAATTCATAAAGCGGCGAAGCAAGCCTTTGACGAATTGCAGATTACAAAGCTCCCATCCAGTCAATCTCTGTATGAGGAATTTCATCAGCTGGCAGTCCAGAAGAAACAAGATTATGCTGAGTACCGTCAGATAAGAAAAGAAAAAGAAGAATTGCTGATTGCTAAACGGACGGTTGAAACGATTCTGAATATCGACAGGCAGAAAGAGCAGGAAAAAGAACAAGAGAAAGAGGAAAAAAAGAACTTCCGTTAAAGCAAAAAGCCACGGTCTGCACTCTCCCAAAGGGTGCGGATCGTGGCTACTTTTTTGCTTTTCGACTTCGGTGCTTTCAACCATGGGCAAATTTTTATTCTACTGTTCTTTTGAAAACGATTGAAAATCGTGCAGCCATCATCGGCAGATGATGTTCAAAGGGGATTGGGGATGCTGCCCCAACAAGCAAATTGGCGAAGGTTGCACCGAAGGGAAAATCGAGAAAATGAGTAAACCTGTACAGGTTTACACTGCTTGCCAATTTGTAAAACCCAAAAATTCCGTTTCTCTAAGCTCTAAAAGTCCTTCCGCTTCAAAAAATCGGATAATTCTTTGAAATGAGAAAATAAAATGTAGTGATAGCTCACTTTCTTGTTGAGTTTACCTATTTGCGTGCTATAATTATAAGTACAGGTACTTTTTGAACGAAATATCTGGAAGAAAGGAATGGTGAAATGATGGCTGTCAGCTATAAGAGACTATGGAAGCTATTGATTGACCGAGATATGAAGAAAAAAGATTTGGCTGAACAGGCAAATCTGAGTAACTATACCATCAATAAAATGCATCGAGGAGAGAACGTAACTACAGATACGCTTGTGAAAATCTGTTCTACCCTGGGCTGCACCTTCGACGATATTATGGAAATAGTTCCGGATAAATAATGCTGTGACTATTATGGGACAGCAACTGTGATATCATTTGTATTAAGGAAGTTAGGGAGATTAGGTATGGAACTAATTAACAATACAACTAAAACATTGCGAGATGATTTAGCAGTCGAAATAAAAGAAGGTAGTCGGCTTTCTGTTGCAGCCGCCTGCTTCTCTATTTATGCTTTTCAGAAATTAAAAAAGGAACTTCAAGGGATTGAGAAATTGAGATTTATTTTCACATCTCCGACTTTTACAACCGAAAAAGCGAAAAAGGAAAAACGAGAGTTTTATATTCCCAGATTAAGCCGAGAACGCAGTTTGTACGGAACAGAGTTTGAGGTAAAACTAAGAAATGAACTTACACAGAAAGCGATTGCAAAAGAATGTGCCGAATGGATTCGGAAAAAAGTTACTTTCAAATCGAATGTAACCAATGAGAATATGATGGGCTTCATCAATTTGGATGAAAAGAACTATATGCCAATTACTGGCTTTACCACAGTTGATCTTGGATGCGAGCGTGGTAATAACGCTTATAACATGGTTCAAAAAACAGAAGCACCATTTTCGACTGCATACATAGATTTGTTTGATAATCTTTGGAAGGACAACTCAAAATTACAAGAAGTCACTGATGAAGTTATTGACAATATTACAGCTGCCTATAACGAAAATTCTCCGGATTTCATTTATTTTGTGACACTTTATAATATCTTCAACGAGTTTTTAGAAGATGTATCCGAAGATCATTTGCCTAATGAGGCTACTGGATTTAAGGAAAGCAAGATATGGTCTATGCTTTATAACTTCCAGAAAGATGCTGTGCTTGCTATCATCAGCAAATTGGAAAAATTCAATGGTTGTATCTTGGCGGATAGTGTTGGTCTTGGTAAAACTTTTACCGCTTTGGCAGTTATCAAATATTACGAAAACAGAAATAAGTCTGTACTCGTTCTTTGCCCGAAGAAACTGACAAATAACTGGAATACCTATAAGGATAACTATGTGAATAACCCGATTGCGTCTGATCGTTTGCGTTACGATGTCCTCTATCATACAGATTTGAACCGTACCCACGGTAAGTCTAATGGTCTGGATTTGGATAGATTGAATTGGAGCAATTACGACTTGGTTGTAATAGACGAATCCCATAACTTCCGTAATGGTGGAAAGCTATCCGGTGAAGATAACGAAAAGGAAAATCGCTATTTGAAGCTTTTGAATAAAGTTATCCGCAAGGGTGTGAAAACCAAGGTTTTGATGTTGTCTGCAACGCCGGTTAATAATCGTTTCAACGATCTGAAGAATCAGCTTGCTCTTGCTTATGAAGGCAATACAGACTTGATTGATGATAAACTGAACACAACAAAAAGTATTGATGAAATTTTTAAGAATGCCCAGAGAGCATTCAATACTTGGAGTAAATGGGACCCCGCAGATAGAACAACGGAGAATCTTCTGCGGATGCTGGATTTTGACTTCTTTGAGGTTTTGGATTCTGTAACCATTGCACGTTCCAGAAAGCATATTCAGAAATATTATGATACTTCTGATATCGGAACCTTCCCCACCAGATTGAAGCCAATATCCCTAAGACCGCCGCTTACCAACTTAAAGGAAGCAATCAATTATAACGAAATCTATGAGCAGCTGACACAGCTGACATTATCTATTTATACGCCTACTCATTTTATTCTTCCGAGTAAAATGGAGAAGTATGCTGAAATGTATGAAGATAACAAGGTCAATGTTGGTTTTACGCAGGCAAACCGTGAGCAAGGCATTCGTCGCTTGACCGCAATCAACCTGATGAAGCGAATGGAAAGCTCTGTTCATTCCTTTAACCTTACACTGAAGCGAATCTACAGTTTGATAGATTCAACCATCCATAGTATTGACACTTATGATAAAACATCCTCAGTGAAGCTTGAACTGACGGATATCTCGAATATTGACGAATTTGCCAGTGAGGATCAAAACGGTGATGAGCTGTTTACCTTTGGAAAGAAAGTTAAAATTGAAATTGGAGATATGGATTATAAATCCTGGAGAGATAGTCTTGTAAAAGATCGGGATATTCTTGAACTTCTGACACTGATGGTTGGAGATATTACACCTAAGTATGATTCTAAACTTCAGGAGCTATTCCGGGTTATCAAGAATAAATTGGAGAACCCCATCAACCAGGATAATAAGAAAATCATTATTTTCACTGCCTTTGCTGATACGGCTGAGTATCTGTTCGATAACGTAAGCAAATATGTAAAGGAGAATTTTGGACTCAATACAGCGATGGTATCGGGTTCTGTAGAGGGCCGCACCACCGTTCCGAAGCTGAAAAGCGATTTGAATACGGTATTGACTTGTTTCTCTCCAATATCTAAGGACAAGCATCTGCTTATGCCGAATGATAAAACAGAGATTGATTTTCTGATTGCTACCGACTGTATTTCAGAAGGTCAAAACTTGCAGGACTGCGATTATCTGATTAACTATGACATTCACTGGAACCCTGTTCGTATTATTCAGCGCTTTGGTCGTATCGACCGTATTGGCAGTAAGAACGCCTTTATTCAGCTTGTGAACTTCTGGCCGGATGTGACTCTTGATGAGTACATTGACCTGAAGGCAAAAGTTGAGACCCGTATGAAAATCGTTGATATGACCGCAACGGGTGACGATAACCTTTTGAGTGATGAGGAAAAAACAGACCTTGAATACCGCAAGGCACAGCTGAAGCGTTTGCAGGAAGAAGTAGTAGATATTGAAGATATGTCTACCGGTATTTCTATTATGGATCTGGGGCTGAATGAATTCCGCATGGATTTGCTGGAATATATTAAGAACCACCCGGATATTGACAAAGCTCCGTTTGGACTCCACTCGGTAGCCGCTGCTTCGGAAGAAACACCGGCAGGCGTTATCTATGTTCTGAAGAATCGTTCCAACAGTGTAAATATTGATAATCAGAACCGCCTGCACCCGTTTTATATGGTTTACATCAGCAACGATGGCGAAGTGATTTGTGACCATCTTTCTCCAAAGCAGATGTTGGATAAGATGCGCTTCCTTTGCAAAGGGAAAACAGAGCCTATTCCTGAATTGTACCGTCAGTTTAATAAGGAAACTCGTGACGGACGAAATATGTCTGAGTTCTCTAAGCTGCTGGGTGACGCCATTGCATCTATCATTGAGGTCAAGGAAGAAAGCGATATTGATAGCTTCTTAGGCGGCGGTCAGATGAGTTTTCTCACGAATGAGATCAAGGAATTGGACGACTTTGAATTGATATGCTTCCTGGTTGTCCGATGACATAGAAAGTGAGGTGGAATCATGCTTGGCTTGCCAAAAGCTACCGAATTAAGCAAGCAGCTTCCGAAGAATGCAATCTATGCAAAGTTTCAGATGAACACCGCAGAGAAAGCAAAAATTGATGCCGATATTTCAAGAATCACCATTGTCAATGAAGTATCAGTTGAAAAAGTTCATATTGCTGCTGGTGATCAGGTCAAATCTTTTTTCGTCCTTCTGGTCGCTTTGAAAAAGAAAGATTTCGACGATAAGACGATTATCACAATATCAAAGCTGATACCCCAGAATATGCTGTTGGTACTGGAATGTGGTGACGAAGCAAAACTGGCTACCTACCACACCAAACTGATGCAAACGGAATGGAAACGGAAAGAAGCCCTTTCTGTTGAGCTAAAGGGGCTGAATTTGGATTCTGTCTGGGAGAATATCATCATGCAGATTGGTGGTATCACGATAGATCAAGGCAATACCCTTGATGAGCAGATCGCCGCCGATGAGCGCCGACAGAAAATCGAAAAGGAGATTGCCAAGCTGGAAAAACAGGCTCGTGCTGAAAAACAGCCAAAGAAGAAGTTTGAGCTTGCGCAGCAGATAAAAAAGCTCAAAGATGAATTGAGATAGAAGAAAGGAGTTCTTGATATGTCAAGTGAGCAATATCAACGGACGGTAAATAGCCTTGATAAAGAAATTGCCGACCTTGAAAAGAAAAAGGCAGCAAAGGACAAAGAAGTCGCTACTCTCCAAGGCAAAATTAACACCTTGAAGAAAAGCATAAACAGCCATACTTCCGCATCTACACTTAACAGTAAAATGCGGCAGATTGCTACTCACGAATCTGATCAAGCAAAAAAGAGTCAGGATAGTGCTGATTTCGGAAAGAAGATTGCCGAAAAACGCAAGAAGCGTGCTGAAGCCTATTTGAAACTCCAAAAGGAGCAGCAAAATGAGCAAAAGAAACAGGATAAAGCAACCCAACAGATTCAGGCATCCTATGAAGCTCGGATAAAAGAACTTCAGCAGCAGCTTTTGCAGCCGGTAGTCACTCCAGCAACTACCCCAATAGCAGCCGATGAAGAATATGATGTGTTCGTGTCCCACGCATACGAGGATAAAGAATCATTTGTTGACGAGTTTGTAGAAGCGCTGCGAAGCCAGGGACTTAAAGTATGGTATGACACAGACAAGCTCAAATGGGGCGACTCGATGCGTGAGAAAATTGACAGAGGACTGGCAAAATCAAGATATGGTGTGGTCATTCTCTCGCCTAACTACATTGCCGAACATAAATATTGGACGAAAGCGGAGCTGAATGGACTTTTCCAAGTCGAAACTGTCAACGGAAAAACCATTCTTCCAATATGGCACAACCTGACGAAAAAGCAAGTTGTTGAGTACAGCCCTATCATAGCAGACCGCAAGGCTATGACTACGGCTTCAATGACTCCCGAAGAAATAGCCGCAGAATTGAAGGAATTATTTATACCCGAAGATACGGAGGACGAAAACAATGGATAAACTGAAAATGCACACGCCCAACAGGGCTGATGATAATTTTAAAAAGCTGGCGGCACTGTTCCCAAATGCCGTAACGGAAACGATTGACGAAAACGGCGAGGTCGTCCGGGAAATCGACAAGGATGTGCTGATGCAGGAGATTTCCTGCACTGTGGTGGACGGCAAAGAGGAACGCTACCAGTTCACTTGGCCGGACAAGAAGAAGTCCGTTCTTCTTGCCAATGCACCGATTAACAAGACGCTGCGCCCTTGCAGAGAGGAAAGTGTGGACTTTGATACTACCGAAAACCTTTATATTGAGGGCGATAATTTGGAGGTGCTGAAGCTCTTGCAGGAAACATACCTTGGCAAAATCAAGATGATCTACATAGACCCGCCCTACAATACAGGCAATGACTTCGTGTATGAGGACGATTTTGCTCAGAGCACGGAGGAATATCTTGCGGGCAGCGGACAGTTCGATGAAGAAGGCAACCGAATGGTGCAGAACACCGAAAGCAACGGTCGTTTTCATACCGATTGGTTAAATATGATTTATCCGAGGCTAAAGATTGCAAAGGATTTGCTTTCGGATGATGGCATCATCTTTATCAGTATTGACGATAATGAATTAGAAAACTTGAAGAAAATATGTGAGGAGATTTTTGGTGAGTCAAATTTTGTTGCTAACATCGTATGGAAACACACTCAGCAAAGCAAAAACGATGAGTTACATTTTTCTCGCCAGTATAATCATACTGTAGTTTATGCAAGAAATAAGCCCTGCTTGCACAGGTTTTATTTTGAGCGAACTGATGAAGACAATAAGAATTATAGTAATCCAGATAACGACCCCAAAGGTATGTGGCGTAGTGGAGATGTAAGAAGCCCAAATTACAGAAAGACGCTCTGCTATGATATTGTTGCACCAAACGGAAACATAATCAAAGCTCCTGCAAACGGATGGCGTTGGTCTGAAGAAAGTATTAAAGAAAAACTTTCCACTGGCGAAATTAAATTTAAGGATGATTTTAGCGGAATCATCCGTAAAATTTATCTTTGTGACCAGCCGGGAAGAACACCAGAAAATTTGTGGGAAGGAAGCCGGTTTGGAACCACTCGTCAGGCTGCGGCAATGATTAAAGAGTTGTTTGACGGGATTCAAGTTTTTGACACTCCAAAACCTATTGAGTTAATCCGGAGTATGATGATTATCGCATTGAGAGATAATGATGCAATTGTTCTTGACTTTTTCTCCGGTTCTGCTACAACTGCCCACGCAGTTATGCAACTCAATGCCGAGGACGGTGGACACCGTAAGTTCATTATGGTTCAGCTTCCTGAAAAAACTGACGAAAAGAGCGAAGCCTACAAAGTCGGTTATAAGAACATCTGCGAAATCGGCAAGGAGCGTATCCGCCGTGCTGGCAAGAAAATCAAGGAGGATAGTCCTTTGACCACGCAAAACCTTGATATCGGTTTCCGTGTCTTGAAATGTGATACATCCAACATGAAGGATGTTTACTACAGCCCTACTGACTTTGATATGAACCTGCTGGATATGATGGCAGATAACATCAAGGAGGACAGAACCCCGGAGGATCTGCTGTTCCAAGTGATGCTGGATTTGGGTGTTACACTTTCCAGTAAGATTGAAGAAACCACCATTGTCGGCAAAAAGGTCTTTGATGTGGCGGATGGCTTCTTGATTGCCTGCTTTGATAAGGATGTCAATGAGGAAACCATCAAGGCAATCGCACAGAAGGAGCCGTATTACTTCGTGATGCGTGACAGCTCCTTGGCAAATGATAGTGTCGCTACGAACTTCGAGCAGATATTTGCAACCTACAGTCCTGGCACAGTAAGGAAGGTGCTGTAATTGAAGCAAATTACCGAAATAACACGGAGAGATATATTCTCATTATTCATATATGGCATGGATATAGAGGAATTCTTTGACAGCAAACGCATCAAATATGGATATTATGGCAGACTGAGCGAGATTGACTTTCTAAAACGAATTTATGACCTCAAATCATTGCAAAGCTTTGATAACCGTTTTGATGATGCTGAAGGTGATATTTGGCAACATACGATAAACAACGATGACTATGAAGATGGTTGGATTTTTGAGGATGACCGTTTTGAGTTGCTAAACGGTGATGACGAGGTGTTGTTGAAATTCTTATGTGCCGTATTTCACCCGGCTGTAAGATTTGAGTCTGGATATTGGAAAGAATTTCTTGATGCGGTAAATGGCTTTCTTCGGAATGATGGTTACGAACTATATCCCGAAAGCAAAATTTCAGGACGAGATGTTTATGGATGGCGTAAGTATGATCCGGAGGTGAGTTCTTTATTTGTCCCTTTTTCACAGAGAAACGAGAAAGACATTAAGGGGAAAAAACTCACTCTTTCTCTAAATATGAAAACTCGCAACCAGATATATAAGCTTATTGAAAGATATTCTACGGTTTATCGTGAAACCGATGAAACTGGTTGGCAGTATGATATTACAACGAGTGAATGTGTCTTTCGTGATATGTCACAGTTCTATAGACCGAAGTGCTTTGACGTAAAGAATAATTACATAGAGACATCAAGCATGGAAGAATTTATATTACACAATTATCCGTTCTATGTTTTTGATGCCATTGAGCTATATGAGAAGTATAATACCGATAGTGATTATGCTGCCCAGATGAATACGATTTTCAAGTTAAACTCTGTACCGTACAAACTGGAACAAGGACGAATTGTCAGTACCCTTGAAATTGCCATCGACCCTAAAATTATAGCTGAGATTCCAGAAAAAGGTTTGAAGGAATTATTAAGCGAAGCCAATGCATATTATCGTTCTGGAAATAAGCAAATAGCCGTTGAGAAAATTTGGGATGCATTTGAACGACTAAAAACTTACTATTCTCCGACGCTTAATAAAGCACAATCAGCAGATAAAATTATTGATAATATGAGCAATTCCGAGCCGAACTACAAAACATTATATGAAGCCGAATTCAAGGCATTAACGAACATTGGAAATAATTTCAGAATCCGTCATCATGAAACAACAAAGATTGATATAACAGACAATCGACAATATGACTATTTTTATAAGCGTTGTCTTGCGTTGGTTTCTGTCGCTATCCTATATTTGGAGGGAGGAATAAACGCATGAAATTTAATTTTAAGATACAACAATATCAAACAGATGCTGTAGATGCTGTTGCGAAAGTTTTCCAGGGTCAGGGATACCATGATAGAATCAGCTATATCCGAGATGTTGGTAAAAAGCAGGAAAATCAACAGATGCGGTTGAATGTTGATATGGATCAGCAATATTCCCTTGATATGGGAGAAGCACATCAGCTCAACATCTACGATATGGACGATGATACTGGCTACAAAAACGAAGTGATTGAGTTATCTGATGAGCAGCTTTTAATCAATATTCAAAAGCTCCAGAGCCAGAATAACATCAAGCAGTCCAAAGCGCTGGTAAAGGATTTAGGCAGATGCAGCCTTGATATCGAAATGGAGACCGGTACCGGTAAAACCTATGTGTATATCAAGACCATGTTCGAGCTGAACAAGAAGTATGGTTGGAGCAAATTCATTGTCGTTGTGCCGTCGATTGCCATTCGTGAGGGCGTAAAAAAATCCTTTGAAATTACCGCTGATCACTTTATGGAGCATTACGGCAAGAAGGCTCGCTTCTTTGTCTACAACAGTTCCAACCTGAATCAGTTGGATAACTTTTCTTCCAGCTCCGGCATCAATGTAATGATTATCAATACACAGGCATTTGCGTCTTCTCTGAAAGAGGACGGAAAAAGCAAAGAGGCCCGTATCATTTACTCTAAGCGTGATGAATTTGGCTCTCGCCGTCCGATTGATGTTATCAAGGCGAATCGACCGATTATTATTCTGGACGAGCCGCAGAAAATGGGTGGAGCTGTTACCCAGAAGGCGCTCAAGAATTTCAACCCGCTGTTTACCTTGAACTACTCAGCAACTCATGCTGTGCAGCACAATACCGTCTATGTGCTGGATGCGCTGGATGCTTTTAACAAGCGTTTGGTTAAAAAGATTGAGGTTAAGGGCTTTGAAGTAAAGAATTTCCGTGGAACCGACAGCTATATGTTCTTAGAACAGATTGTTCTTTCTTCTAAGAAACCTCCGATGGCTCGTATCGAGCTGGAAATCGGATATAAGAAGTCCATTAACCGTGAGACCCGTATTCTCGGTGTTGGTGATGATCTTTACTATGTTTCTCAGGAAATGGAGCAGTACAAGGGATATACGATTTCTGATATTGATCCGTTCCGTGGAACTGTGACCTTTACCAATGGAGAGGTCATTCAAACAGGTGAGGTTTCTGGTGATGTATCTGAGTCGGATATGCGAAGAATCCAGATCCGTGAAACCATTCTTTCGCATTTTGAGAAAGAAGAAAAGCTGTTCAACATGGGAATCAAATCCCTTTCCTTGTTCTTTATTGATGAGGTTGCCAAGTATCGCCAATACGATGCAGATGGGAATGAAGTCCTCGGAGAATATGGACAAATGTTTGAACAGGAATATCTGAATGTGCTAAACGAGTATATTACCGTTTTTGATACTCCATATCAGAAATACCTGAAATCCACTTGCAGCGATGTTTCTGCCGTACACAAAGGATATTTCAGTATTGATAAAAAGACTGGTCACAGTATTGATAGTCAGCTGAAGCGTGGCAGTGAGTTTTCTGATGATATTTCGGCTTATGATTTGATTTTGAAGAATAAAGAGCGGCTGCTTTCTTTTGAAGAACCGACTCGCTTTATCTTCTCCCACTCTGCACTTCGTGAAGGTTGGGATAATCCGAATGTTTTTCAGATTTGTACGCTGAAGCATTCTGACAGTCAGACAGCAAAACGCCAGGAAGTTGGGCGTGGACTGCGGCTTTGCGTAAATCAGCACGGCAATCGTATGGATGTGGAAAGCTGCGGAGACAGTGTTCACGATATCAATATGCTGACGGTTATCGCAAGCGAAAGCTATAAAGGTTTTGTCGCTGATCTTCAGAGCGATATTAAAACGGTTCTTTATGACAGACCTACCACAGCTACCAGCGAATACTTTACCGGCAAATATGTTAAGGTGGATGGAACACCTACCCTTATCGACAAAAACACAGCAGATACGATTGAATTCTATCTGATCAGTAATGGCTATGTTGATATGAAGCGCAAGGTTACAGATAAATACCGCACTGATGTAAAGATGGGAACCGTTGCTCCGTTGCCGGAAGAAATCAAGCCAATGACAGAGGGTATTCATGCCTTGATTCAGTCGGTTTATGATGATAGCGTTCTTAAAGATATGTTTACCGACGGTCACGAGACAAAGGTGAAAGATAATCCTCTAAACGATAACTTTGCAAAGGATGAGTTCCAGGCACTCTGGAAACAGATCAATCACAAATATGCTTATACCGTTGAATTTGACAGTGAAGAACTGATCCGTAAGTCCGTTGCCCACATTAACGAGAAGCTGTTTGTTTCAGAACTACAGTATACGACAACGATTGGTCAGCAGAAAGCTGAAATGAATGAGCATGAAGTTGGTCGTGGAGCATCATTTACTGGCGAAAAAACAAGAACCCAAACTTTGAATCATTCACAGACGAGTCAAATCAAGTATGATCTTATTGGAAAGATTGCAGAAGGAACCGACCTTACCCGCAAAACAGTAGCTGCTATTTTGAAAGGACTACGGGTAGATAAGCTCTATATGTTTAAGAATAATCCGGAAGAGTTTATATCCAAAGTCGTTAAGCTGATTAAAGAGCAGAAAGCAACAATGATCGTAGAGCATATTTCCTACAATCAGATTGAGGGCGAATATGACAGCACCATTTTCACAGCTGAAAAGAGTTCTCGACCTTTTGATAAAGCTTTCCGAGCGAAAAGGGCAATTCAAGATTATGTCTTTACGGATGGCTCAGCTGAAGAAAGCGTAGAACGTCGTTTTGTAGAGGATTTAGATTCTGCCTATGAGGTTTGCGTCTATGCGAAACTCCCGAAGGGATTTCATATTCCCACTCCGGTAGGTAACTACTCTCCTGACTGGGCAATTGCATTTAAAGAAAACACGGTAAAACATATTTTCTTTGTTGCAGAGACAAAAGGTACTATGGATAGCCTAAATCTTAAACCGATTGAGCAGGCAAAGATTTCTTGTGCGAAAAAGCTATTTAATGAAATGTCTACCAGCAATGTGAAATATCATGATGTAGACAGCTACCAGAATCTGCTAAACGTGATGAAATCTTTGTAAGGACAAAAAACTAAAAAGTCCACCAGTCATGATGCACTGCACATCATACTGGTGGACTTTTTCTGTAAGAAAATAAAAAACTGATATTCATATATCGCCATAACCAATGTCGTTATCGTAGGCATGAAGATCTTCTTTCAGGAAATCTGCTTTACGAATATACATCGAATTTACCAGCTCCCCCTTTTCGTGGAGCAGGCTGAATTTGTAGTCTAATAATGCTGCCGGTACATAGAGCATTTTAGCCGTTTCAAAAAATGTGTGTTCCGAAAGGCATTCCAGAACTTCTCCATCTTCTAACAGAAGCTCTGCCACAAAGAAGTTTGCTTCATTTTCTTCGATTGATCTATCATCAAACACTTCCATTTCTTGAAAGCCGTGCATCATGGCGATTTTCGTATGCAGGACAGCGTGTCCTAATTCATGTGCGACTAATATACGTTCCAGGATGCCGTTCACATTGTGATCTATCATGATATTCTTCTGTCTGGACTGGTAATAGAAGAAGCCCTTCAATTTCTTTTGTAAATCGTAATAATGGATTTTGATACCTAACAGCTGACACAACTCATAAGGGTCTCTGGTGTGATATTTTCGCACAAGCTTATCGACAGTTTCAATGATATGCTCTGCCGTTTTCATTTGCTTCACCTCCGAATCGCACACAGAAAACATATTCTGTGCTTGAGGATTTTACTCTTTATCTTTATGCTTTCTGTATTTCTTCGGAGTGTACTTTTCCCGTGCTGTTTTCTTAGAGTCCATATAGACTGACATAATCGCCTGGAAGAATACATCTTTTGCATCCTCGTCCAATTCTCCACCGGCAAACAGAGAATTTACACGCCCCAGCACTTCCTGAGCTTCTTTTGCTCCCTTTGAACCGAAGTTTTCCTTTGCCTCTAAAATAAACATATCCTGATCTATATGGCTCTGGCTGTCTGTTTCAGATTCATCCAAAAGGTAGGACACAGAGATATGCAGCGCTTCAGCAAGCTTTCTGATGTTGCTTTTTCTGGGGAGCGTTCCGAGTTGCTCATAAGTATAAAGGGATCTTTCGGAGATGCCGGTCATCTGGGCAAGCTCCGTTTGAGATAGGTTCATAGCCAAACGAGCTTCTTTAATTTTTTCTCCAAATGTCATGGTAGTGTCCTTCCTTTCAAAAAATATTTATTCGTAACTTCCGATTATTTGTTGACAAACTTCTGGAAAATGCTATAATGAGAATCATAACAGAAGTTTTAGTTCTTCTTAATTATATATCGGAACTTTTATAAAGTCAAGAACTTCCGATTTCGCTTCTGTTATTTTAATCAAATATCGGAAGTTATAGTCATTCTTGTCCCATGGTATTTGTTTCCCTTTAGCCAAGTGACAGGAGTTAGAAAGGAATTCTTATTTTATGGATTAGGCTGAAAGGAGATTCTGAATGAGCAGATATAATACACAGGTATTAAGCAATATTCGAATGCTTTGCCGGATGCAGAACATTGACGAGAAGGTTCTGTATGAAAGAGCAAAGCTGATTTTATCCATATATCGAGAGGTGTGCTGGTCTACTATTGATCGTGCGAATGATGTATGTGATACCCTTATTTGTACTTACGGTGACAGCTTAGATGGAGCATTGATTTATCTGGAGAACTTTGCTCCGGATGAAGCGAGAGAACGATTTGAAGAACGTATTCGAAGCTTATTCGAGACACCGGAAATGGGCAGGATGCTTGGTCTTGGAAAAACGGAGTCATACTGGCTTATTAAGAAGAATTACTTCAAAACCATTCTTGTCGGCAACACCATGAGGGTGATGATCGACAGCTTTGAAGAATGGTATGCTAATCAGTTCAAATACCTGAAGGTCGATGGAACCCCTCCCGGTGAGGAGCTGAAGAAAACTACATATTCAATGGAGGAGCTTGGACAGCGCCTTGGGCTGAAAGAAGCGACTGCTTACGAACTGGTTGCCAAAGGGCATTTTGATGTGGTCGATGTCCTGGGCAAGCGCAGAGTGACCAAGGAGAGCTTTGAAAGATGGTATGCTTCTCAAACCGATTACCGCACGGTAGAGGATCAGGAACAGGATGCAGATATTATGGCATCCACCTACGGTCTGCCGGAGATTGCAAGAATGCTTGACACCAATCGCCAGAATATCTACAGCATTGCCGCCAAGGGAAGCTTCGAGCTGATTCGAGTGGGCAGGCATAACCGAGCTACAAAAGAGAGCTTTATGAAGTGGTATCAGAATCAGACCCGCTACCAGTTAGTGGAAGATAGACAGGAAAGGAGCTGATTACATGGCATCTATCGTTAAGAGAAAAAAGAAGTATTCTGTGGTTTATACATACACCGATGAGAACGGCAACAAGCGTCAGAAGTGGGAAACCTTTGAAACGAATGCCGAAGCAAAGAAAAGGAAGTTGCAGGTTGAATATGAGCAGGAGTCCGGAACCTTTATTCCCCCTTCTGCTAAAACCGTCAACGATCTTTTGGATGAGTATATGTCAATCTATGGTGTGAACACCTGGGCGATGTCTACCTATGAAAGCAGAAAGAGCCTGATTGCAAACTATATTCGTCCCCTCATCGGTGATATGAAGCTGGAGGATGTCACGCCGAGAATCATGGACAAGTATTACAGAGATTTGCTTTCTGTCAAAGCGGTTTCTTCTAAGTATGTAAAAGCCCGTACAGAATATCTGACTCCGCATACTATCCGAGAAGTTCACAAGACATTGCGAAATGCTTTCAATCAGGCGGTCAAGTGGAAATTGATGACCAGAAACCCTGTGGAGCACGCTACGCTGCCGAAGGAAGAACACAAGACCAGGGACATCTGGACAGCAGAAGTGCTCCAGAAGGCTCTGGAAGCCTGTGACGATGATATTCTTCATCTGGCTATCAACCTTGCCTTCTCCTGTTCCCTGCGAATGGGCGAGCTTCTGGGGCTTACCTGGGACTGTATTGACGTTTTCCCCACCAGTATTGAACTTGGTCAGGCAAGCATCTTCGTTGAAAAGGAGTTGCAGAGAGTTAATCGTGAAGCGATGGCAGATCTGGACGGTAAGGACATCATGTTTAAGTTCCCGCCGACCTTCGCCAGTACGCATACGGCATTGGTTCTAAAAACTCCTAAGACCAAAACAAGTGTCCGCAAGGTATTCTTACCGAAAACCGTAGCGGAAATGTTGGTACAGCGAAAGGCTGACATCGAAGAACTGAAAGACCTTTTCGGTGACGAGTTCATAGACTTCAATCTGGTTTTCTGTTCTTCCAACGGCAAGCCGATTGAGGGACAGGTTATCAACCGTGCTTTCAATAAGCTGATTGAGGAGAACGGACTGCCGAAAGTGGTTTTCCATAGTCTCCGACATTCCAGTATCACTTACAAGCTGAAGCTGAACGGCGGCGATATGAAATCCGTTCAAGGCGATTCCGGTCATGCACAGGTCAAGATGGTAGCGGATGTTTACTCCCATATCATCGACGATGACCGCAGACTGAACGCTGAAAGAATGGAAGCTGCGTTCTACTCAGGCAGACAGGCAACGCCTGAGCCGGTTCAACCGGCTGCAACGGAAAGCTCCGCTGATGATAAAGAACTTCTTCTGAAGCTTCTGCAAAATCCGGAAATGGCAGCACTCCTGAAGTCGCTGGCAAAAACATTATAGTAACTGCAAGGGCAGATCCTTTTACATAGCTACAATAGCTGTAGAAGGGTCTGCCCTTATTTTTTGTTTTGGAGGTCAATGAGTATGGATAGAATCTTTATGGACGAGTATTACGAGCATCTGAGAGCTGATAATATCGAAGAATTTTCCAAGGAACGGAACGACGAATATGTTGGCAGAGCTGAGGAATACAAAGCAGCAAAGTTAGCATTGCTTGAAGGATTGGGACTTGAGCATTTGTTTGACCATAGCCATGAACTAACTCCGAAAGAGAAAGAAATATGGATGCTGTTCGATAGGATTGATGTAGCAGAGCTTCTGGCAAGGGACGCTTTTGCCAAGGGTGCTTATATGCTCGGCGCTGAGGATAGAGAGATTATGCTGAAATAAAAAAAGACCTGCTTCGGCGGGTCTAAATTACATAGAATCATTGAGTCTGAAAAACCTTTGAAATTCTTAATAATTCTGGATGAAAAATTCATTTTGAAATGATATATTAAACAGACTGAAATCTGTGTCTAAGGACACCCGCACCCTCACACGAGAATGAATAGGATTTCCTATCATTTCTCATCACGAGAAGTTACATAGTGACATTTACTTGCACTTGCAACGTCCACCAAAAATCGAAAGCCTTGCTAATTTCGAGCCAATCGGACGGTGTAAAATCCCTCTGAATTAGCTATCACAGCGTAGTATCAGATGGGATTTGAAATGCTGAAAAACCTTGTATTTCCAAGCATTTTTAAGCATTAGATGTCACTTCCCGATGTCGTATCGGGTCTACTCCTAAGCGGTAGGTCGCTGGTTCGATTCCAGTCGGGAACGTAGTAAGAAGGGCAGCTGTTAGTTTTAAGCTAACAGCTGCCCTTTTTATATCATAAGCTATGTAAAAGGTCTTAACACAGCACCCATGTAGGAAGCCATCTAAGCCAACGTATTGCCCACTCTCTATTAATAGGTGCGCCATTAATAATTGGATAGAAGGCAAAGAAGGCAATTATAACAATAACAAAGTAAATGAGTATCATTTCTTTACCTTTTTTTGTTTGGGTGATAAGTTTCTCACAAGCATAGCCCATACCAAGGAACATAAATAAGCAACAGGCAAAATAGTGATAAATATAAGTCGTTCGGTCTACAAACATCCAAGGAATCAGCTGAGCAAGGTATGAAATGCAGATAAAGCCAGCTTTTTTATCTTTTTTATTAATCCAGCAATTGAGTAAGTAAAGCATGACAAAAGCTCCAGTCCACCAAATAATTGGATTGCCCATACAATTGGTGACACTTACATCGGTATCGGACACCATGCAAAATGAATAAAGAAGCGGACGAATCATAAAGGGCCATTTATACCAGCTTGAAGCATAAGGATGCGTGGATACTAAGGTAGAGTGGTATGAGAACATGAGCTTGGCATTTTCTATGGCTTTTGTAATAAGATTGGTGTGATGAGCTGAGTCAATAAAAGGGATATAACTGAGCACATAAATGACACAAGGAATCAAGATAAATGTCACTAAGCAAAACCCTATTGTTTTTATAATAGATTGTTTATAAGCTGCCTTAGCGGAGCGTTTTCGGCTTTTTAAATACGGCAAGAGAGAGCATTCCCAAAAATTCATAAAGAAAAGCACACCAAGTCCCATGCCAGCATAAACTCCTGTCCACTTCGTGGCTACGCCAAGGCCCATAGAAAGTCCACTAAGACCAAGAGGAATGAGTGTTTTCTTAAGAGGTGCATGAGCATGGGTCAAAGTGCAATACGCATACATAAAGTAGTACATTAACACAATAAAGAAAGCAATAAAAATATCAATGGTGCTAATTCTTGAAAGGGCATGTGGCATTAGGTCTAATACATAAAACAAAGTGGTACAAACAGCGAGGTAAGTTTGTTTAAAAAGCTTTTTGCCAAAAATATAAAAGATAGGCACTAATAAGGTTCCAAATACAGCCGACATAAAACGCCAACCAAAAGGATTCATACCGAAAAGTCTAATCCCTAAACTAATAATGATTTTACCAAGAGGTGGATGAGTGGTTTCATAAGTGGTGATTTGATGAATAAACTCATAAGCAGTTCGACCATGATAAACCTCATCAAATACAGTGCCATACATATAAGTATTATGAAGTGGACAATAAGACTGCTCGTCAAATAATGTAGGATACTCATCTGAATTAACAGGAAGAATGATTTGATTGTTAGAGTCAAATACAGCCAGTTCATTAAAAACAGCTTCTTTACTTAAGCAAACAATTCCTAAATAACGTGCGGTAGTATCTTCAAGCTTAATATCATTCCAGTCAAAAACAGAGGAAAGTTCCTCTTTATCAGAGATGATCTCCCAGCTTTGGGTGGTTTCATTATAAGATGAAATAGCCACTTTTATATGGTGTAAGTTCCCTAAGAAAATAGAAAGGTGGTCTAGGGTTTTATACTCACCTAAATCTAAAACAAGTTCATGGGTACCTTTTTCCTTTTCATCAGCCAGTGTTAGAGAAGTAGTAGGGGCATAATGGTTACCTAAAGAAGTAAAGACCGTTATAGCAAAGAAAAACGTCAATAATGCCATATAAAGAAAGTCTTTATTATTGAAAGTGTTATCAGTAGATAGATTTAATGTAGAAATATGATCAGTAGATAAATTTAACATAGAAGCATCATCAAGACATAAGGCAGAAGAGGAGTCATTTTCAGCTTTTGTTTTGAAAACATCTACTTTATAAGAAAGAATGAGTACCCCTATAAAACTTAGAACAAACAATAAAGAAACAGCTAATAAAAATAAATGCTTTGGATTAAAATGGCTAGGGTCATATATAAAGCTAGTGTAAAGGAGATTTAAGAAATATATAAGAGTAAGCCCTGTGTAGAAATGATACAGTATTTTAGTCTCGTAAATGATGATAAGTAGTAGCAAAATCACAAAGATAGATTGAAAAGCTTGCTCTCTATTTTGAATGCCAAGGACATAAGTCGAAAAGAGAGCTAAAAAGCAGAGATAAACATAGCGGTCAGGTTGTTTTTTGTAGTGGTGATTAAAAAATAAAATAATGCCTAAAATTGCAAACAGCATAAAGAGACCCCATTGGCTGATGGTGAGGAAAAGCCAAGAAGTATCAAGAGCTTTCCAATTCATCCCAAGTAAACTCCAAAAGTTGCAAGCATTAATGGCAGCATAAGGATAAGCGCCCAAGCCTGACACATAAGCGAATTTTCGATTAGGAAGCAGTGTGAAATAGAAAACAAATAATAGGGTTAACAAAAGAACGAGTGAAAAATTGTTTAGGCATTTTTTATCAGGTTTTTGAGCAATAGTAGAATCTATACCTATTAAGAGAAAGATTGGGATAAAGACGATACTTTGCTGTGAAAAAGCAAGGCTAATAAGAAAAGCAGCATAAGCAAGGACATACTTCTTTGTATAAATTAACCAACACATAAGTAAAATCAGTGCAATATAGGGAGAGCTGATATTATCCCAGGTACAAGAGAAAATCAGTGTAATGGGATTTAAAAGATAGAATGAAGTATATAAAAGTACCTTATTTGAGGAATGAATGGATTTGGCGATAACATAGATTAATAGACCCACTAATAAGTCAAATAAGCAGTTGATTATTTGACTTATAGAAGCATTATCAATGAAGATCAGCGCAATACGAATAACAATAGATAGAATAATTAATGGAAGATAATTATTAATTGTACTTTTAGATGAAAACCTAGAAAGCCCATCTTTGAAAAAGAATATAAAAATAAAGGCTGCTAATATGTAAATAGTTAATAACATAGATACCTCCTTGAATATTTTTTGTAGATTAGTTACAAATTGTGTAGTTAGTATTCAGTAAATTAAATGTTTCCTTAACGCCAGAAGTGAGATAAACTTTTTTGTCAGTGGTTACAAAAATGGCATCAATCCCATCTAGAGATTCAATAAACTCCATGCCAGATGTTATACCTAATGCGAAGGCAGAAGTAGATAACGCGTCACCATCTGTTGAAGAATCACTGATAATGGAGACACCTGCAATTTCATTGTCAAAAGGATATCCGGTACTAGGATTAAGAAGGTGGTGATAGGTTTTAGCATCTTCTGCGGTATTGTAGCGTTCATAAATACCTGAAGTAACAAGAGACTTATTGGCCACAGAAATGGTACCCAGCGATTCACCTCTAGGATTGAAAGGGTCTTGAATGCCAATTGTCCATAATTTGTTGCCGGGCTTATCGCCTAGAGTATAAATATTACCACCTAAATCGATAATGGCATGTTCTACACCGCCTTGACGCAATAGTTGGGCTACTTGATCAGCTGCATAACCTTTTCCAATGCCACCTAAGTCTAGTTGCATTCCTGTTTTTTCAAGGTAAACACTGTGATGAGTTTTATTAAGTGTTACTAGGTGATAGTCAATGAGGGGCAAGGTATGCTCAATTTCAGTTTGACTGGGGACTCTAAAGTTTGCAAAACCAATATTCCATAGCTTAACAATAGGTCCTATTGTAATATCAAAAGCACCCGATGTAAGCTGGCTATAATAAAGACTTTTTTCAATTAAGTTATAAGTTTCTTCATCTACTTCTACAGGAGATACACCTGAATGGGCGTTGATTTCGTCAATGAGTGTATCCTTTTTATTGATACTAAGAATATTTTCAAGCTCTGAGAGCTTTGAAAAAGCTTCATCAATGAGTGTATCGGATTGATGATCATAGAGTGTGATATTAACTAGCGTACCAAGAACAAAATTTTGCTTAGATAAAGGTGTGGCTGAAGAAGCTTGCTTAAAAGTACACCCAGTCATAAGTAAGATAAATGATAAAGTAAGAATAATAAAATAACGTAAAGATGTTTTTGTATGTAAGTGCATTTTTCCCTCCCTCTAGATCATTAACTATATGATATGTTACTTGAATTATTATACACTTAATGATAAGTTAAGAAAATACTACAAAATAAGGGTGAATTTATAGTATACTTTATCAAGAAACAAGCAGACAAAGGGTGAAATAAATAGAGATGATAAAAACACAAGCAAAAATCAAAGCATGGGATGTAATCATTATAGTGCTGCTAATGATAATTTCTTTCTTACCTTATGTTTTGCTCAAGGAATTTATAGTGCAAAATGGAACTCAGCGTTATGCATATATTTCTATAGATGATCAGACATATAAAGAGATTCCGCTAACAGGGCAAGTAAATCATAAAGAGCAATGGATAGAAACAGCGTATGGAAAAAATAAGATAGCAATTGAAAATGAAAGCATAGCAGTTATTGAGTCCGATTGCCATGATCATATATGTGAGCAGTTTGGATATATTAGTAAGCCAGGAGAAAATATTTCTTGCTTGCCTCATCATCTTTATATCGAAGTAAGAGGAAAAGAAGATCAGACTGAAGGAGCAATAGATGCTATAGCACGTTAAAGGTTCAACAGGAGATGAGCAGTATGAATGAAGAAAACATGGCAAAAACAAGACATTTAATGTATATCTCTTTGCTAGTGACGATGGCATTTGTACTAAGTCTAGTGGAAAGAAATATTCCAGTGCCCTTTATGACACCAGGTGCAAAGCTCGGGCTTGCTAACTTAGTGACTGTGCTTGCTTTATATTCTTTGCCTAAAAAAAGAGATGTTGTTATGATTATTGTAGCGAGACTATTATTAACAAGTATCTTTGGTGGAAGTGTATCAGGGCTTATGTATGGGTCAATGGGTGCTTTATTAAGTTTTTTAGTGATGGTATTGGTTAAAGAAACGTTAAAGGATAAGGTAAGCATTATAGGAGTTAGTGCAGCCGGTGCAGTATTTCATAATATAGGGCAAGTGTTGGTTTCGATAGCAGTCGTTAGAAATGTAGGGGTAGCTTTATATTTGCCATTTTTGTCACTAGCAGGCATTGCAACAGGCATATTTATAGGCCTTGCGGCAAATTATGTGATTATCTATATTTATAGATTGCCAATGTTTAGAGAAATTACAAAAGACGTATAAAACACAAATGAAATGATTTGTTGAATAAAAGGCGTACAATAGATTTCAGAGGTGGGATAAAATGCAGCAAAACTTTTTAAGTGTAGATTGGGACTATTTTATACAAGTACATAATGAAAAAAGCAATTCTTATAGGGAAACGCAACAAGATATTCTAGCAAAATGGTACAATGAATGGATTATAGGCATAGAAGGTGGAGAACCACTTGAAAAGCATTATGAATTACCACCTTTTCTAGAGACTTTTAAAACACAGTATTTGCCAAAGCTTAAGTTTGATAGGCAAGCTTCACTTGTTTTAACAGAAAGTCATGGGGCAGGATATAGTGAAGTGAGTCAGTCAAAGTGCGAGGTAGTGTACCATTTGGATGCCCATAGTGATTTAGGATATGGAGGGTTAGAAGCTTTAGAATATGAAGTAAACTGTGCCAATTGGCTTGGCATGCTTTTAAAAGAGGGAAAAATAAAAAAGGCTTATATTATTTACAGTCCCTATACCAAGGAATATCCTGAAGAGTTTGAAGAGATAATTGATAAATATGAAGTGGAATTTATCACTTTAGATGAACTCATTAGAAGAAATGTATTATTTAAAGCGGTACATATGTGTCGTTCAGGCCCATGGACGCCACCTTGGTATGATGGTGAGTTTTATGAGTTAGCAAAAGCTTTTAAACTACCGATTAAGGATCAGATAGGTAGTAAAAGAAGATGGAATCCAAAACATTTATCTTTGGCAGAGCGCATCAATTATAAATTAGGGATTATTTAGCTGATATTAATGAGAAAAATACATACACTAACACTAGTAAATGCTAAAGGAGCAATAGCTAGTGAAAAGAAATCATAAAATTCAAGTGAGCTTTGGTGAAATCTTTCGTAAAGGAACGCTCACATTAGTGACCACTTTTGGTGCTGGATACTTATTTGGAAAAGAAAATATGATGATTGCCTTTGTGCTGGTCTTAGGTTCTGCAAGTCTTGCAACTCAAGATTTACGAATTAGAACACTTAGTAAAGTACTTAGGCTTATTTTTATAGATTTATTAATTGTAGGAATGGCTTATATAGCTTCTCGTAGTGGCGGGTGGGCGGCTGTCATTAACTTAATCACTCTATTTGGTATCATTTATTTAAATGTATCCCTTTACCAGCAAACAGCGTATAAAACACTTATGATGCTTTATGTATTTTGCCAGTATTCTAGTGTGACGCTTAATGACTTGCCGAATAGAATGGCTATGGTGGTAGTTACCGTAAGCCTTGTGATGGCCTCCATTTATAGAGAGCAAAACAAGAAAAAAACACTTTTGCCCGTATCTATTGAAAAGGCTTTTGGGTTAATTTATAAGCAGCTGGAATTATTAAGAAAAGGGGCGTTTAGTAAAGAAATAAGCGGCAAGATTACACATGAGATGAACACGCTTGCCGATAGTATTTTGAACTCTAGTTTTAGAAGATATTTTACCACTAATATAGGAAGGATACATTTTCACTTTTATCTGGATATAAGTTATTTCAATTTATTATTAGATCAAATAAGCACACCAAGCGTACAAGCGTTATTTGAGCCAAGTGAGCTGAATGCGCTTTTAGAGCTAATGAATATGGTTAATGAATATTTTAAAAGAAACATAAAGCGTGAAGAAGTGATAGAAGCATTTGAAGGATATCTTAGCAAACACACTCAAGAAGAAGGGGTTAAAAAGGCATTAAGAGAAGTGCTCTTTTCCTTAAACAAAAACTTTAAGGCGTTAGAGAAAGCTTCCACTAAAGATAGAAATAAAGCCTATGATAGCTGGACAAAAAGTGAATTAGGAAAGCTTCAATATAGAGTTAGGGAGTATTTTAAACCCAAAAGTATGCGCTTTAATTTTTCAGCTAGGCTATCTATTACATTAACCATAGGACTATTAGCCGCTCATTATTTAGGCTTTTATAAGTTTATCTGGGCAATTATTCCCATTATGTCCATTACACAGCCTTATGTGGAGGATACAAGAACAAGGAAAAAGGATCGGTTTGAAAGTAATGTAGTGGCAGCACTGATGCTCACTGCAATCATTAATGGGCTCCATATTAGATGGCTCACTTTTTTAATATTAATTTTGGCATTTTATCTCTATTATGCTTATAAAGATTATTATCATGCTTCGTTATTTTTAACGGTTATCTCGATGTGTCTATCTACTGTGGGGGCAGGCATTAATACGTTATTCTTTTATCGTATGGTTTATGTCATTTTGGGTATCACCATAGTTGAATTAAGTAGCAGACTAGTGCCTTATCGCTTAGCCGATGGCATTGGTGAACTTGTAGAAGAAATGGAAAAGCTGAATGGGATTTTAGAAGAAGAGAGCCTAAAGAGTTTAGAGAGTAAAGCAGACTTCAATCGCATAAGAGAAGCAACGATTTGCTCAGCTATACTGAGTCAAAAACTTTCGGCAAAAAATGAGCAGTATCAAAGTAAGAGAATAGACTACTTGATTCGTACAAATACGGAGTTTGTGATTCGGTTAGGGTATAGCCTTTTACGACAAAGTTAATTAAAAAAAGCAATTTATTTGAAAAGTAGTATTTTGTAGACTATAATTAAAAAAACTTGGGGTTTTAGGAGGATAGAAGGAATATGAAAGTTGAAGTGCGAATGGATGAATTTGAAAAAGTAGCAAACAAGGAACCAGCGCATGATGTCTCAGAGCTTATGGATGAATTTGAAAAGGTTAATAAGACACATGCACAAGGGGCTAAAGACAAAGAGGCAACGTTACCTTTTGGAATCAAAAGTAGAAAACCATGTCCTGAATGTGGAGAAATTATGAAAATCAAAGAAATAAAAGAAAATAAAGCATCATACTACTGTAAAGCTTGTAAAGAAACAGTGGTTATTTCTGTGGACTAGAGATCAGTTTAAAAACTTAAATGAACGTTAGATGAGTTTTGGCATTAAGGGGTGAAATGATTGATTTTCTCGACATTAGAGTTAACAAACCAAATACCTATCTATGAGCAAATTGAAAAGCATATAGAAAAGGCGATTGAAACAGGGGCACTCATTAAAGATAGCAAATTACCTTCTACTAGGGAAGCAAGCTCAGTACTTAAGGTAAGTCGAAATACAGTTCTTACAGCTTATGAAAATTTAGAAAGCAGAGGGATTATTTATAGCATTAAAGGAAAAGGGTCTTTTGTAAAGATTACCCCTAAAAGTAATGTGCATGAGGTACGCTTAGAGTGGCAAGATAGACTGAGTCATTATGGAAAAACTTGTGAAGAAATGGATATTATTAAAACAGAGCCTCATTATGAAAAGGGAATGATTTCTTTTAAGAGTATTGCCCCAGAAGGTACTTTATTTAATGTAGAAGAATTTAAAAGAGCGTTTTTAGATGTGATTGCCTTAGAAGGGGAAAAGATTTTAAATTACGGTTATGCACAAGGTTATAAGGGGCTCATTGATTATCTGTTAACCTATATGGAAAGCAAGGGAGTCAATATAGAAGGAAAAGATATTTTAGTGACCAACGGTTTTACAGAAGGACTAGATATTTTGTTATCTGCTTATGCAAAACCAGGTGATAAGGTGCTTTGTGAAATGCCAACTCATCATACAACACTTAAAATAATGAAGGCACATAATTTACAGGTTATAGGGGTGCCAATGGATGAACAGGGAATAGAGACAAAAGAACTAGAAAATCAGATTGTCAAACATTCTCCTAAATGGGTGTATTTAACTCCTTCTTATCAGAATCCAACAGGTATTGTTATGAGTGGTGAGCGTAGAAATGATGTTTACAAGGTCATCAGTAAATATCAAGTGCCTTGCATAGAAGATGGGTTTAATGAGGAATTATTATATTCTGGTTCACATGTGATGCCACTTATTGCGTTAGCAGGAAATAGTAATCACATTATCTATTTAGGGAGTTTATCCAAGATTTTATTTCCAGGCTTACGTTTAGGGTGGATTTTAGCAGATAAGAACTGTATTAGTACCTTAGAAAGTGTGAAAAGAGCAAAAAATATTCATACATCATTTCTAGACCAAGCAGTCTTTGTTCAGTATATGAAAAGTGGTGCTTTTGAGCGTTATGTAAAGAAAGTTAGAAAGTATTATAGAGATAGATATCTTTTTGTGATGGAGGAAATAAAAAAATACATCCCTTATAAGAAGCTTTGTGGAGAAGGAGGTCTTCATATTTATATTGTTTTAGAAGATCACATCGATACAAGAAAGCTGCTTGAAAGATGTTATGCAAAAGGTGTGCTATTTATGCCAGGAGATGTATTTAGAGTGGACGATGCAAAAACATCTTGCTTAAGACTTGGATTTGCAAGACTAAAAGACGAAGAGATTACCCATGGACTCAAAATAATTGGCGAAGAAATGAAAAATATGTCACTTGTTATACAATCTTAATAATGTTTTTGTTTCAGATTTATTTTGTATATGATATAATATCATATACAAATCATACACTTTTTAATAATATGAAGTTATAAATACTGAACTTTGAAGCGCAAAATGTAACAAAATATTATAAGACAATATAATGAGGTGAAGGTATGGCAAAAATAATGGTAGTGGATGATGCGGCATTTATGAGAATGATGTTAAAAGACATATTAACTAAGGGAGGGCATGAAGTAATAGGTGAAGCTGAAAATGGTTTAAAAGCTGTTGACAGATATAAAGAATTATCACCTGAATTAGTATTAATGGATATTACAATGCCCGAACTGGATGGGATTGGGGCTGTAAAACAGATTAAAGCAATTGATCCTAATGCAAAGATTATTATGTGTTCTGCTATGGGGCAACAAGCTATGGTACTTGAATCTATTCAAGCTGGGGCAAGAGACTTTATTGTAAAACCTTTCCAAGCTGATAGAATTATTGAAGCAGTAAGTAAAGCAGTAGGCTAAGATTTCTATAAATAGACGATAGATAAGTAAAAAGCAAATGAGTGATTAGTTTATAATGACTTATTTGCTTTTTTGTTTATTGATAAAGGTATAAAAAAACAAAAATAAAATTTAAAAAATATAGTAAAAAGTGTTTAGTTGAATAAAAATACTGATTAATAGACAAATATACACTATTATGATATATTTATGTTTAATCATACAATAAAAAAAGGATTAAATGACATTTAAGGAGCGATATGAAAATGAAGAAAATGAGTAAATTATTAGGACTTCTAGCATTAACATTATCTGTCACAGCAGTAGGTTGTGGTAGTGGCGCAGCTAATCAAACAGTAGCAGCTAATACTACTGAAGAAAGTGCAAGTAATGAAGGTGCTACAACTGATGAAGCTAGTGAAAAAGAGGAAGCTGAAGCAACTACGTCAGATGAAAACTATCATGTGGGAGTTATTCAACTTGTAGAACACTCAGCTCTTGACGCTGCTTATCAAGGATTTGTTGATGGATTAAAAGAACTTGGTTATGAAGATGGCAAAAACTTAACCATTGATTACCAAAATGCTCAAGGCGATCAATCTAACTGTCAAACCATTGCAACCAAACTTGTAAATGATCAAAATGACTTAATATTAGCAATTGCAACTCCAGCCGCACAAGCAGTAGCCAATAGCACAAAAGATATTCCAATATTAATAACAGCAGTAACAGACCCAGCAGATTCAAGATTAGTCGCAGCAAATGATGCACCTGGCGGTAATGTATCTGGTACATCTGATTTAACTCCTGTAAAAGAACAAATTGACCTTATTCCTCAAATTGTTCCAGAAGCAAAAACAGTAGGTCTTGTATACTGTTCAAGTGAAGCAAATTCTAAATTCCAAATTGAACTTGCTAAAGCTGAAGTAGAAGCATTAGGGCTTTCATATGCAGAAGCTACCGTATCTAATTCAAATGAAATTCAACAAGTTGTTCAATCATTAGTTGGTAAAGTGCAAGCGATTTATATTCCTACAGATAACATGTTAGCAGCAGGTATGTCAAATGTTGTTAGTGTAACGAATCCAGCTAAAATCCCAGTTATTTGTGGTGAAGAAGGAATGGTTACAAATGGTGGAACCGCTACATATGGTATTAACTACTACGATTTAGGAAAAATCACTGCAAATCAAGCAGTACAAATCTTAAAAGAAGGTAAAAACCCAGCCGAAATGCCTATTGAATATTGCCAGGATTGCAATCTTGTACTTAATCAAGATGCAGCAAACGAAATGGGTCTTACATTCCCACAAGATTTACTTGATAAAGCAAGTAAATAGGAGGTTTTCGATGAATATATTATTAGCAATCGAAGGGGCTATATCACAAGGTGTGTTATGGGGCCTTATGACTTTAGGCGTATATATTACATTTAAAATATTAGATTTTGCAGATATGACAGTTGATGGAAGCTTTGCTTTAGGTGGGGCTGTTAGTGCAATATTGATTGTTAAAGGGGTTAACCCATGGGTATCCCTTTTACCAGCCATCCTAGCAGGGATGATAGCAGGAGGCATAACAGGGATGCTTCATACAAAGATTAAGATTCCTGGTATTTTGGCAGGAATTTTGACCATGATCGCATTATATTCTGTGAATATACGTATTATGGGACAAGCAAATACTTCATTATTAGGTGAAAATACAGTCATTACCATTTTAAATAGTGTGATTGGTGGCTCAATGAATACGTTAGCGTTAGTCATTGGCTTAATCATTTCAGTCATCATTATCAGTGCATTATACTGGTTCTTTGGTACTGAATTAGGAAGTGCTATTCGTGCCACAGGTAATAACGAGTATATGGTACGTGCATTAGGAACCAACACAGATACGATGAAGATTATTGGCCTTATGGTAAGTAATGGGTTAGTGGCTCTTTCAGGAGCATTTGTTGCACAAAGTCAAGGGTATGCAGACGTAGGAATGGGACAAGGAACTATCGTTATTGGGCTTGCTTCTATTATCATTGGTGAAGTGGTATTTGGTAATCGCTTTAATTTCGCTTATAAACTAGGGGCTGTAGTAGGTGGTTCTGTGATTTATCGAATCATTATTGCAGTGGTGCTGCAATTAGGTATGAAATCTACAGACTTAAAGTTATTTACGGCAATTATTGTAGCCGTGGCACTGGCTATTCCAGTATTCACCAAAAAGTCAAAAGTAAGGGGGGTGTAGGTAGATGCTAAAAATAAGTGGTGTTACAAAAACATTTAACGCAGGAACAATCAATGAAAAGAAAGCTTTAAATGGTGTTGACCTACACTTAAAACCAGGTGATTTTGTAACGGTTATTGGTGGAAATGGAGCAGGAAAATCTACCATACTTAACATGATTGCAGGAGTATATACCTGTGATACAGGCTCTATTGTATTAGCAGGTGAAGATATTACCACTTGGCCAGAACATAAAAGAGCGAAATTATTAGGAAGAGTCTTCCAAGACCCAATGAGAGGAACAGCTGCAGCTATGGAAATCCAAGAAAATCTTGCGATGGCATACCGCAGAGGAAAGAAAAGAGGATTAGGTTGGGGAATCACCAAAGAAGAAAAAGAAATCTATATGGAAAAGCTTAAAGTACTAGACTTAGGACTTGAAACACGTATGACTTCTAAAGTAGGGCTTCTTTCAGGTGGTCAAAGACAGGCATTAACCCTTTTAATGGCAACGCTTCAAAGACCAGAATTATTATTGTTAGATGAGCATACAGCAGCTCTAGACCCTAAAACAGCACATAAAGTACTCAGCATTACTGAACAAATCATCAATGACCAAAAGCTTACAGCTTTAATGGTTACCCATAATATGAAAGATGCGATTCGTCTAGGCAATAGACTCATTATGATGCACGAAGGAAGAGTCATCTATGATGTTGAAGGGGAAGAAAAGAAAAATCTTAAAGTAGCCGATTTACTACAAAAATTTGAAACCGCAAGTAATGGTGAATTTGCTAATGATAGAATGTTATTAGCAGACTAATTCATATTGTGTATGAATAGAATATAAATGGATAGATGAGAATTGTTAAGAATTTACTTTGACAATTCTCATTAAATTTTAATCTTTTTCTCAATACCTTCTCAGATAAAATAGCTATACTGTAATCAATAAGAAAAATATAAAACAGTAAAGGAGAGAAATATTATGGAGAAAAGTAAAGCACAATATATATTAGCAGGCATACTAATTGTTTTAGGTGCATCAGGAATTATGAATCAACTATTTGGATGGAGTTTATTTAGACATATTGACTTAGGTGGTTTATTCTTACTGCTGCCAGGACTTTGGTTTGAGTATTCTTACTTCTCAAATCATCGTTCACCAAAACTCTTAGTACCAGGTGGTATTTTAACGACAATGGGTGTACTTTGTTTGATTGAATCTAATACATTACCATTCCTTGAAAATTACATTGGTTCATTTTACATCATGGCACCAGCTGTAGGGTTATTCCAACTTTATCTTCATGACAAACAAGATAAAGGCTTACTTATTCCAGTGGTTATTTTAACCGTGATTGCCGTCATGAACTTCTTATCAGAAATCATGGATAATGTATTTTACTTTATGGATTCATCTATTATCTGGCCAATCGTATTAGTGCTTATTGGGGTAGCACTTTTAATTGGAAAGAAAAATAGTGATGGTACGGATGAAAAAGAAAAATTATAATTAAAAAAAGCTTATTTTGCTAGATAAAATGCAAAATAAGCTTTTTTGTGGAGCAAATTTGGTAGGGAAAAGATTATGAGGTTGCAGTCCGAAAATAAAGGGAGTATGGTGATAATATAGAATATTGCGTAAAGTTACTAGGATGGATAAAAGGTAAATGCAATAAAAATTGAAGAATAATTAGAAGAGATACTTGTGAGATAGCAGAAAAATTAGGGGGGACTGAATATGAAACAAAAAGACATAATGATTAAGGGAAAAAAATATCAGTTAGTGAGTGAGTTTAGAGATGAAAAAGAAATTAGAGAGCAGTTTTATGAATTGCCAAAGAAGATGTTTTGCCTAGATTTTAAGCCATGGTATGAAGCAGGATATTGGGGGGAACAGTATAATCCGCATTGTTTATTAGATAATGGAAGACCTGTTTCTAACATTAGTATTTACCATCAGAATTTTATGATAGACGGAGAAGAAAAACACCTTATTCAAATAGGTGGGGTATGTACCTATGAAGAATATAGAAATCAAGGGTTATCTCGCTGTATTATGGAAGAAATTATAGAAGAATATAAAGATCAGTGCGATGGGATTTTCTTAA
Organism: uncultured Cellulosilyticum sp.; assembly: GCA_934725855.1. GTDB lineage: Bacteria > Bacillota > Clostridia > Lachnospirales > Cellulosilyticaceae > Cellulosilyticum. The sequence continues at coordinate 70,833 of CAKVCL010000009.1, read as the reverse complement.
TGGCAAATGATAGTGTATTAGATTTTTATCCAAGATTTGGGTTTAAGGAATCCAAAGAACATCAGTATGTGACTTATTGTAAGGAAGTAAGCCAAAATAATCATGTAAGAAAACTAGCTCCTGAAAATGAAGAAGATTGTAAATTAGTTCTAGAGAAAATGAAGGAAGTTAATGCGCATATTCAGCTTGCTATAGTAAACCAAAGTGAGTTAGCCATGTTTTATTGGAAAATCTTAAAAATAACTGAATTATATTTTATTCAAGAACTAGGTGTAGTAGTAGCTATGGAATGCGATGAAAACCAAGTATTAATTGATCAGGTATATGGCAATGCACCTATTGATGAAGTCATCAAAGCACTTTGCAATAAAGAAAATACAAAATTTATTTTAGGATTTAAGCCAATAGAGTTTAAAGATTATGAGGTAGAAGTGTTCAAAGAAGAAGATTGCACACTATTTATTCTAAATAAAGAGTTAAAAAGCACATTTGATACAAAGCAGCTTAAATTTCCTAGTATATCTCATACTTAAGTTGATTTTAGATAATTGTCAAAGTATGTATTTTCCTATAATAATTTTCAGAAGTGCTACGTCAGACTAGAAAAATCAATTGTATTTAGGTGATATATTGATAGAATTATATAAGTTCAATTTATAGGAAATGGGGGAAAACTTATGGCAAAGACAAGTATTCAAAATATGACAGAAGGAAATCCAACTAGATTGTTATTAAAATTTTCATTGCCTATGGTTATAGGTAATATTTTTCAACAATTATATAATATGGTGGATTCTATTATAGTAGGACAGTTTGTAGGCCCTAATGCTTTAGCAGCAGTAGGGGCAACAGGGTCAATTATATTTTTATTTTTTTCATTAGCCTTTGGCTTGTCATCAGGCATAGGGATTATTATTTCTCAATACTTTGGAGCGAAAGATTATGAGAAAGTCAAAAAGGCTATTGCAACTTCTACTTACATTATTGTGATCTCATCTCTTTCTATGGGGATTTTGATGATGGTGTTTGCTAGAGGCATTATGAATTTACTAAATACGCCTAGTGAAATCATTGATGATGCAGTACTTTATATGCAAATTGTAGGTGCTGGAATGCTGGTTGTAGGAGTGTATAATGGTGTTGCAGCTATTTTACAAGCGTTAGGAGATTCCAAAACACCATTAGTCTTTTTGGTTATTTCTTGCGTCATTAATATTATTTTAGACTTAGTATTTGTGATCCTATGTAAGTGGGGTGTATTAGGGGTTGCTATTGCTACTGGTATAGCAGAAACATGTTCAGCTATAGGAGCTATTATTTATGCTTGGAAGAAGATCCCTTTCTTTAGACTATCTCGTCATGAATTTGTGGTAGACCGTACTATTTTAGATAAAAGCTTAAATTTAGGTGTGCCTGTTGCGTTCCAAAGTGCATTAATTTCACTTTCATGTGTTGTTTTACAAAGAGTTGTTAATGGCTATGGCGCAACTATTGTGGCGGCGTTTACAGCTGCAAGTCGATTTGAACAATTAGTACATCAACCATTTAACTCTTTAGGTGCAGCAATTGGAACTTATACAGGGCAGAACATTGGAGCAGGCAAATTAAAGAGGATTACAGAGGGACATTGGGCAGCAACTAAACTAAATATTATCTTTTGCCTGATGATGGTACCAATCGCTTATTGGGGCAGCGAAGCCATTATGCGTTTATTTACAAATGATATAGAAGTTATTAAGCAAGGTGTTATAGGTATCAGGATTACATGCTTCTTCTATGTGGCATTAGGAATGATTTATGTATCAAGAAGCGTGCTAAATGGAGCAGGAGATACTAAGTTTGCCATGGTTTTAGGGATAAGTGAGGTGGTTTGCAGAGTCAGCTTGGCAAAACCATTAACTTTGGTTCCGGCCATAGGCATGTTAAGCATATGGTATACAACAGGTTTCACATGGTTAGCTGTTGGTGTGCTTAGTACAGTAAGATATGCTAGCGGCAAATGGAAAACAAAAGGAGTTGTTAGTTTAAAGAATACTACAGAAGCTATATAGAAATGCTTCAAATAATATTTTGTTAAATAATTAATGGTTTAAAAATAATAAACTATACGATATAATTAAGATAATGAAAGTGAAGTCACAAAAGGAAAAGGAGAAATTTATATGAAACCTTCAGTTATGGCTCTCTAGCAAGGGCTATTCATTGAAAACCAAATAATAGCCTTTGTCTATAACCAAATCAGAATCTAAATTTGGGAGGGCAATATGCGCTATAAAAAGGCTCAGGATTTATTTCCAGAAGAAATTATTACTTTAATACAACAATATGTAGATGGAGAATATATATACATCCCAAGGAAACCAGAAAGTAAAAAAGCTTGGGGAGAAACAAGTTTAGCTAAAAAACAATTACAGGAGCGCAATGAAAAAATTTACTTAGACTGCGAGGCGGGGCTAAGTAAAGAAGCATTAGCTAAACGCTATTTTCTATCTGAAAAGAGTATCGAACGGATTTTATTAAAAGAAAAAAACAAAAGGGTTGTGCTATAGAGGAAAACTTTATAGCACTCTTTTTTATAAGGAGAAGGAAAATGTATCGTATAGGTGTAGACATAGGTGGGACAGGAATACAAGCAGGGTTAGTTGATAATGAGGGCAAGATTATAGGGCAAAAAGAGTGCCATACTCATACCGAGGAGGGATTTAGAAAAGTAATAGAAGAGATTAGAGAATTGGTAATGGCGTTATTACATACTTATGATCAAGTACCAGAAGACATTGAAGTATTGGGATTTGGCGTACCTAGTTTTATTAATCAAAGAGGAGAAGTAACTTGTGTTAATCTAAATTGGTATGAAGAACCTTTTATACAAACTTTAAAAGAAGTTTTTCCAGAGTTTAGTATAGCAGCTGAAAATGATGCAACCGTTGCAGCACTAGCAGAGGCAAAGTTTGGAAGTATGAAGGGGTATCCTTATGCAGTTTTTCTTACATTAGGGACAGGTTTAGGAAGTGGTATTATTATTAATGGACAGCCTTTTGTGGGAGCTCATGGGATGGGTTCAGAGATTGGACATATGGTAATTGGAAGAAATCATTTTAATTGTAAATGTGGAAATAATGGGTGTTTTGAAACCTTTTGTTCTGCTACAGGAATTGTTAAACATACAAAGAAATTATTAGCAACAGGAAGAAGTAGTAGTCTTATAAAATATTGTAGAGGAGATATCTCTAAATTATCAGCAAAGAAAATTTTTGATGCCTATAGGATGAAAGATCCTATTGCCATAAAGAGTATCAATCGATTTAAATATTATTTAGCAATTGGAATTGCTGATATTATTAATAGTATAGATCCTCATATTATTGCGATTGGTGGCGGCGTTTCTAGAGCCAGTGATATTATTTTAGAGGGACTAGAAGATGAGGTTAGAAAGCACATTTTATATAAGAAAGAGGATTTTGCAAAAATAGTTAAGGCAGCATTAGGTAATGAAGCAGGAATTGTAGGAGCAGCTTTTTTAGAACCTTATTGTAAATAAAGTATTAAAAAGGAGAAGCAGGTAGAAAATGTACATAGAATAAATGAATGAATCTATGAAAAAAGAAAGGTCAAACTATGCAACAAAGTTATTTTGAAGAGAAAATAAATAGAAATAGTGAGAAACAAAATAAGCAGACAAGTAAACTAAATAGGTTAAGCACACTTAGAGTATTAACCTTTGTTTTAGGTTGCGGTGTGATTATAATCAGTAATTTGTATCAGTATACGATGGGTTATGTTGTGGGTGCAGTATTATTGGGGAGTTTTATAGGTCTTGTTAGAATTTATAATAAAACAAAAGAGAAGAAACTATATTATGAAGCAAGACAAAAAGTGTTAGAGCAATATTTAGAACGATTAGGAGAAGGATGGAAACAATTTGAAGAGAATGGTGAGTTGTATAAGGGAGAAAAAAGTAGGGTAAGAGATTTAGATTTATTAGGGAGGTCTTCTTTATACCAATACATTTGTACAGCTCATACAATATTTGGGAAAAGGGCTTTAGCACAGGCTATTATATATGGACATAATAATCCTGAAGAAATTGAAAAAAGGCAAGAAGCGGTTAAGGAACTTATTGAAGATGAAAACTTTGCCCTTCATTTACAAACGATTAGTATGCAGATTAATACTCAATATAAGGAAGATGAAGAAGAAAGTTTAGAAAGCTTTATAAGTGAGGCGGAAAGCAAGAAGCAATATGTATCAAAAGGAATGAAGCTGCTAGCTTTGGGATTGCCTTTTGCCACATTGTTTTGCATTGTGATTGGGATATTAGGCTATAAGTCAAAGCAAAACTTTATCTTGGGGGAGATAGGGGTTGCAATTCAGATTTTTATCGCTCTTTTTTCAGCAGTAAAGACAAGTGAGATATTTAAACCAATCTTTAAATTCAATGAAGACATTGGAAAGTACAAAGAATTTCTAGCAGCTCTAGAAGGAAAGACATTTACAAGCAGCTATTTAAAAGAATTGCAAAGCAAGCTATTAGTTAATGGGGGGGCTGTGAAAGGGATCATTGCACTTAATAAGCTTACAAGAAGTGTGAAACTAAGATATAATTTCGTAGCTAATATGATTGTAAATGGCTTATTTATGTGGGATGTTCATTGTAAAGATGCTCTAGAAATCTGGAGCAAGCAATATGGAAAAGATATTAGAAAATGGTTAGAAGTAGTAGGAGAGATAGAAACATTAGTGAGTTTGGCGGTTATAGGGAGAGTTAAAGAAATGCACTGTTTCCCTGAGATCGTGGCATCTAATACACCTATGTTTCAATTTGAAGAGTTGGCACATCCACTTATTGCGAATGAAAAGGTGGTAAGTAATAGCTTTGAAATGGCAGGTATGACTGCTATTATTACAGGGTCTAATATGTCTGGAAAGACTACTTTTTTAAGAAGTATAGGAGTTAATTTGACTTTAGCTTATGCAGGAGCCCCAGTAGCGGCTAAAAAACTAAAGGCTTCTTATATGGAAGTATTTACATCAATGAGAATCGAAGATCGGGTGGATGAAGGCATTTCCACTTTCTATGCTGAGTTACTAAGGATTAAAGAAATGATAGAGTATAGTGATAAAAATATACCAATGTTAGCACTAATTGATGAGATTTTCAAAGGAACGAACTCGGCTGATAGAATTTTAGGAGCAACACAAACCATTAGAAAGCTTGGTAAACCATGTGTTAATGTGATGGTAACCACTCATGATTTTGAACTATGTAACTTAGCAGAAGAAAATATGCGAAAAACAAGAAACTATCATTTTGAGGAATACTATGAGAAAAATCAAATAAAATTTGATTACAAGCTTAAAGAAGGCAGGTGCAAAACAACGAATGCAAAATACTTACTTAAAATGGTAGGAATAATGTAAAAATATTTGAATTTATAAAGTAGAAAATAATGAATATAAGAAAAAATAGTGTATAATAAACATTGGAGAAAAGAAACACTAATAAACAAGGATTATAACAAAATAGGCTACTATTGACGGGATAATCCTTGTTTTATTTTGAACCCAAAAAATATCATAGATATCTGGAGGCAGAAGAGATGAAGGAAAGCCTATTTAGACCAAAAATACTCAAAAGAGAACGCATTAATAAGTTACTAGAGGCCATTTTTGAAACACCCTTGTTTTATCTTTCTGCTTCAATGGGGTATGGAAAAACAACAGCGGTTAAAAACTTTTTAGCATCAAAAAAGGATATAAATGCAGTGTGGCTGCCCGTATCAAGAGTCGAACAAGATGAAAATCAGGCATGGAGAAAATTCATTGAGTCACTAAAGAAATATAATGAGAAAGAGGTTACAAAAGATTTAAATACAGGAATCCCTAGAAGTGACTATGAAATTAGGAAGGTTCTAGATATTGTAAAAGAAAATGTTAAGAAACCCTTGATCCTTGTATTGGATGATTATCAAAATATAGCATGTAAACCTTTTTTAGATAACATTTTAAGCATTTTTACGGAATATGATATGCCCAATATTCATGTGATTGTGATTAGCAGAATGAGACCTACAGCAGTTTTTTTAATGTTAAATATTAAGGGTAAGTGCATGATTATGTGGCAAAAGGAGCTAGCTTTTACAAAAGATGAAACAAATGAATTATTTGCTCTAAATGGTTTCAAGTTAAAAGAAAATGAGCTTACCAAGCTATACCAATATACAATGGGATGGATAGCTTCTACATATCTTATGCTGCTAGAGTATGCTTCTCAAGGAAATATGGGAATTATGAATGAATCAGCAGAACTTATAAAGGTAGCTGTATATGATAATTTGAATGAATCAGCCCAAAGAATATTAATGATGCTAGCACCAATAGAAAGCTTTTCAAATGAGTTAAGTGAATATGTTACAGAGGATAAACATTCTGGAGAATTGCTTAAAGAAATGTTAGTTAATAACTGCTTTATCAATTTTAGTGGACAGAATCAAGAGTATCAATTCCATACCATATTTAGATATACTTTGCTAGAGGAATTAAAGAAGTCGGACATTAGTGAAAAAGACATATTAAATCGATGTGCTAAGTGGCATGAAAAACATGGCAATATATTAAGTGCAGTTGAATATTACGATAAAGCTGAAAATGGAGAAGCGATCTTAGATATAATATCTAGAAAAGGTTCTACACAATATTTTGAGATCGCACCTAAAAGGATGATGGAAATTCTTAATCGTATTCCATTACAAAAGAAGCTTGCAAATCCAATGGGGTATTTAACCTATATTCTTTCTTATTTAGTGGTAGGAAATAGAAAAGAAGCACTTAAACTATTAGAAGAAGCAAAAGCTTTTTATATAGAGCATAAAGATATTAATGCGTGGCAACACATTATGGGAGAAATTAATTTGCTTGAATGCTATTCGATGATTAGTAATTTAGAGGGTATAAGTGAGCATATGATGGAAGCGTATAATCACTTAGAAAATAATAAATCTAAGATTTATGAGAAAAATACAGTTTTTACATGTGGCAATATTCATATACTTGCTGTATTTCATAGAAGTGTGGGAAAATATAAGAAAGTAAAAGATTATTTAATTGATAAATTCGAGTGTTTTAAGTATATAACCAATGGTTGCAGTACGGGCGCAAAGTATTTGGTAGAAGCGGAATATGCCTATGATATTGGTAAGTTAGAAAAGGCAAAAATATTAGCAAGTAAGTCCATTTATAAGGCTGAAACAAAAAAGCAAGTAACCGTTACATTAAATGCCTATTTTGTGCTTATGCGTATTTGCCTTGTACAACAAAAATATGATGAATTATATGGATATATTGAAGAATTAGAAGAGATTGCAATTGAAACAGCCAGCCAAACCCTTCACTTGCAAATTGAAATGATAAAAGCATATATTTATGGCATAAGTGGACAATATGAAAAAATTCCTGAGTGGCTTAAAAAATTTGATATGAAGATTGGAATGGATCGATTACCCAATGTACTTGCTACTTCTGTTAATTATGGGCTTACTTTATTATGCAAAAAAGAATATATGCAGTTAGAGGTATTTATGGAAGCCTTTATTGAAGAATTGAGAAGAGAAGAACGTATTTATCCTATGATTCATGTATATATATTAATGGCTATTGCAAGAATGCAATTATATGATGATGAAGAAGCGACAGATACATTAATGCAAGCTATAGAAATAGCACAGCCAGATGAAATCGTCATGCCTTTTGTAGAATATGGGGATAAGATAAAAGGATTACTTAAATTAGCAAGAGGAAAATCTGAGTTTATTAATGATATATTAGAAAAATATTTAGATAAAGGAAATGTAGAGAGGAAGGAAATAGAACAGGTTAATAGAATAAATGGCCTATTAACCGATCGAGAAAAAGAAGTGATGAAGTTATTTACTAAGGGTTATAAGCAGTCTGAAATAGCAAGTGAGCTTCAAATTACTGTGGATACAGTAAAAAGGCACATTAAAAATGTATATAATAAAATGAATATACATAGTAAGGCAGAGCTTATTGAGAAGCTTGGTGATATAGTATAGACTACCCCTTTAGGGGTAGTTTTTTTTATGGGTAAAAAATCACCCCTAAGGGGGAATGGAGTAACTGAGAGTATTCTACTATAATTAAATTAGAAAATAGATATATAGATTAAGCGTTATCAATAAGGGGAAAAGAGAAGGTATAAATGAATTAGTTTTAAAACTAGATTTAGAGAGAAGGTGAATAAATGCAAATTGATAAAGTAAACTTTTTAGAGGATTATATAATAGAGATTATACTAACAAATAAAGAGAAAATGTATTTTGATCTAAAACCTTTACTACAAACCGCAAGATTTAAGCACATAGTATCAGAGGAATTCTTTAAGAAGGGTAAGCTAGTTAGTCAATGCTGCATTTATTGGGACGATGTAACTGAACTTCAGGATTACGAAATATTTGGAGAAGCATTTATTGATTAGAGAGAAAGTTATTAGGGAAAGGGGTTATTGGGAAAGAGAGGGGATCTGTATGAGGAAACTAAAATACAAAGGCAAACTTATCTTATTATTCATTTTAACAGGGCTATTACCCATTATATTATTAGCGCTTATACAAGTCCATGAAGCAATGAATGGGATGCGTGATGTTGAAAGAGGGGTACTACTCAAAAAGTTAGATGGTGATATTTCAGCTGTTAAAATTTATATGGAACATTATATGGGGAATGTAAAAGTAGAAAATGAAGAGTTAGTGGATGAAAAAGGGGAATCCATAGCTGGACATTATGAACTGATTGATGCAGTATCAGAAAATTTAGGGGTAGTTTCAACAATATTTATTAGAAAAGGAAATGATTATCAGAGAGTTATTACAAGCATTACAGACAAAGAGGGGAAGAGAGCAGATGGGACAATGCTTTCAAATGAAGAAGTAAGTAGTGTTGTAAATGGGGGAAAAAAGTATATCGGAGAAGCTAGTATTTTAAATCAGAAATATTTAACAGTATATGAGCCATTAATGAATAATGAGCAACAAGTATATGGACTGTTATTTGTAGGGGTTTCAAAAGCAGATTCACATGAAATGATAGCAAGTAGCATTAAAAGCATGATGGTTAAATCTACTGCACTATTTTTAATCGTCATTACATTTGGTATAGTAGCAATGCTTGTGGGGGCAAGCACGATTGTAAAGCCGCTTATTACCATTGTAAAAAGAGCAAATAGTATTGCAGATTATAACTTAAAAGAAATGTTTTCAGACACGCTTATAGAGAGAAAAGATGAAACAGGGGAAGTAGCAAGGGCGCTAAGTAAGATAAAAGATAACTTAGCTAATATCATTAGACAGATAAGTATTACTTCAGATAATGTAACGAGTACAGCCAGAGAGGTGGCAAGTAACTGCGAAGAAGCTTCAAGAATCACGGAAGAAATGGAAAGAACGATTCATGATGTAGCAAGTGGTGCAACCGATCAAGCAGCTAATACGACAGAATGTATGAATAGCCTAGATACGTTAGGAAATTTTATTGACTCAAATGTAGGACAAATGGTTCAACTAAATGACGCATCTAACAAAGTAATAGAAGTAACTAAAGTAGGTAAACAAGTGTTAGATGAGTTAGCTAGTAAAATTAAAGAAAGTAATGAAGCGACGATACAAGCATATAGAGATATGCAACAAACGAATGAAAATGCAAATGACATTAGTGAAGCAAGTAGAGTGATCGCATCTATAGCCGAGCAAACCAATTTACTCGCATTAAATGCTTCAATCGAAGCAGCCAGAGCAGGTGAACATGGAAGAGGATTTGCAGTAGTTGCAGAGGAAATTAGAAAGCTAGCCGAACAATCTGCACAGTCTACCAAACGAATAGATGATCAAATCAGAGCATTACAAAATAGTGCATCAAATGCAGTAGCTGTAACTGAAAAAGTAAAAGAGATGTTGAATGAGCAAATAGGCAATGTATCATTAACAGAAAGTAAATATGATGAAATTTCCAAAGCCATTCTTACGACACAACATGTTATTGATGAACTCAATCAGTCAAGTATGATGATGAAGAAAGAGAAGCAAGAAGTAAGTGGCTATATTGAATCACTTTCAGCTGTAGCTGAGGAAAATGCAGCAGCAGGTGAAGAAGCAGATGCTTGCATATCAGAACAAAGCTCAGCAATATGTGCAATGAAGGAATCAAGTACCTCATTAGCTGATATGGCAACAAGTTTAAATGAAATGCTTAAGAAATTTGAAATCTAGTTAAGTTAAAAAGATGGTGAAATGATTGGATAAAGAATGGGAAAATATACAAGCTGTACAGAAAATGCAAGATTATATTGAAGAACATGAGGAAGATGAGATTACATTACATCAATTAGCAAATACCTGTGGGTATTCACCTTGGCATGCTGCCAGATTGTTTAAACAGTATATAGGAAGAGCACCCTTTGAGTACATTAGAGCCTTAAAGTTATCGAAAGCAGCTATGGTAATTAGAGATGAGAATGTAAAAATACTGGATGTTGCTTTAGATTATCAATTTGATTCACATGAAGGCTTTACAAGAGCTTTTAAGAAAAATTTTGGTATTTCACCTAAAGCTTATCAAAAGAAGTCTACGCCTATCCCACTTTATAGACCAAACCCTATAAGAGAAGAATATATTACCATGAAGAAGATTCAAGAGGGTGGCTTAGAACAGCAAAGAGAAATAAGAGGGGCATATTTTAAGCATATTATGACATTTCCCAAAAGAAAGCTTATTTTAAAAAGAGGCCACTTAGCTACGAATTATTTTGAGTATGAATTAGAACATAATGAGATGTGTCAAAATATATGGGGCATATTATGCAGTATAAAAGAGGCATTGAATGAGCCCATGGGGATATGGCTTAGCTCTAAGTATCAAAAAGAAGGAACCTCGGTATATGTACAAGGAGTAGAAGTACCAATAGATTATAATGGTAGTATACCTGAAGGATTTGAATGCATAGAATTACCCGAAAAGCTTATGATGATTTTCCAATCAGAGCCATATAATGATGAAGATTTCTTTGAAGAAATTCTAGAGATGCAGCAATATATGTCAACGTACACTATAGAGGACGAAACTTATGAGTGGGATGAGGAAGGTTACCGCTTTCAATTAGAGCCACAAGGCTATAGAGGATATATTGAAGGAAGAACAGTAAAAATTAGGGCAGATAAGTTATAGAATTGACAGAGGATTGGTGAACTGTTATATTTAATATCAATAAGGGAATGAAGTACTCCCAAGGCGAAAGCCTAAACCGCGTAAAAGCTGATGACTCCTGTGACAAGTGTTACAGGGGATATCAGCTTTTTTGTGGTTTATAATACCATATAGTGATGTGGGAACATTACAAAATGAAAGGAGAATAAAAGTATGTTAGCATACACCCCTAAAGTCACAGTACAAGCAGCTATTGGTGGATTGCCACTCGCCATGGGACTTGCTTGCGGCGAAAAAGTGTTAACAGTAGCTGTATTGGCCATACTGATTACAGCACCATTTGGTGCAATTTGTGTAGATAGAAGCTATCAAAAGTTATTGAGAAAGAATGAGTAAGGCAGCCTTTAAAAGAGCTATAGGACAGCAGTCTTCCTTTTTTTATCTATAACAGTGCGTTGAACTATTTAGAAATTTGTTTATTTATTATTAAAAGTAGACTATTTAATACTGATAATATTGTATAAAATACACATTGTACTACTAGTATACTAGTAGTACAATGTGATTATGAACAAAAAATAAATCAGAATAGTGTAAATAGACTATGGAGTGTTGGAAAAATAGTCTTTTGTTTAGGGAGGAAAAGTAGCTATGAAAATGATTTTACGCTGGTTTCCTAACGGGAATGATAGTGTGACATTAGAGCAGATCAAACAAACTCCGGGTGTATCAGGTGTAGCAGCATGTATGCCTAATATTCCGGTAGGAGAAACTTGGAGCTTTGATGATGTAAAAGCACTGAAAGAAGAAATAAATGCAGCTGGATTAGAAATGGAAGTTATCGAAAGTGTTAATATTCATGAAGATATTAAAAAAGGACTTCCAGGAAGGGATCAATATATTGAAAACTATATTGAAACCATGAAAAACTTACATAAAGTAGGCGTTAAGTGTATTTGCTATAACTTTATGCCAGTACTTGATTGGGCACGTAGTAATTTAGAATTTCCACTTCCAGATGGAAGTACCGCAATGGCCTATGAGCATGAAAAAGTTTTAAAGATGAATCCATTAAGTTTAGCGCAGTCTATGGTTGGAAATGCAAAAGGATTTGTACTTCCAGGATGGGAACCAGATAGGCTAGAGGCTATGGCGGATGATATTGAATTCTATCAAAATGTTACAGAAGCAGATTACTGGAAAAATATGAAATACTTCTTAGATGCAATCATGCCTTTTGCTGAGCAATATGATATGAAATTTGGCATTCATCCTGATGACCCATCATGGCCAATTTTTGGATTACCAAAAGTCATTACAAACACTAATAACATTAGAAGATTTCTTGATTTAAATACAAGTAAATGTAATGGATTAACCTTATGTACAGGAAGTTTAGGATCTAATACAGAAAATAATATTCCAGAGATGGTTAAAGAATTTGTAAGTAAGGGTAGGGTACCATTTGTTCATTTAAGAAACATTAAGCATACAAATGATAAAGACTTTACGGAAAGTGCACATTTAAGTAGTTGTGGCGATTTAGATATGTTTGCAATTGTTAAAGCATTATATGATGCAGGATTTGATGGTTACATTAGACCAGATCATGGAAGAATGATTTGGGGAGAAAAAGCTAGACCAGGGTATGGATTATACGATAGGGCAATCGGTTCAAACTATATTCTTGGTTTATGGGAAGCGATTGATAAGCTGTCAAAATAAATAATATTTTAGATAGAATCATTAATAAAGAAAGTGGTGATTAAATGGCAAAAGCACAAGCAGTAAATTCACCTAAAATGAAACCAGTTAAAGAAAAAGGATATTTAATTAGGCATATAAAAAAAGAATGGATGATGTATTCATTACTTGTTATTCCAATTATCTATTTTATTATCTTTAAGTACGTTCCAATGTTTGGGAATATTATTGCATTTAGAAAGTATACAGGTGGATCTAATATATTTGGCCAAAAATGGGTAGGACTTAAATATTTTAGACAATTCTTTAAAGATGCAAGTTTTTGGAGAGCATTTAGAAATACATTAACATTAAGTCTTTCATATTTAGCTGTTAGATTTCCAGCGACATTAATTTTTGCATTATTACTTAATGAAATTGTTAATACAAAAGCTAAGAAATTTGTGCAAACTGTTTCTTATTTACCTCACTTTATTTCCATGGTTATTATTGCAGGTATGGTTAAAGAAGTTGTTTCATTAAGTGGACCAATTAACAATTTAATTGCTGCACTTGGTTTTGAAAGAATTTCATTTATTCAAGAAGCAAAATGGTTCCCAACGATTTATATTGCATCAGGTGTCTGGCAAGCATTAGGATGGGGAACAATTCTTTACTTAGCAGCGATGACAAATATTAATACAGAATTATATGAAGCAGCTAAGATTGATGGAGCAAACCATTTGCAACAAGTCATTCATGTTACAATACCAGGAATTATGCCAACGATCATTACTTTACTAATTCTTGATATCGGTGGTATTATGGGGTCCAACTTTGAAAAGATTATGTTATTGTACTTACCATCAACTTATGAAACAGCTGATGTTATCTCAACCTATGTGTATAGAATGGGTATTACAGGAGGAAACTTCAGTTTTGCAACAGCAGTAGGTTTATTCGAAGGTATAATCGGTTTAATCTTAGTATTAAGTGCCAACCTTATTTCAAGAAAATTAACAGAAACAAGTTTATGGTAAGGAGGTAATAACATGAAGGAAGATAGTGCGCCAAGTAAGATTCAAGTTTCAACAGCATATAAAGTATTTAAAGTAGTCAACTTTCTTATTATGACCTTTGTTGTATTTGTTACTTTATATCCATTTGTTTATTTAGTTGCACAATCATTTAGTTCAGAAGCAGCTATTTATGCAGGAAAAGTTAGCTTTTTCCCAGTTGATTTTTCCACTAAGACCTATAAGGTTATTTTAAGTAAACCAGATTTCTTTGCCTATTATGGGAATACTATTTTATATTCATTAGTAGGAACACTTATTTCTTTGGTAGGTTCAGCAATGCTTGCTTATCCTTTGTCAAAGAAAAGATTAGTATTAAACAAATTTTTCACACCATTTGTTGTATTTACAATGTTTTTCGCAGGTGGGATGATTCCAAACTATATTTTGATTGCTCAAGCATTACATATGAGAGATACGATGTGGGCAATTATCATTCCAGGTTGTATTAGTGCTTATAATGTACTTCTTATGAAATCTTTCTTTGCAAGTTTACCAGAAGAATTGGAAGAAGCAGCTGCAGTAGATGGCATGAGTACTTATGGCATTTTCTTAAAAATCATTATTCCATTATCAAAGCCAATACTGGCAACGATGTTCTTATTCTACATAGTTGGTATTTGGAACAACTGGTTTGGACCATTCTTATACTTAGACTCAAAAGAAAAATGGCCAGTTGCATTATATTTAAGACAAATTATTATGGGTGCTACAGGTACTAGTGAATTAGGAGCTGGTGCTGATGAAGCGACTCAAATCGCTGCTAACGTTAAATCTTGTTGTATGGTATTAACAGCAGCACCAATTATCTGTATTTATCCATTTGTACAAAAATACTTTGTAAAAGGTATGATGATTGGTTCAGTTAAGGGTTAAGAAATATTTTTAAGGGCGTAGTATTTATGAAATTGTAACAATGCAAAATCTAGCATTGAACAATATATATATCCAGTATGGGAGGAAGAAAACATGAAAAAAAATAAAGCTTTATGTTTATTGCTTGCAGGGTTAACATCAATGTCTTTAGCTGCATGCGGAAGTTCTTCAAATGATACAGCAAAAGCAAATGATGCTGATAAAAGTGAAGCTAGTTCTGTAGAAGAAATGGTAAAAACAGATGTTGTAGAAGATGAAGCAGAAGGTTATACATATGGAGCAGGTGTGACATTCCATTCAGATGAACCTGTTACATATTCTATGATGTTCTCTGATCATGAAAACTATCCATATAAAGATGACTGGAGACTTTGGTCAGCAATTCAAGAAAAAACAAATGTAACTTTCGACTTAAATCTTATTGCTAGAACAGATTATGAAGACAAAAAATCTGTACTTGTAAACTCAGGTGATTCACCATACATTATTCCAAAAACATATGATGAAAGCAAATATGTAAATGGTGGTCAAGTTGTGGCAATTAGTGATTGGGTACAATATATGCCTAACTACCAAAAATGTATGCAAGACTGGAACATGGTAGACGATATTAAAATGAAACTTCAAGCTGATGGTAAATACTATGTATTACCAGGCCTTTGGGAATCAGCTGATGCAGGTTATTCATACATTATCAGAAAAGATGTATTTGATGCTGCTGGTGTTGATGTTAAAGAACTAGAAAAAACTTGGACATATGATGATTGGGCAGAAGCATTAAAGAAAGTAAAAGATTTTACAGGTGCTAAATATGTATGGTCTGACCCAAGTAAAGCTGAAGGAACTCTTAAACTTGCAGGCATGGAATATGATGTAAGAGCAGGCTGGGATCTTGCTAATGGTCTTGAATTTAATCCTGATGAAACAAAATACTATTTCTCAGAAACAACAGATGGCTACAAACAATTTGTAAGCTACTTCAATAAATTAATTAATGATGGTATTTATGATCCAGAATCATTCTCACAAGAGGATGATAGTGCAAAAGCTAAATTCTTTACAGGAGAAACTTACGTTATGCATGGTAACTACCAAAATTTAGCTGACTATGCTACCCAAATGCAAGTAGATGGGGCTGAGTTATATATGGTTACACCTCCAGGTGGGCCAGCTGGTATGTTACAAGCTGAAAACTCAAGACTTGAAAATGGTATTATGATTGCTCAAAAAGCACTTGATGAATTAGGTGAAAAAGACTTCATTAAAATGCTTCGTTTCGTTGACTGGTTATGGTATTCAGAAGAAGGTCACATGTTAACTCAATGGGGTGTTGAAGGTGAAACTTACACACTTGATGGTGAAAATGTAGTCTTAAATTCTGACATTACTTATAATGGTATTAACCCAGATGCACCTAAAAAATTAAATGCTGACTTTGGTTTTGCTGGTGGAGTATTTGCTTATGGTGGTTCTACATGGATTAGAACATCTAAATACACAGAAGGTCAAAAGGATTTCAATATAAGAGTTGAAGAGCAAAGGGATGTTCGTCCATTGATTCCTCCATATCTTTCAAATGAAGATGAAAATGAAGAATTAAACTTAATCTCTACACCACTTATGGACTGTGTAAAAGCTTGGACACAAAAATTCATTACTGGTCAAGCAAGTGTTGACGCAGATTGGGATGCATATGTTTCTGAATGTGAATCTTTAGGTTCTGCAAGATACGTTGATCAAGTAAATGAAATTTTTGAAAAAAATAAATCAAAATTAGGTTACTAAAATTGTTTATAGCATAGTAAAAAGAGCTGTTACGTAAGAGCGTGTAACGGCTCTTTTTTTACTAAATTTTTTAGGTCTTTTGATGATTTGTAATATTTAATTGTGCGTCTGAGATTGATATAATATATAGTGGATGATATTAATTAGAATCAGTCAGGAGGTAGTCATGCACGTTACAGAGCGTTTAGATAAAGAAATGGCTAGAGATTATGCACTAAGAATCTTAAAAGATAATATTATAAGAATTGAACTAGAACCAGGAAGTATGGTTAGTGAAAAAGAGATTGCAACAGAACTCGGGCTATCACGTACCCCTATTAGAGAAGCACTTATTGAACTTTCTAAATCTCAAATAGTAGAAATCTTTCCTCAAAGGGGAAGTATGATTGCACTAATTGATTATGATTTAGTTGAAGAAGCGTATTTTGCTCGTGTTGTAATGGAGAAAGCTATTGTTGAACTTGCTTGTGAAAAAGCAACTGATAAAGATTTTGTAACCTTGGAAGAAAATTTAATGTTGCAAGAATTTTACCTAGATAATACAGATTCATTTAAGCTATTAGAGCTAGATAATGAATTTCATATGAAGCTTTTTCAAATATGTAATAAGAAGCAATGTTATGAAATGGTTAGAAGTATGAGTATACATTTTGATAGAGTACGTTCGTTAAGTTTGAGATCTTCCAGATATGCAAGAAGGGTAGAAGAGCATAGAGCAATAGTTAGTGCCATTAAGGAAAGAAACCCTGAACTTGCTAAGCAAATTATTCAAAAGCATATTTCAAGTTATGTAGTTGATGAAAAAGATATATGCGAAAAATATCCTAATTATATAAAGGGGGCTGATAAGTAAAAATAAAATTAGAACTGATCATATGTCATGAAGCTAATAAAAGAAGAAAATAAAGTTTAAAATAGGTGTATAATGTTTATAGAAGCATAACACCTATTTTTATTTGTTTGTAAGCACAGTTAGTGTGAAAAGCAAAAATAATAGAATATAATAAAGCTTTATAAAAAGTTGATAGAGATAGGAGAAGAGAAACAAGTGAAAGCAAATATTTTAGTTATAGAAGATGACTCATCTATCAATCAATTATTATGTGAATTACTGATAGAAGCTGGTTATGAAGTCAAAAGTGCTTATTCAGGAACGGAAGGAAAGCTTCGCCTTGAGATGGAGCCATTTGATTTAATCATGATGGATTTAATGCTTCCAGGAATGACAGGAGAAGAGTTAATAAAAGAAGTACGTAAACTAAAAGTGATGCCAATTATTGTGGTTTCAGCTAAGATTGGAATGGATACAAGGATTGAAGTCTTAAAAAGTGGTGCAGATGATTTTATCGCAAAACCATTTAATAATGAAGAGGTAATTGCTAGAGTAGAAGCACAGCTTCGTAGATATCAAGTGTTTTCACATTCAGAAGAAAAGAAAAGTATTCTTGAATATAAGAATTTGAAGCTAGACTTAGATACATTCAAAGCTTATGTTAAGGGAAAAGAAGTGGAGTTAACAGCTAGAGAATTTAAGATATTAAAAACACTGATGCTGCAGCCTAAAAAAGTATTTACAAGAGCCAATTTGTTTGAAAGTGTTTGGGAAGAAGTTTATATGGGCGATGATAATACGATAAATGTTCATATCAGCAATATAAGAAGCAAGCTTGGAAAAATAGATAGTACGCAAGATTATATTGATACTGTGTGGGGGATAGGCTTTAAACTGAGCGAATAGAACTTAAGACTTTTTTAAGATTTACTTTAGGGGATATTATAGTTTGGATTATATACTTACCTACATAAGAAGAAATAAGAAAAGTGGAGGAAGACAAATGGCTGAGTATATAATTGAAACGCAAGGCTTAACTAAGAAATTTGGTAAAAACATAGGAATAGAAAATGTAGATATGCATGTGAAGAAAGGTGAGATCTACGGACTGGTTGGAAAGAATGGCGCCGGTAAAACAACGATTATGAAGCTTTTGTGTGGTATTATTAGACCTACAGAAGGAAAAATGACAATCTTAGGACAAGAATTTAGTGATACAGTAGTAGGCGTTGGGGAACGAATAGGTAATATTTTGGAAACACCTGCATTCTTTCCTTATTTATCAGCAAGAGATAATTTAGAATATTATCGTAAGCAAAAAGGAATCCCCAATAAGCAAAAAGTAGATGAGTTACTAAAATATGTAGGACTAGAGAATGCAGGGAAAAAAACTTTTAAGCAATTTTCATTAGGAATGAAACAACGTTTAGGATTTGCTTATGCTTTGCTAGGTGAACCGGATATTCTAATATTGGATGAGCCAACGAATGGACTAGATCCACAAGGCATTATTCATTTTAGGGAAACCATAAAGAAATTAGCAAAAGAAAAAGAGATTACAGTCATTATTTCTACCCATATTCTCAGTGAATTATCACAGCTTGCGACTGTTTATGGATTTATTAAAAATGGTCATTTGGTGCAAGAGATAAGTGCTGGTGAAGTGGCTGAAAGCTGCAAACATCATTTACTCATTCGTGTGAAAGAACCACTTATAGCGGCAACTATTCTAGAACAGAAATTTAATACAAGAAATTTTGAAGTGATTCAAGATAAGGGCATTAAATTATTTGAATATCTAGATAGACCAGCAGAAATTAATGAGGCACTAGTGCTAGGTGGTGCTTATGTCACAGGATTGCAAGAAGTAAAAGGTAATTTAGAAGAATATTATATGAATATTATG
This sequence comes from uncultured Cellulosilyticum sp., assembly GCA_934725855.1. Lineage (GTDB taxonomy): Bacteria > Bacillota > Clostridia > Lachnospirales > Cellulosilyticaceae > Cellulosilyticum. Next base: position 51,461 of record CAKVCL010000009.1, on the reverse strand, counting down.
GGAGATGAAAAAAATGCTTAATTATATGCAGGCTGAAATAGGCAAAACATTGAAAAGAAAATATTTTTGGATTACAATACTGATTACACTTGGATGTGCACTTTTAGGATGCATAGGTTTTATTAAAATGAATGCTCAAGGCTTAAATGAAGAAAGATTAGCTATGGAACACTTTATGGACATTGGAACAATGGTTTTCCCAGCAGTAAGTTTTATGCTAGTTGTTTTTGTGGATATGATTACAATGGAAGAGTATAAGAATAACACGATTAAAAATATTGCGAGTTCGGGACTTTCAAGAGCAAAAATTTATGTGAGTAAGAACATAGAAATTATTTTAGTTGCGGTAGTTGCATTTGTGATTTTATTAAGTAGTTCATTACTCATGGCGTATATTCTGCTTGGCATAAATAGTGCAGAAACTTTCAGCAGAGGATTACAAAGCTTATTATTTAAAGGATTATGTAGTACATTTATTTGGATGGGGGCATTGTCTATGCTGCACTTTATAGGCTCATTTATAAAGAATGGAACAGCAGCGAGTTTATTATATGTGGCATTAATGCTGTTTTTGGGGCAGGCATTAAATTTATTAGCACATTTAGTAAGTCCTATTTTTGATAAGATTCAAGAAATTTGGATAATGACAAGATTAGATATGATTGCAGATATGAGTGAGGGTAATATGGAAGTGTTTATTCAAACTGCACTTATCGGTATAGGCTATATGATTGTCTTTGGTGGATTAGGCAGTTATCTTTTTGGAAAAGCAGATTTATAAAATTAATAAAAACATCAATAGAAATATAGACAAAAAAGGGGTGTTTGCATGCAACTCTTAGGCATAATCATTGGTTTAAGTGGATTAATAATAGGGGTGATAGGCATCACCTTTTTTTGGCTTATCAGGCGTGAAGTAATGAGCATTTCAAAGCAAGTGGCATATATTATTGAGAAACAAACGAATAAGGAAATTGTTACGAGTGTCCCTAATGAGTTTGTTAAAGAACTTGCAAGAAATATTAATAATTTGGTGGTACAAAAAAAAGTAAGCAGACAAGAGCATATTAGAATGGAACATGAACTGCGAGAAGCGATAGCAAATATTTCTCATGATTTAAGAACACCATTAACTTCTATATTAGGTTATATACAACTCATTGAAGGAAAACTGGATAGAACAAAGAATAATAAGCCAAAAGATAGCTGTAAGGCTGTGCAAGATGCCAGAGCAATAGAAAGTGAGGAACAAAATACTCGGAAAGTACAAGAATATCTGCAGATTATTAAGAGTAGGGCAGAAACATTAAATGATCTTGTAGAAAGCTTCTATGAATTATCCAAAATAAGTAGTAAAGATACAGAATTAGAACTTGAAGCTGTCCACTTAGAGAGGATAACTTGTGAATTAATTGCTGACTTCTATCAGAATTTTGTGGATAAAAATTTAAAATTAGAAATTCATATATCTGAGAATGTACCCAGCATAATAGGCGAAAAGAAAAGTGTGGAACGTGTGATTATGAATTTACTTCAAAATACACTACGTTATGCTAAAGAAAATGTAGTAATTAGCATTGAAGAAGTAAAAGATGATGTTATATTAAAGGTCACTAATGAGGCTGGAGAGGTTAAAGAGGAAGATTTACCTTACTTATTTGATCGTTTCTATATGGCAAATCGTGTGAGAAGTGGTGAAGGAACAGGAATAGGGCTGGCTGTAGTAAAGAAGCTCGTGGAATTAATGAATGGACAAGTTAAAGCAGAACTTTGTGAAGGGCAGTTAAGCTTTATCGTTCATTTGCATAAATATTAAATAAAAGATGGGTAAGGCAAACATGAGGCCGTCGCACTAGCTAAATAGTGTGGCGGCTTCAAAAATTTACGATTACAATAAAGGGAGTGAAGCTGTAGCAGCAATTAGCGACCAAATTAGTTCAATGCAAAAACAAAAAGCAATCAAAAATATATTATGGATCATATACCAGATAGTGTATGTGTAAAACCAGATAACCATTTTTACTAATAATCATTAAAGATTATGTAAATAATATCAGGTATTGAAAAATATTATACTTTATGCTTTAATAGGTAAATTAAAACATTTACTGATATGAATGACACAAGGAGAAACTTTAATGATTAACAACATGTTTATTGAAGAGTTTTTATTACTAAGTGATATAAAAACTTGGATTTTTATTGCAGTCGCTTTAGTTTTATTTGCAGGAATTAAAGCATTAGAGAAGAAGAAAATTAAGTTTTCAACACGTATGTTTGTAGGAACGGGTTTAGGACTGGTTTTAGGACTCGTGATACAATTTATCGCCAGATTTCCAAGTGATCCAGGAGAAATAAGATGGCTAAACGAAGTATCCAGTTGGTATGGACTAGTAGGCAATGGTTTTATGGATTTATTGAAAATGCTCGTTGTACCACTTGTTTTTCTTTCAATTGTAAGAGTGATTATGAATATGCAAGGGGATAACCTTGGTAAAATGACTGCACGTACGATTGGAATGCTTGTAGGGACTACGCTAATTGCAGCAGTTATTGGTGTAAGTTTAGGTTATCTCTTTAATTTAGGTCAAGGCATTAATGCAAACCTAAAAGATGCAGAAATCAGGGAAGTAAGCACTTTAGTAGAGACTTTAAGAGGGTTACTTCCAGCTAATCCAGTAAAAGCGATGGTAGATGGCAATATTATTGCGGTTGTTATTTTTGCGAGCTTTATTGGTATAGCGATTAGAAGGCTTAGTAAGAAATATAGTGAAGTCATTGAGCCATTTGTAAAATGGGTGGAGGCATTTTATAAAATTATTTTAAGTGTAGCCATGACCATTATTAAATTTATGCCTTATGCAGTGATTGTGCTTTTAGCGAATACGATTACTTCAAGGGGCATTAGTGTATTAGGCACAGTGGTGAAATTTATTGTAGCCCTTTATATTGGTATTATCATCATGTTTGTAGTACATTTAGTGATTGCTATGGTAAATGGGGTGAGTCCAAAAGAATATATACAAAAAGGAATGGAACCTTTAGTGCTTGCGTTTACATCACGTTCAAGCTTGGGCACACTACCTGTATTAATTGAAACATTAGATCAAAAGTTTAATATAAATGAAGGGGTAGCAAGCTTTGTAGGAAGTTTAGGCTCCAACATGGGGATGAATGGTTGCGCAGGGCTTTATCCAGGACTTGTAACTGTGATGCTTGCTCAAATGGTAGGGATTAATATAGATATTAGTTTCCTTGTGATGCTTGCCATTGTTATTGCTATTAGTTCATTTGGAATTGCAGGCTTGCCAGGTGCAGCGACTATTGCGATTTCGGTAGTCGTTTCAGGAATGGGGCTTGGAAGCTACTTCCCACTTTTAGGAGCGATTATTGCAGTTGACCCTATATTAGATATGGGAAGAACATTCCTGAATGTAAGTGGAACAATGGTAAGTGCTATTGCGGTAGGCAATTCACTTAAGGCTACAAAAGAGTAACAAAACGTAAGTACATGAAAGCATATAAGTAGCTTGATAAATGGTTTAGTGAATATAAATGAATTAAGTATATGACAGAGTAGGATTAAGTTAGGAGGACAAGAATGAAGGTTATCATTATTGGTGGGATAGCGGCTGGTATGAGTGCTGCTGCTAAGCTCAAACGTGTTTGCAAAGAGGCAGAAGTCACTGTATATGAAAAATCACCTCATATTTCATTTGGGGCATGTGGACTGCCTTATTTTGTGGGAGGTTTCTTTGATAATGAAGCGCAGATGTTAGCAAGAACCCCAGAGCAGGCATCTAAGGCAGGGATTAGTGTTTTTGTAGAACATGAGGTCTTAAGTATAGATACAGATAAACAGCAAGTTACCGTTAGAGATTTAAAAAATCAGAAGGAATTTACAGAAGGCTACGACAAGTTAATGATTGCTACTGGTGCAAGTCCTATCCTGCCTCCTATTAAAAATATTGATTTAAAAAATGTTTATACTTTACGCCAGATGGCTGATGGAAAAAGGCTAAGAGAAAAAATGCAAGATATTTCTATTAAAAAGGTTGGAATAGTAGGCGCTGGATTTATTGGCCTTGAAATTGTAGAAGCTGCGAAAAAAATGGGTAAAGAAGTTTGTATCTTTCAGTTAGAAGACCGCATCTTAAAAGAAACGTTTGATAAAGAAGTAACGGATTTATTAGAAGAAGAGCTTCAAAGAGAAGGGGTTAGGCTTTACCTAAATACTAAAGTAGTAGGATTTGAAGGCAATGAAATAGTAAATCAGGTTGTCACAGAAAATGAAAAAGTGGACATCGATTTAGTCATTATAGCAACAGGAGTTAGACCTAATACAGCTTTTCTTAAAAATTCCGGCATTAAAATGCTTCAAAATGGTGCCATTGTAGTGAATCAAAAAGGAGAAACCTCACTTCCTTATATATATGCTGCAGGAGATTGTGCAACCGTGCCTCACTTAATTAAAGGAGAAGAAACTTATATTCCACTTGCAACAAGTGCGAATAAGTTAGGCAGAATTGTTGGAGAAAATCTAGGTGGGATGAATCAAAGCTTTGAAGGCACATTAGGTTCAAGCTGCTTAAAATTAATGCATATGGAAGCTGGAAGAACGGGCATTACAGAGCAAGAAGCTGCTAAAATGGGAATACCTTATAAAACCGTATGGATGACAGATAAAAATCAAACAGACTATTATCCAGGGCAAGAAGATATTTCAATTAAACTGATATATAACGCCGAAACAAAGATAATTTTAGGTGGACAAGTGGTTGGAAAAAAGGATGCCGTACAAAGAACAAACGTGATTGCAGCTGCCATTTATGCTAAGATGACCACCAAGCAGCTAGGCATGTTAGATTTATGCTATGCCCCACCATTTGCAAGAACATGGGATGCACTCAATGTAGCAGGTAATATAGCCAAAAATTAGCACCGTAGGAAGTTGGGGTTTAGATGAAATTTCTATAAAAAAAGATTTGCAGTATGAGAGAGCGAATATCTGGAAATATTAATAGCGTTCAAGTGTATTATAACAGAAGGAGATGTAACAAATGAAAGCAATAGTAGACCAAGATACATGTATTGGTTGTGAATTATGTGCAAATATTTGCCCAGATGTTTTCCATATGGAGGATGATGGCAAATCTCACGCTATTGAAGATGAAATTCCAGAAGAACTACAAGGAGATGCCGAAGAAGCAAGAGATAGCTGTCCAGTAGCAGCAATTGATATTAAAGAATAAGTGTAGAACTTAGAAAAACAAAAGGGCCGCCATACTAATTAATTAGTGTGACGGCTCGTTTTAGTTTATTTCCATTCTGAAGTTTTATCTTTGAGAGAAACAATGGAAGAGGCTTTAAACACAGGATCTTTAATACCAGCTTGACGCTTCTTTTGATAATCTTTTAAGCAAGCTATCGCTTGGCTATTTAAAAGTGCAATAGCAATGAGGTTAATAAGTGCCATAAGTCCCATAAATATGTCAGCTAAATCCCAAACAACAGAGACTTTAAGAAGTGAACCAATCATAACCATTACAACAACGCTAATGCGATAAATGAGCATTACAGTCTTATTGTATTTAATAAATTCAATATTAGACTGTCCATAGTAGTAGTTGCCAATAATTGAACTAAAAGCAAAAAGCACAATGCAGAAGGCTACAAAGTAACTTCCAAAGTTGCCAAATTGAGAAGTGAGTGCGGCTTGAGTGAGCTCAATACCTGTTAAATTGGTATTGGTATAATCGCCTGCAAGTAAGATAATAAATGCAGTGCAAGTACAGATAATAATAGTATCTACGAATACACCAAAAGCTTGGATCAGTCCTTGCTTAACTGGATGGCTTACAGTAGCTGTGGCTGCTGCATTAGGCGCACTTCCCATACCTGCTTCATTAGAAAATAGTCCTCTTTTAACACCATGCATAATGGTTCCCATTATACCCCCTACGCCCATTTCACGAAGTCCGAAAGCGTTTTGGAAAATAAGAGAGAAGATACTTGGAACCCGTTTGATATTAAGAAGAATAACAAGTAGGGCAACTAGAATATAAAGCGTTGCAAAAATAGGCACAATGACTTCAGAAGCTTTAGCAATGCGTTCAATACCACCAAAGATGATAAAAGCGGTTACAATGCTTATGATGACACCAAGCAAAACCTTATTCATACCAAAAGCATTGCTAAAAGCAGCCGTAATAGTATTGGCTTGTACTGCATTAAAGATGAGTCCAAATGTAACCGTAATAAGTCCTGCAAAAATAATACCGAGCCAACGCATGCCAAGACCTTTTTCCATATAATAAGCAGGACCACCACGAAAGCCGACTTCATCTTTTTGTTTATAGATTTGTGCTAAAGTGCTTTCTACAAAACTTGAAGCTGCCCCTAAAAGTGCAATGAGCCACATCCAAAAAACAGCACCAGGTCCGCCTAATACAATGGCAATAGCGATTCCAGAAATATTACCTGTCCCTACACGAGAAGCCGTACTAATGCAGAAGGCTTGGAAAGAAGAAACACCACCTGACTTATTCCCAGATTTACCAATGCCATCACCCAGTAATGCAATCATTTCTTTAAAATAAGTAAATTGAACAAAACCACTTCGAAATGAAAAATAAATACCTAGGACAATAAGGGGAATGATTAGTATGTTACCCCATAAAAAGGTATTAAGGGTCTGCACCATATCATTTAAATAATTCATATTTTTTACCATCTTTCTATAATCTAGTAATCCAATGTATGTTTTAAAATATTATATTTAAAATTACATATTGCGTCAAACCTTACATGATTTGGCATGATTATTTTTTCATTGATGAGGAGAATATATTCATGTTGTTAGTTGAAGTTTTAAAATTGTATAATATATTTAGAGTGATTATACCAAAGTCATCAATGTACTTTAAAAATTATTACTTAATAGGACATTGTGAATGGGCACCTGAAAAAGAATTTGTAGATCGAAAATAAAAAAGTGAATGGAGGAGAAGCTTATGGCAAAAAATTTATAAGGGAACATTAGAATGTGGAATGGTTAAAAATACAAAAGGATAATAATAGATGGAATTAAGAATATTACGCTATTTTTTGATGGTAACAAAAGAACAAAGCTTTACTAAAGCGGCAGAACAATTACATATTACACAGCCAACGCTATCTAGACAGATGGCAGCATTTGAGGAAGAGCTAGGAGTAGTTTTATTTATCCGTAAGGGAAAAAACATTACGCTTACAGATGAAGGCATTTTGCTAAAAAGAAGAGCTTTAGAGATTCTTAATCTCGAGGAGCGTACTCTAGAAGAACTTAAAGGAACGGAAGAAGTGATTGAAGGAACTGTTACCGTGGGCTGTGGAGAATTTATGGCTGTGGAGACTTTGGCAAAAATATGTAAGCAGTATAAAGAAAAATATCCGTTGGTTCAGATTGCTATTCATACGGCAACTGCTGATACCATACATGAGATGATGAATAAGGGACTTGTGGATATTGCATTATTTATGGAGCCAGTAGACACAGAAGGTCTTGATTATATTAGGATTAAGGACAGTGACCATTGGGTTGTGGGGATGCGCCCGGATGACCCACTTGCTAAGAAGAAATTTATACAAAAGCAGGATCTCATAGGGAAGCCTCTTATTCTACCTGAAAGAACGGGTGTACAGAGTGAACTTGCGAATTGGTTTGGAAAAGATTTTTCCAAACTTCATATTTCTTTTACAAGCAACCTTGGCACAAATGCAGGTGTTATGGCGGCAAACAATCTTGGATATCCTGTATCAATTGAAGGGGCTGCAAAATACTGGAGGGAAGATATTCTTGTTCAAAGAAGACTCTTTCCAGAAATTACTGCCAGTACAGTTATTGCATGGAGAAGAAACATACCGTATTCACAGGCAGTAAACCGATTTATTGAGAAAATCAATGCCTTTGAGGCATAAAATAAGATACAACATAAGTATTGGACATAATAGAATATTGAACTATAAAATAGATGTGTAGGATAGGAAGGAAAATCTTACACATCTTTTTTATTAAGGAGAATGAAAGTTATGGGAAAAAAATTAGTTGCTTATTTCAGTGCAAGTGGAACGACAAAAAAAGTAGCCGAGATGATTGCGGAAATCGCCAAAGCAGATTTATTTGAGATTACACCGAAGATACCTTATACAAAAGCGGACCTAAATTGGATGGATAAAAAGTCTAGAAGCAGCGTGGAGATGAATGATAAAAAATTCAGACCAGAAATTGCTAATGCTGATATAGATACCAATGATTATGACGAAATCATTCTGGGTTTTCCTATATGGTGGTATGTAGCACCGACAATCGTTAATACATTCTTAGAAGCTAATGACTTTTCTGGCAAAAAAATCATTCTTTTTGCTACGTCTGGAGGAAGTGGATTTGGAAATACAGTAAGGGAGTTACAGCCTTCTGCTCAAGGTGCTCTTATTACAGAAGGAAAGCTCCTAAACAACGTATCCAAACAGCAAATCAATGAATGGGCAAAAACACTATAAAATTGGAGGAATAGCAATATGGAAAAAATCGTACAGACTGCAGGAAGAACTGCATTGGGAGATTTTGCACCACAGTTTGCACATTTCAATGATGATGTGCTTTTTGGGGAGAACTGGAATAATCAGAATCTTGATGTAAAGACTAGAAGTATCATTACCGTTGTGGCACTTATGTCTTCTGGAATTACAGATTCGTCTCTTATTTATCATTTACAGAATGCAAAAGAACATGGAGTTACGCAGAAGGAAATCGCTGCAATTATCACTCACACAGCATTTTATGTGGGATGGCCAAAAGGATGGGCTGTATTTAATCTTGCAAAAGAAGTGTGGAAGCTAGATGAAGGAGATCTTCCTTATGAAGACGAAGCAATGAGAGCACATGCAAAATCAATGGTATTCCCAATCGGGGAGCCTAATACCGGTTTTGCACAGTATTTTACAGGAAGAAGTTTTCTAGCACCTATTTCTACAGAGCAGGTGGGCATTTTTAATGTTACTTTTGAACCGGGATGTAAAAATAACTGGCATATCCATCATGCAAAGAGCGGAGGCGGTCAAATACTGATAGGCGTTGCAGGACGTGGATATTATCAAGAAGAAGGAAAAGAAGCAATAGAAATAAATCCTGGTGAATGCATCAATATTCCTACAGGAGTAAAACACTGGCATGGGGCAGCACCAAATGAATGGTTCTCTCATCTGGCAATAGAAGTTCCGGGAGAAGAATGTTCTAATGAGTGGTGTGAGCCGGTATCAGATAAAGAATATGGAAAATTGAGATGAGATAGGATAGGAGATAGAAAGCATGGCAAGACCTATGAAAAGTGTAGCAATTAGAACTGGTCATATGAGTAAAAAAATATTGGATACTAATATTCTGCTTGACTCTACAATGAATGTAGAGTTTACAATGTAAAAAACACATTAAGCAGAAGAGGAAAACAAAAATGGAAAAGAACCTTACAAATGGTAGCGTATTCAGAAATGTTGTTCTATTTTCTCTACCATATTTACTTTCATATTTTTTACAGACACTTTATGGCATGGCTGATTTATTTATTATTGGACAATTTGATGGAGTAGCTAGTACAACAGCTGTATCCATAGGTTCGCAGGTAATGCATATGTTAACGGTCATGATTGTAGGACTTGCCATGGGAACTACAGTCAGCATAGGGCAGGCTGTTGGCGAGGGTGAGCATAAATGCGTAGCACAGAATATAGGAAATACCATAACTTTGTTTATGGCTGTTTCTCTTGGGCTGACAGTGCTGTTATTAGTGTTGGTTCATCCAATTGTGGTTGCAATGTCTACTCCTAACGAAGCTGTAAATGGCACAGTGGCATATCTGACGATCTGTTTTATTGGAATTCCGTTTATCACTGCATATAACATTATCAGTTCTATTTTTCGTGGTATGGGAGATAGTAAAAGTCCAATGTATTTTATTGCGGTAGCATGTATTGCCAACATCGTTCTTGATTATATTTTCATTGGTATGCTTCAATTTGGACCTGTTGGTGCTGCATTGGGAACGACAGTTTCACAGGCAATTAGTGTGGTTGTATCTTTAATTTTTATATTGAAAAAGCGCAGCATTGTTCTTTGTAAGAGTGATTTTAAACCCTACCGTAAGGCAATGGGAAAGATTCTATCTATAGGCATTCCCATTGCTTTGCAGGATGGTCTAATTCAGATTGCATTTATTGTTATTACTATTATCGCTAACCGTAGAGGGCTGAATGATGCAGCAGCGGTGGGGATAGTAGAAAAAATCATGAGTTTTCTTTTCTTGATCCCATCATCGATGTTATCTACGGTTTCTGCCCTTGGGGCCCAGAATATAGGAGCAAAAAAGCCAAAGCGTGCGATACAGACTTTGCAGTATGCGGTCTTATTTGCTGTGAGCTTTGGAGTAATTTCGGCGATTACGATTCAATTTTTGGCAGAACCAATCGTAGCATTGTTTACGGATAGGAGTGCTGCTGGGGGAATTGATGTGATTTGTTTAGGAGGGCAATATCTGAGAGGGTATATTTGGGATAGTGTTTTTGCAGGTATACACTTTAGTTTTAGCGGGTATTTTTGTGCATGTGGAAAATCAGGGTTATCATTTTTGCATAACATTCTTTCTATTGTATTAATTCGTATACCGGGCGTATATTTGACATCACAGCTTTTCCCTAGCACATTGTTTCCGATGGGATTAGCAACAGCTGCCGGTTCTTTATTGTCTGTACTCATCTGTGTGATAGCGTTTATAATAATACAGCGCAAGAATATAGAGGGGGATTAAGACGTGGATAAGAAAAACTTATTTTGCATCGGAGATGTGGCAAAGATGTTTCATCTTAGTGTCAGCAGCTTAAGGCACTATGAAAATATCGGGCTATTAAAGCCAAAATATATTTCACCAGAATCCGGATATCGGTATTATGGTACAGAGCAATTTGAAGTGCTTAATACCATCCGTTATTTACGGGTACTGGATATGCCGCTCTCTGAAATAGAGAATTTTTTACAGAATAAAGATGTAAGCTGTATTGAAGAAAAACTGCGTCATCAGAAAAAAATAGTGATTCAAAAACAACAGGAGTTAAAACGTATTGAGCAGAAAATTGAACATCGTCTTAATTGGTTAGAGGATGCACAAAGTGTACCACTGGATACTGTGTCACTTGTAAATCTTCCAGCTAGTAGGATGGTATGGGTGGATAATCCTTTAAAAATCGAGGGATTTTGGGATATGGAAGCTCCAATTCGGCAATTGGATCAATCAGATGTCGAGGCAGTTGTATTTCTCGGTAAGGTGGGCGTAGGCATTTCTAAGGAGCACTTGCTTGAAGGTGAAATAGAACAATATGATGGAGCATTTTTAATATTGGATCAGGAGGATATCTATACAGGAAAGACTTCTATCTTACCAGAAACACTTTGTGTACGAATACGATTTTGCGGCAGTCATACGGAAGCTGCTATTCAATACAGAAAACTTCTTGATTATATAAAAAAGCACAAAATGAAGATTACAGGATTTTCTCGTGAAATTACGCTGATTGATTATGGAATTACTAACAATCAGGATAAATTTGTGACAGAAATCTGTATTCCGGTTCGATATGAAACTAAAATTTTAAGAGAGTATGAGGTGGACAGACAAAAAAAGGGTGGTATAATTAGATAAATCGAAATTGGAGGAGAGAGTAATGAACGATCCAATTAAAAATTTGACAGGAAAAGAATGGGGATTATGGCTGGGCTCTTTGGTTGTAGTCATATTTTCTAACATACTAACCGGAAATATTGATTTTCTTACATTGATTGCAGCATGTGTAGGCGTCACATCATTGATATTTGCAGCTAAAGGAAATGTATGGGCACAGATACTTATGATTGTATTTAGTATTCTGTATGGAATAATTTCATGGCGATTTCACTATTGGGGAGAAATGATTACTTATTTGGGTATGTCTATGCCAATGGCAATATGGTCGGCAATTACCTGGATAAAAAATCCAGCAGAAAACGGGAAGGAAGTTGCGATTCAAAAGCTTACATTAAAACATATTGTAAGTCTTGTATTTTTTGGAACGATAGTGACAGTTGTTTTTTATTTGATACTTCGTGCATTGAATACACCTAATATTGTGTTTAGTACGATTTCAATTACAACAAGTTTCTTGGCTGCATCACTCACCATGTTACGAACCTCCTATTATGCACTTGGATATGCATCAAATGATATTGTGCTGATAGTATTGTGGATACTGGCATCCATAGAAAATCCCATGTATATACCAGTAGCTGTTAACTTTGTGATATTCTTTTTAAATGATATGTATGGATTTATAAGCTGGAAAAATAGAGAGAAGTTGTATGAATAAAGAAGAGAATTATTTGGTAATACTTTACTTTTTATTTCAATCTGCTATAATATAATAAATAAAGCAATATTCTATATGCATTTTCGGGGTGTGGCCTAGTTGGTAAGGCGCTAGACTGGGGGTCTAGAGATCGCGCGTTCGAGTCGCGTCACTCCGATTATATGTAAGTCCTTGAAGCTCTTAGGTTTCAAGGACTTTTTATTTTATTATATCGCTCCATATCTTACTCTATAGTCCTTTTTACCGAACTTTTACCGAACTTAATGCAATTTCATGCTCATTAAAATTTTTTAATTTTATTTATTGCTCTTTTAAAATCATCTAGATATGTGAGTGATATCTATTACAGTAACAATAGATGTTATCGTTAAACAAAGTATAAATACAGCTACTATAAACATAATAATTAGAAATCGTTTTGTTCTTTTCTCATCTCTTTCAGTAAACTGCTTAATTGTAAAAAATGGACTAAATGATAACAATAGCACCTGTTGAATAGCTTCAAATATTGTATTAAAACTAACAACAAATTTACTTTTATATCCTTTATCAATTCTAATCATCTTAACTTTACTTCTGCCAGCATCTTCAACCTTATACAATCTAAAAATAAAGAATCCAGATACTACTGCCATAATCATCATTCCAATAAAAATACCACCAACAAGAATAATGCCATCTTCTGATCTCACTAGTGCGTCATATCCAAATAGCTTATACATTAATGCTTCATACTTAAGAAGTATATACTTAAACATTAAACTGCCTCCATTTTTGCCATATATACTGATAGTATTTGAAGAAATGTATAATTTATTCAAAAATACTTTCTCCTATTTTGCTGATATATGCATTTAAGTTCGGTCATCATTTATATCATCACTGCAATAAGCGTATATAATAATCCAAATAGGAACCACTTTGCATTCCAAAATCGGAGTCACCCGAAATACCAATTGAGAATAATATGATATTTAGGCGTAGCGAACTATTTATTTGAAGTGACAATTATGATACAATTGTGTATCTTTAAGCCCTATTTTTCATAGGATGCTTTCTAGGGCAATTATTCATACTTGTAGAGGCTTCATGTAAATAGCTAATTATTATAGTACTAATTGATAATATAAGTGAATCCGATTTCAATGACTAACTGGTTCCAATTTCATATGTTATATACAAGATGAAAAAGCAATAAAACATACGGTATATATGAGAAGTCAAGCTGGTTTATCTATAGTATGAGCATATTAGTGTAATTTTTTTAATACTTTTAGATATTCCTTTAGTAACAGTATATCGTGATCGTTCATATCAACCATTCCAATTTCAGCAAAAATAGATTTTAATTTGCCTAATGAATCAAAGAATTTAGCTTCTTCAGCTAATCTTTTAGTATTATATTTTCTATTCCATTCTTCAAATTGATCACGTTGAGTAGTTCTGCCAGTAAGATAGTCTAAACTTACATTGAAATAGTCTGATATGGGTAACAATGCTTTAACAGTAGGACTGGCACCATCTTCCCATCTTTTTATACTTCCATTACCTAAATTGCATTTTCTTTCCAATTCAACGACTGTAATATTCTTCTCGGCACATAAGTTTCGTATAACTGTACCGATATTCTTTCCTTCGCTTATAGTGCGTTGCATATTTCTTTACTCCTTAGAAAAAATTACAAATTTTTTTTGCGAAATTTATATTTACAATTAGCTATTAAGATAATATAGTAACTTATGTCTACTAAATAGACGCTTGTGAACTGGGTTACTATATAGAAAAGTTATTTTTTTACAAGTAAATTACGTTTTATTCAAAATAAAAATGTGACTTTAATTTATAAATTAATTAATTCCGCTAAAATTAACATTATAAATAAAGACATGTACTCATAATATAGTATGACCGACTATATGTAAACTATTTCATGAAAAAAATTGGAAAGATATTAAATAAAATTAAAAGGAGTGAAAGCATATTATCTAAAAATCAATGTTCACCTAGATATAAAATAACAAGGAAAGGAATAAATAACTATGAGAATGGAAGATTTAATCGATCAAATTAAGCACTTGGATAGTAGGATTGAAGAGCTTGAAAAGGCAACAATTAGTAATGGTAAACAGTTATATACAGTTGCAGAAGTTGCAAATATTCTTGGTGTTACTAAAGAAGCTGTGTACTACATGATTAAAAGAGGTGAGATACCAACAATTAAGCTGGGAACAATGAAAATAAGGGCTATTGATTTGGACAATTTACTAAGAGCAATATAGAATTGTTTAAAATAACTTAAAAATAGTAAGTTGATTTTTTTATACAGCTAAATTAGCTACTTTTCAAAACAAAAAAGTTAAATTAATTTAAAATCAAAAGGACAAGTAGTCATAATGTATTAGCAACTAAAAATATTAAATAAGGAATCACTAAAATGTATAAATTCATTTATAAAGTGCTCATGGAACATGCAGAGCTAACAGGTAAGAATGTCATGTTAATTTGGCAAATAGAGCAATATGAGCATCTTATCAATGAACTGATGACTTATTTATGCCAAGAAGATGTGCTAGGCATGGAATATGTAAAGAGATACAACGACGTATTAAAGCTAAGAAGGGACAAACAAAAAAATGGCAACTAAAAAGAGTATAGAGATAGACCAAAGAACACTTGAGTTAAAAGTAGAAATGGATCAGCTTGTTGAAAAGATAAAAGGCTTAGATACGGCAATAGCTGAGCTAAATGAACTATATAAGTCAAGAATCGAATTACTAAAGGAGAAATTTGAGGAAAGAGAATATAGTTTAAAGCAAAAGAAAGAACAACATCAAGGACACTTACGAGCCTTATTTGAGCAAGTGCCACAGGATGAAACGAAGACTCAAAAGAAAGTGAAGTTATTAAGTGGAGATGTGGTGGTAAAGAAACCAAAGATAGATATTGATAAGGACAGTGATGAGCTTATTAAATGGGCGAAAGAGAACAACAGAGAAGAGTTGATTAACCGCAAAGAAGTCCTAAGCTTTAAATGGGCAGATTTCAAAAAGACCTTATTAACCACACCAAATGGAATTGTGGCCGTTGATACAGGTGAGGTTTTGAATATTCCAGGCCTTGAGATAGTGAAGACAGAAGAAAAGCTAGAAATCAAGTATTAGAGGAGGCGAGCGCATGGCAAAGGCAATTTGCATTATTGGAGAATCAGGAGCAGGAAAGACAACATCACTTAGAAATCTAAATCCACAGGAAACTTATTTTATTGATGCTGATAAAAAGTGTAGTGCTTGGCGTGGGTTTAGGCAGCAATATTGCAGTGAAAATAAAAACTATATGGCTACAGATGACCCAAATAAGATATTGGCACTTATGAAGGGTATTAGTGAGAAAACGCAGCTTAAATATATTGTGATTGACACTTTAAATGGAGTAATGGTTGGTGAGGAGATTAGAAGGTCAAAGGAGAAAGGCTTTGATAAATGGGCTGACTTGGTGGTATATATTTATAGCATCTTGGATATTGTAAGTGAGCTAAGGGATGATTTAACGGTTATTTATACAGCTCATAGTGAAACGGAACGCACAGAAGATGGCTATATGTGGACTCGGATGAAAACGACTGGTAAGAAGCTCAATAAGTTGGTGCCAGAGTCAAAGTTTAATGTGGTATTACTTGCTAGGTGTAAGGATGGAAAGTATATTTTTGAGACTCATAGTAATAATTCCACAGCTAAGACACCACTAGATGCTTTTGAAGAAGATGAAATACCAAATGATATTGTATCTGTCCTTAAGGTATTAGAGGAATATTAAGATGTTTAGGTATACGGATAAAGAGATTAATGAGGTGCTAAAGAGGGCGATTGTGGTCATTGATACAAGGGAACAAAAGTGCAGTCATATTGTGGAGTATTTTGAGAAACACAAGATACCGTTTTGTTATGAGAAATTGGATGTAGGTGATTACACGTTAAAGGTGCAACTAGAGCATCATCCTAAGCTATATTATCTTCAAAATATATGCGTGATTGAAAGAAAAGCAAATTTAGAAGAAGTCAGTGGCAATTTTACAAAGGGGAGGGAACGTATTGAAGCTGAATTTAACAGGGTAAAAGGCACGATTCACTTCCTGATAGAGAATGCAAGTTATGAAGATATTCAGCTTGAAAGATACAATACCGGATATGTACCAAAAAGGTTCATGGCAACACTTAAAGCATTTGAAGCAAGGTATAACCTACACGTCACATTTATGAAAGACAACACTTATAGTGGAGATTTTATTTATAAAACACTTATTTACAACTTAAGAGAACAACTAAAAAGAGGAGAAATTTAGCATGAAGAAATGGAATGGATATGAAACGACACAAATTATGGGAGGAAAGAAAAAACTGCCAGTAGGAGCTTATGTATGTAAGATGCTAGAAGCAAAAGAAGAAAGTTATGGATGGGGCAGTGTATTAGTTATTCACTTTGACATTGCAGAAGGAGAATATAAAAACTTCTATAGAGAGCAATATGAAAATCAAGATAAGAATAAGAAATGGAAGGGAGTACATCGTATTTCATGCCCAACAGATGATGATACACCTAAAGATGAGCATATTAAGAAAGCCTTTAAGACATTTATTCATCATATTGAGTGTAGTAATAGCGGTTATACATGGGATTGGAACGAGCAATCACTTAGAGGAAAACAATTTGGTGGTGTGTTTGGTGAAAAGGAATATGAAATTGATGGTAATCAGGGATTTTTTACAACCATGCGTTATACCTGTGAAGTGGATAAATTGGATAAGGTGCAATTACCAAAACCTTTAATGTTAAAGAAAGATGGTACAACGAATACCAATACTTCTAATACCTCATGGGAAGATACAGAAGGATTACCATTTTAAATAACCATATGGGTGGCTTAGTGCTGCCCTCTATTATAAAAGGCAACGAGAGGGAATGACACGATGTATGACAATATACCAATAGAACTAAAGGAACAAAACAGATGGGTGCTATATCGCTTATATTGGGATGAGAAGCGTGGCAAGTACGATAAGAAGCCATTTAACGCAAGAACAGGTGGCATGGCACAGAGCAACAACCCAAGCACATGGTGCGATTATGAAACAGCATTGCAGGTAGTAGACCTCTATGATGGATTAGGTTTCATGTTAGGTGATGGCATCTTTGGAGTAGATATTGATGGTGTAGAGGTGCGTGATTCAGTAGTTAATGAGGTGCTTACTACCCTCAATAGTTATGCTGAAATATCGCCAAGTGGAAAAGGAATACACGTTATTTGTCTTGGTAGCAAGCCTGTTGGCGCTTGTAGGAAAGCAAACTTTGAGTGCTATGATAAGGGGCGATTCTTTACAGTAACAGGTAATGTTATTGAACCATATACAGCGCTTCGAGATTGCACTGAGTCAATTAAGCCTTTACACCTTAAGTATTTGGCTAGGCAAGAAGAAAAGACCTTATTAACCACACCACCCATAAATGGGAAAGGGAAGCCGTTGGATGATAGAGAAGTCATCGAAAAGGCAAGTAGGAATGAAAGATTTAGTCAGCTCTATCACTTTGGTAGTGGCTCAGGCGATGCTTCGAAAGATGATATGAGTCTAATTAACATTTTAATCTTTTGGACAGGTGGAAATGCAGCACAGATTGATAGGCTGTTTAGGCGAAGTGCATTGATGCGTTATAAGTGGGATAGAAAACAGAACGGTTCGACTTATGGTTGGTGCACCATTAATAAATGTCTTAGGACATATAGAGGAAGTTTTTATGACAAAAATTATTACAACTAGAGAGGAACATGAAATGCAAACAATAGATTTTAGCGATGTACGCACTTATGAATTTTTAAATTGGAATAACGAGATAGAAAAAGCTAAGAAGTTAAATGAATTAATGATTGAGGCTGAAAAAGCTAAGCAAAAGGTATTATTTAACAACATGGTTAAAGCCATTAAAGCTGAAATGCGAAAAGCCATGAAAAAGACTGTAAAGGTGTCAGAGGGTGAAATTAATTATGAATGCAGTAAAAAGGGAACACCATTTAAAATATGGGAAAACCTTGAGCTACTGTACAAAACTAAAGGGATTCACCTTGAGTACAACGAATTAAAAAAGGAAGTTAGAAGTAATGTTAAGTGGTACATGTATAGAGATTTTATGACAATGATGAATAGTGACTGTGTGAGAACAGGATTAAATCTTAATTCAAACCAATTATGGGATTTTACCTCATTTATTGCTAATCAAAATGCTTACAATCCAGTTGAACAATACCTCAAAAGAGCACATGAGAAATATAAAAACACGGCTGGGGCAAACGAATTGGATAGACTTATCAAGACGATTACCTTTGCAGAGCATTACACATTGGAAGATATTAAGTTTAATGAAAAGATTATTAAGATGTGGCTTATGACAGGTGTAAAGATGGGCCTTAATAAAGGACACTTCAATGCTGAGTTCACCTTAGTGTTTAAAGGTAAGCAAGGTTTAGGTAAAACAAGATGGTTTAGAGCATTAATGCCAAAAGAATTTCTATTTGAGTTCTTTAAAGATGGAGTGCAACTCGACCTATCTAAGAAGGATGACATTATTCAAGCAACATCTTATTGGCTCTGTGAGCTTGGTGAATTAGGTGGAACAATGCGTAAATCGGATAGAGATGCCCTTAAAGCATGGCTCACATCTACACAAGATGAATATAGAACACCTTATGATAGAAAGGCTGAGAAATACCCACGCAGGACATTCTTTGCTTGTACAGTTAATGATGATGAGTTCCTTAGGGATGATACTGGTAATAGACGCTTTATTGTAATTGATGTGGCAGCACTTAACCACACACATGATATTGATGTAGACCTCTTATGGGGGCAGATTATGGATATGTATCTTGATGGTGGAGTGACATATCTTGATCAATCTGAAATCCAGTTAAATGATGACAGAAATAGAGGTTATTTAGTTAAATCAGATGAACAATTAATTATTGAAGATATTATCCCACTCAACCAACCTAAAGAGAACTGGGGATATATTACAAGTACTGCATTATGTAATTATTTAGATGAGAAACATGGGAAGAAGCTGTTGCCTAAGAAGGTAGGGAAAGCATTAACAACCATGGGGTTTGAAAAGGCTAATACCACAATTGAAAACGTGAAAGGTAGATATTACAAGATGCCATTTATTGAAGGTTATAGTATTCCATTTTAGATTTACTACGTCATGGAACGGTAAAACTACATTAAAAATCAGACTAACGTTCCTGCCTTATCCTTTGGGGGACAAGGGGTGTAGGAAAATAACTACGTTACTACATCAAAAATCAATAAAAATTTAAAAATAAATATATATATGAAATAAGGGGAGTGAGATATCACTCAACGTAATTTCTTCAAAGTTTTTTCGTTTTTTAACGTAGTAATGTAGTTCCATTGAGTATCAATGGATTGAGAGAATGGTTAAACGTAGTTTTTAATGTAGTATTGATGTTGTGAAGAATAGAAGTGAAACAACGGACTGGAAAATAGATAAATGGGTGGGTGTGGTTAAAACAAATAAAGGAGACTAATTAAATGAATGAATTAAGATTTGAAGGACTTATCGAGAGAGTTACCCTAAAGAATGAGAAAGTAGTTAAATTTACGCTTTTAAACAGAAAGAATAAACGAATTACAGGGACTGTGTTTAATGGTGCCGCCACTCGCCACATATATGAGCAGGTGGAGGAAAAGGTAGGGCAACTTGTCACTATAACAGGCGAGGTATATGAAACAAGCTACAAGGATAAGCGTACCGACCAATGGGTGAATGGTTATTGCGTATGTATTAATAATATGGATTCTGCCCAGGTAGCAATAATATAGGAAAAGAAAAAAATGAGAGGATAGGGATTTAGAATGGACATTAAACAACTAGATAGAATTGCAAAAGATAATTTAAAAGTAGGAAATAGATTAAATCTAAAAGACCAAGTTTATTATATTGCAACAAGAGGGTTATATAGCCAGCATAAACATGGTGAGATTGAACTGGAACAGGCTAAAGTTGAAAAAGAAATGCTTAAGAATTGGCATGAACAAAGTGAGCAACCTATAGAACCAATCAAACAAATTGTCTATCTTAATAAGAACAAATTGGTTGAAGCAGTCATCCTAGAATTAGGACGCTACATCTCATGTGCAACAACTAATGCAGATAGAGAAAATGCGTATCCAAGAATGCTATTTGAAAAGCGTATCGTTGAAGTAATAAATGAATCATATGGTGCAAGCTAATGCAAATGTTAACAGGATTAATTGAGGAAGTAGCTACAACACTCGGCAATCAATACACCTTAACACTTATTGATGATTCATGGTGCCTATATCGTGATTTAGGTAATGGATATGATGTTGAAGTTAATCTAGGTAAGACAAGAAAACACTCGCTCAAAGCAACGGTGTATGTGTGGCAAGTGAGAGATAAACTTAAGGTGATTGATAAGATAGATGATATAAGTGAAATCGAAGACCTTGAATATATATTGAGACATGTGGTTGACTGGACAAATAGGTCGGCAGATAGGAGAAACAAGTTATATATGCCAATTGCAATATAAAAGGACATCATGGAGGGACAGCGAAATGAAAGATAATAATTATAGCATAGTAGAAGGCATCCTTTATAATTATCCAAAGCTAAAGGTTGAGATAGATAATCTTAAGCTGGATTTAGAAGAGGCAAGAGACATTGTTGGTATTAAGGGTGCAAGCGATAACGAGAAAGCAGGAAGCCCAACACACGCATTTAGTAGTGTGGTTGAAAATGAAGTATTGGATAGGGAGCAGAATCTAGAGAAAAGAATAAAGGCCATTGAAAGTAACATTCTAAAGAAGGAAAGGCAGATTAAGAAAGTGGAAAATGTACTAAATACATTAACAGAGCAAGAAATATTGATAATTGAACTAAAGTATTTTAAAAGACATTCTATTAGTAGGATTTGTGAGCTATTAGACATTACAGCGGCTACATTTAATAAAAGACGTAAGGATATCATTATTAAAAGATTAATTCCACTTTTTTAAGACGAAAAGTAAACAAAAAGTAGACAAAAATAAGACGAAAACTGACTTATAAAGTAGACAAATGAAGTGTTATTATTTTATAGTAGTCATTTGAAAAACAGACGTAAACATTATATGGCACTCCCTTAAAGTGAAGCCTCCAATCTTAATGATTGGGGGTATTATCAATATAAAATTTGAAAAGTTCTAATTAATATGATAATATATTCTAAAAAGTGTTTTGGGGAGGAAATTAGATGAAAAGTAAGAGAATATGTAAGTTCATGGCTGTGCTATTTATTATTATGATGTTAAATGTTACACAATATGTACCAGTATTTGCGGCTACAGTAGGTGAACAACTATTAGAACCAGAAGAAGGATGGCAGAGAATAGATGATACAGATGAGAATATATCATATGTAGGAGAGGAGTGGGAAGTTTGGACTCTAGACCCTGGCAATTATAATTCAACCTCTCATTATTTTTATGATAATGCAGACAGTCAGTATATTAAATTTAGATTTTATGGCAATAAAATAAGATTAATTATGCCTACTAATCATAAAGATACCCCATATACTAATTGTTTAGAAGTATATTTAGATGGAATACAGTATACTTGTGATTTGCATACAAAGGATATTGTTTATAATACAGATTGTCGAACATTAGTTTTTGAAAAATTAGAATTAGAAAATGAAATTCATGAAGTAATATTACATACACAAAACAAAAGATTTACATTAGATGCTATAGATATCAATGAAGATGGATATATGGTTAAAGATTCTATTAATATACAACAAAAAAATATTAATGTGATTAATGGTGATTGTAAACCAATATTAATTGATGTGAATAGTTATAAATATACGACATCTTCTGTACTTTGGACTTCATCAGACGATTCTATAGCAACAGTAGATTCAAACGGTACAGTAACTGGAATAAAAGCTGGAACAGCTACCATTACAGCATATATTGAAGGAACTGAGTTAAGTGATACATGCACGGTAGAGGTAACAGAAGAAAATAAGCCAGGTACAGACGAGCCAGATCCTATCCCAAATGGTAGCTATATATTACGTATAGAATTGGTAGACGGTAATATTAAAGAATTTAATGTTACTGAAGATCAGTTAACAGATTTCATACAATGGTTTAAAGACAGAGATAGAGATGATACAGAATCACCAATATATAAATTCAAAAAGAATAGTAATACAAGCACTTATTTAGTACATGATAAAATAGTAGCATTTGATGTAGTAGAAAATTAATATTACATAGCCTCCAATCGTAATGGTTGGGGGCAATTTTTATGGACCAATATAATAATATTGGAAATATTAAATATATTTGTTATAATATTTAGAATAAAGGAATTAGTATGCGTAAAATATGCAGTAAATGCGGAAAGACAATCGAATACAACTTAACTTGTACTTGCAGGGCTAACAATACATACAATAGAAATATTTCTCCTGAGAAACGTAAATTTTACTCATCATATGCTTGGCAGAAATTACGGAATAGGAAAGTAAAAGAACATCCTTATTGTGAGAGATGTTGGAGTAAGTATAAGATCATTACTACTGAAAATTTGCAAGGGCATCATATAAAGTCATTTAAGAATTATCCTGAGTTAAGGTTGGATGAGGATAATGTGGCAGTGCTTTGTAGGGTTTGTAACTTGCAGATTGGTGATAGTAGTGTGGTAGATTGGTAAAAATGAAATATTGGGTAAATCAGGATTATTTTTATACTTAGGAGGAAATGAGAATGGATAAATATGTAAGTGATGGGAAGATTAAAAATGAGTATATAACTATTGGTTCATATTTTCAAAACGGTGGAGAAACATTTACTCACAAAGAATTATTATATAAGATTTTAAATGATTTGGGATTAGATGAAAAAGATGGAAGTGAACTTATTAAGGAATGTGTTAACCAAGGTTTTATAATCGATTGTGGGAATAACTGTTATACTCGATAAATTTTTTATATGTAAAGATAAAAAATAAGGTAGCAGATATAACTAAGCGATCAATATATCTTTAGGGAATCCCCCCTACTAATTAAACTAAAATATAAACTTATACCTCACACCACGCGCCCCCAACAAAAGATATAAAATGCCTAAAATGAAAATTTTTATGTATTATTTTAAATCATAGATAAAGGAGTTGGTAGCATGATTTATGAAGTATGGACAGATGCAGATAATAAGTTGCATGCTCTTTATGAGATGGATGAGCAATATATTAATAATTGCATCAATCAAATTGAAAGGGTATGTAAGAATTATGGAATAAGAAAAACTGATGGATATGCTTCAGATTTTGTTGGTGAATTTAAACCACTAACTCGAGAGTGGTGTATTAATTATGCTAATGGTTATTTAAAAGCATTTAAAGAAGAGTTAAGCTCTAGATAATAATGATATATAAGATGATATTATATCTCTATTTATAGTAGGTATAAATATTTCAAATGAAAAGTTTATAGTTAGATGTTAGGAGGAAAAATAATGGAATTTATTAAAGCTACCCCAGAGAATATAAAGGAATTAGTATCTAAAGCTAATAATAAAAGTAGCTGGAAGGTTCGTTTGCAGGCATTAAATGAGTTAAAGAAGTATGATTGTCAGCAAACACGTGATGTAGTTACTAGATTAGCATTACATGATAAAGTATTTAAAGTGAAAGAAGAAGCATTTAGAGTTGCACAAGCATTAGGAATAAAGAAACAAGGCAAGCCCATTTTTTTAGGGAAAAAAGACATTGGATTTAAGGCTAAGGATTTTACAAAGACTTTTGCAAGAGTTAAACGTGAAGCAAAGATGGAAGAGTTGGATTTAGAGGTATTTAAAGAAAGATTTCAACACGCTAATCCTGAAATGTATGATGTTATGTCGTATGAAAAAGGAAATAAATTTGATGCTTGGATTATAAATACATATAAAAGTTTACCAAAGAAATAATTTTGCATTTAAGAAAGAAGGTGATATCATGGCTCGCCCAACGAAGAGCATAACAACGAGAACAGGACATATGAGTAAAAATGAAATAGATGCACGAATTGAATATGAAGCAAAACTCAGGGGTGAGTCTGATAGAATCAGGCCACCTTCTTTTTTATCTAAAGAGCAAAAGAAGATATTTAAAGGAATAGTTGATTATCTTATGCCGTCAGGCATATTAGGGAATATAGATATTCACGTAGTAACCCATGCAGCTCTTACGATAGATCGCATTAACGAATGCGAAAGACAGCTCAATATAAATGGACTTTTAGATGAAGAAGGAAAGCCAAGTGCTTATGTAAAAATGAAATCTAATTATATGAAAGAGTTTTTCAGGCTCTGTAATGAGCTAAGCCTCAGTCCTCAGTCAAGAGCTAAACTTGCCAATATTAATGTTGGCGTGGAAAAAGAAAAGCAAGACCCCCTACTTAAAATTATTCAAGGGGGTGGTGGATAATAGATTATAACAGCTTCAAAGAATCAAAAGCCTATCAGTATGCAATAGATGTACTGGATGACAAATTCCCAACAAATAAATATATTAAAGCAATCTGCAAGAAGTTCCTTTATGAAATAGATCATCAAGAGGAGCTTCTTTATTATTTTGATTATGAAACAGCTGATAAAATCATCAATATCATGAAGTTAATTAATTTCGCTACTGGTGCTGTAGCAGGTCAATCGCTATATGAGGCTTGTGTAGGGTATCAGTATTTTTTTATACTTAATATTTTCTGTTGGAAGCGAAAAGATAAGCCTGAAAAGCGAAGATATGAAATCTGTTTATTATGGATAGCCAGGAAGAACTCAAAAAGTTGTAATTCGGGGCTTATTATGATTATTCTTATGCTCTTAGAACCAAAATATTCGGAGTTCTATCTTTGTGCCAATACAAGGGATCAGGCGAAGATTGTGTATAGCGAAACTAAAAAGCTTCTTGAAAGTAGTCCTATCATTAGAGATAAGTTTGATATTAAGAGAGATGTGATTACCTGCAAGCTTAATCAAAATACGCTCAAGGCACTTTCTAGTGATGCCAACACCTTAGATGGTAGACGTGTTTCAGCAGCTTGTATAGATGAGGTAGGAGCAGCAAAAGATGGCTATCTCATCGAATCTATGACATCAGGTATGCTATCCGTACAAAATAGACTTTTAATATTAATCTCTACAAGCTACCCTAATACGCAGAATCCGTTCTTAGAGTGGACTGATTACAGCAAGAAGGTAATTGATGGTGTGGTTGACGATGAAAAGCTCTTTGCTATGCTCTATAGCTTGGATGAAAAGGATGAAATGGTAGTAGAGAACTTTATGAAGGCTAATCCTCTACAAAGTACATTGGAAGATGGCAGGGAATATCTAGAAAGTGAATATCGTAAGGCACTTGAAATGGGTGGTGCTAAGTTAACCTCATTCAAATGTAAGCACCTAAACATATGGTTGGATGGCGGTGCGACACGTTGCTGGCTGAAAAGGCCAGTCACTAATTTAATATTAGGAGAACTGATAATCTGAGAAATCAAATGATAGAGTAACGCCTTGAAGGGTTTCCCGTAATACTCCGAATTGCGATTAAATAGATAAATATTTAATGGTAATAAGCTCGGTGAAGTCGGCTGAGATTACACCCTAATTTAATCTAATGATTAAAAGGAACAGCGAACTAGAGGTAGTCGAGTGTAAGATAGGTCGGTGGTCTATAAAATATCTATGGTAAGAATAGTGCATAAACAATATGTACTGACGAAGTTTTGAAGGTACGGGTCTAAACAAGCAATATACAGAAATGTATATCATACAAAAGTATGGTTAATGAGGAAAAGTAAGTATCGCCGTTATGAAATTCCTTATAGTGTTACAGGCACTATCAAGTTAACAGGTCTATAGGAACTACCTAAGGGTATATGTACAGATAAGATTATTGGAACGTGGAAAGCTAGGAATGCGGAGATTTTATCATTGATGAAGCATTGTATGGTAACATACTTAATCCTAGTGAGAGCAGGGACACAGTACCGGAGAAGTCATGATAACAAGTGATGGAGGGATAGTCCCAAGTCATTATATATAATAAAGTTATGTAATTTCAAAGTATTCATTAGGTTCGTGTATGACTAAAAGAAGTGAAATCAGTAGTTAGGAGATTAGCTGACTAATGACAACAAAGAAGAGGCAAAAACTTAGAAATAATGAGTACTATGATACTCAAGAGATGTTTGATGACCTTTATAATAAAGCGAAGAATAAGAAAAATTATAAGTTTTATAAACTAATGGATTTAATCACAAGTAAGCAGAATGTTGAACTTGCATATAGAAATATTAAAAATAATGCAGGTAGTAAAACCTATGGAACTAATCTAAGGACAATAGATGATCTAGCAAATCAGCCTAATGATAGATTGGTGCAATATGTAAGAAATAGACTGCAAAATTATCACCCGCATGAAGTACGCCGAATAGAAATACCAAAAGCAAATGGTAAAATAAGACCATTAGGTATTCCTACTATTGAAGACAGATTGATACAACAATGTATACTACAAATTTTAGAACCTATATGTGAAGCAAAGTTTTATAAGCATAACTATGGTTTTAGACCAAACAGAAGTACGCATCATGCTATTGAAAGAACAATGTTTTTAGTGAATCATAGCAAATTACATTATGTAATAGATATTGATATAAAAAGTTTCTTTGATAATGTGTGCCATGAAAAATTACTAAAGCAGATGTGGACACTAGGTATACAAGATAAGCAGTTATTATGTGTTATAGGAAAAATGTTGCGAGCACCTATAAAAGGGATAGGTATACCCACAAAAGGAACCCCGCAGGGTGGTATTTTATCACCGCTACTTTCTAATATAGTTCTAAATGAGCTAGATTGGTGGGTAGCAAACCAGTGGGAGTACTTTCAGACAAGGCATCAATATTCATATCTAAATAAATATAGCGCCCTAAAGAAAACCAAAATGAAGGAAATGTATATTGTTAGATATGCTGATGATTTTAAGATATTTTGCAGGAGTTATCAAGTAGCCAAGAAGATGTTTTACGCAACTAAAATGTGGTTAAAAGAACGATTAAAGTTGGAAATGAGTCAAGAAAAATCTAAGATTATAAATCTTAATAAAGCTTATTCAAATTATCTTGGTTTTAAAATGAAACTAAGAGATAAAGGAAAAGGGAAAGTAATTAAATCATTTATAAGTGACAAGTCTAAAGAGAATATACAAATAAAACTTAAAGCTCAAATAGAGAGAATATCTAAAAAACCTACAATTAATAATGTCAATAGGTATAATGCAATGGTACTAGGTATTCATAATTATTATAGAATAGCAACGCATGTAAGTTTAGATTGTGCAAACATTGCATTTGTAATCAATAGATGTATATACAATAGAACCAAGAATGTACAAAGTAAAAGTGGTATAAAATCTGAGAGTTTTAAGTGTTATTATGGAGCATATAACTATAAAACAGTGTATATAAAAGGAATAGCATTGTTTCCCATAAAAGCAGTAGCTACTAAACCAAGTAATAAATTTTCACAAGATATTTGTAAATATACAGTTGAAGGTAGACGGAAAATCCATAAAAATCAGCAAAGTGTATCTGTACACATATTGCGGTACATTATGGAGCATCCAATGCCAAAAGAAACTGTAGAATATAACGACAATAGAATTTCACTATATGTAGGGCAAAATGGAGTATGTCCTATAAGTAAAGAACCTTTACAAATAGGAAATATGGAATGTCATCATAAAATACCTAAAATAAAAGGTGGAACAGACAAATATCAAAATTTAGTGTTACTAAAGACAGAGGTTCATAAGCTTATTCATGCTAATACAAATGATATTATAGATAAATATATGCAAATATTAACCCCTAATGAAAGCAAACTCAAAAAGATAAATAAGTTGCGTACTTTGGTTGGAAACTTTGAAATTAAAATATAGATATATAATGATGGAACGCCGTATGAGGTGAAAGTCTCACGTACGGTGTGGAGTGGGGGAAAATCCGGAGATAACATCAAAGGATTACCTATCACTATATGTTGGAGAGATTTATATTCCAACGGAAGAACTAAAGAAATGCAGACTACAAGAGTCATTTGATTGGTGTGGTAGAAATGTTTATTTAGGCATTGACCTTGCTATGACAACAGATAACTGTTCAGTGGCTATGGTGACTGAAGAAGATGGCAAAGTTTATGCAAATGTGTGGGCGTTTATTCCCACAGATAGAATAGATGAAAAGACTAGGATAGAAAAGGTTGATTATAGAGCCATGATTAGAAATGGCAATTGCTTTAGTTGTGGTGAGAATGTTGTAGATTATGGCTTTATAGAAAGCTTTATCTTAGGCTTAGAAGATAAGTATGGCGTAAGGATAGTTGGTATAGGTTTTGATAGGTATAACTGTATGAGTACCGCACAGAAGCTTGAGAGTAATGGTTATGAAACCACTGAGATTAAGCAACATTCAAGTGTGCTTCATAGTCCTACAAAACTACTTGAAGAATTAGTTTTAACTGAGCAGTTTGGGTATGAAAGCAATAGACTTTTAGAAATTAATTTTTCTAATGCAAGGTGTTTATATGATACAAATTTGAATCGCTACGTTAACAAGAAAAAGTCAACAGGTAAGATTGATATGGTGGCAGCCCTGATTAATGCACTATATCTACAAGAGCAAGAAATGCTACAAGAAGATTTTGTAGTACAAGTATTTTAAGAAGGAGGCAGAATGTATCAATTATTTAATGATGATTGTATGAATGTATTGAGTAGGTTGGAAGATAAAAGCATTGATTTAGTAATTATCGACCCACCCTATAGCATAACTACTGGTGGTAGTGGAGGCTCATTTGGTACAGGCAAGAGAAGTTATCATAAAAGCATTCAAGAATTAAGTTATGGGATTAAAAATTGTGTCTTGGAAGAACTATGCCGAGTAATGAAGAAGATTAATATTTATATTTGGTGTAATAAAGAACAGCTTAAGCAGTATATGGATTTCTTTATTGAAAAAGGGTGTAAGCCTGAATTATTAACGTGGCATAAAACTAATCCAGTACCTACTTGTAATAATAAATATCTAAGTGATACAGAGTACCTATTATTTTTTAGAGAAAAAGGCGTGAAATTATTTGGAAGCTACGCAACTAAGAGGAAATATTACATTAGTCCAACGAACAAGAAAGACAAGGATAAATACGGACATCCAACGATAAAGCCAGTAAGCATACTAAAGAATTTAGTGATTAATTCAAGTAATGAAGGAGATGTTGTACTAGATTGCTTTATGGGTTCGGGTTCCACAGGGGTGGCATGTTTAGAAACAAATAGAAGATTTATTGGTGTTGAAATAGAGAAAGAGTATTTTTCTGTTGCTAATGAAAGAATAAATGAAACTTTATATCAAGGTGATAAAAAATGGGTTTAAGAGATTTATTTATAAAACAGGTAGTAGACCTAACACCAGAGCAATTGGATTTACTTCTTGAATCAGAAGATAAACCACCCTTAGCAGTGACAAGACAAAGAGCACTTAGTTTGCCTTCTGTATATGCCAATGTGGAGCTGATAGCAAATACTATAGGAAACTTAGAAATTAAGCTATATCGTGAAAATGAAGGCAGTGTGGAGGAAATAAAAGGAGATAAAAGAACAATTCTTTTAAATGATGAGCCAAATGACTTTATGACTGGTGATGAGCTTAAGAAAGCAATGGTAAGGGATTATCTTTTAGATGGGGTTTGTTATGTCTTTATAGAAGGACAAGGCTTAAAAGGTGATAAGAAGCTACATTACATTCCAACCAATAAAATGAGTTTACTGTTATCGCCTGGACCTATATTAAAAGAGGTTACATTACTTGTTGAAGGCATTACCTATGATAAAGATAACTTTATGATTTGTACCAAAAACACAATCAATGGTGTTGAGGGTAGAGGCATTGTAGCTGAATGCAATGATATCTTAAAGCAAGCCTTAGACAACATGGAATATACATCACGAACAATGGGTAATGGTGGTGTCAAGAGAGGTGTTTTACAAAGCACAAGAAGACTTACAGCAGAAGCAATAGCAGAGCTAAAGAAAGCATGGAAAAGGCTTTATGAGAAGAATAATGATTGCATTGTATTAAATGAGGGGATTACTTATCACGAACTGCAACAGACGGGTGCTGAAATGCAAATGATAGAAAGTAAATCAGCCATTGATGCAGATATTTGTAAGCTTTTTAATGTGCCAGTCAATATGTTTGATTCTAGCATTCCGGCTGATGTATGGGATGCTTTTGTTAAGTTAGCTATTTCACCTATTCTTGATAAGTTTGAGAAGGTTTTAAATAAGTGTTTATTAGAGACGGAGGAAAAAGGCAAGTATTACTTTGCTTTTGATACGAAGCAGCTTAATAGGGGTGACATTGAAAAACGTTTTAAGGCTTATGAAATAGCACTTAAGAATGGCTTTATGACGCCTTCTGAGGTACGTTTTGAAGAAGACTTAAATGAAATCGAAACCTTAAACTTTGTAAAACTGAATCTTGGTGATGTTTTGATGGATATTGCATCAGGAAGCATCTACACGCCTAATACAAACACCAAAGTTACACATGATGGCATAAATATGAATCAAGGTGATGTTAATGTGGTGCAAAATGGTGCAGATATGTGTAAAGAAAACATCAACATGAAGTAAGGTGGTGCAATAATGCACCAAAATGCACCAGTATGGTGTAAACATAGCGAAGGGGGGTGCAAAAAGATGCAAGTAGAAGTAAGAAATGATGGTTCACTTGAGATAAGTGGTTATGTGAATGCTGTGGAACGCTATTCAAAGGAACTTTATTCTGAAAGAGGCAAGTTTATTGAGAGGGTTCAGCCTAATGTCTTTAAAAGAGCTTTAGAGCGTACTAATAACGTTGATATGCTACTTAATCATGATGTGAGATGTAAATTGGCAAGTACAATGAATCAGACTTTAGAGCTTAAAGAAGATAATATCGGGTTATTTGCAAAAGCAGTCATTCATGATAAAGATGTCATAAATGAAGCTCAGCAAGGTAATTTAAAAGGTTGGTCTTTTGGGTTTAGAGCATTGGCTGACTCATGGGACGAAGAACAACCTATTGCAAAGCGAACACTAGAAGATATTGAACTAATGGAAGTATCACTATTAACCATTGAGCCTGCCTATATCGCTACGTCAGTGCAAGTGAGGGCAGAAGGCATTGAGCAAAGAAGTAGACCTGATGAGCAGGAAAAAGAAACTAAATATAACGAAGCCTACGAGAAAGAGAAGAATCCGTTAAATGTGTGGGTGTGGTTAAGAAAGAATAAGACTCTATAAAGGGTCTATTATTTTGCTTAAATTTAAGACTAGAAGGAGAAGTTGATGAAATTATTGCTAGAGAAAAGAAGTAAGCTTATCGATAAGATTGAGCAGATTATGGAGAAGGCAGAAAAGGAAACAAGGGCATTCTCAAATGAGGAATTAACTGAGGTTAACGAATTGAAGGAGTCAATCAATCAGATTGATGAAACCATTAGGGCAAAGGAAGAAGCAAGAAACTTAATGACAACTATTAAAAAGTCAGCTACAAGCACACCAGTAGAAGAGGTCGTTAAATCTATTTCAGATGAGATCAGATCACTTAAAGCAGATGAAGAGCTTGAAATTGGTGCAAAAGAATTAAGAGATACAACGCATACTCTTTCTGATTCAGCTATTGGCTCAGGTAATGCATCGACTCAAAATATTGCTAAAACTACTTTTGCAGATTACATCTTAGACAAACTATCTTATGTATCACCTTTATATGGTGCAGTACGTCATGAACGCTTTGGAAATAGTAAGCATCAAATCCCAGTACAAGCTAATAAGTTAGGCAAATTTGTACCAATGAAAGAGCTTGCAGAATACAGTAAGCAAGTAGCAAACTTTAAAGCTATTAAGCTAGAAGCTCATAAGTTTGGTACACTTATTTCATTCTCGCAAGAGGCATTAGATGATACTGGCTATAACTTAGAAAGTGAATTACTTAGACAGCTGTCAGAGTCATATAGCATGACACTTGATGAGCTGATTGTAAAAGGAAACGAGGAATATCAGGTAGATGGACTTGAAAGCTTTAGCACAACTGATGGTGCTAAAGAAGTTAAGATTACAGGAGATATCACACCTGAAACACTAACAGAACTATATTTCGCATTACCTATCAGATATCGCCAAACAGCAACGTGGGTTATTTCAGACCAAACAGCAAGAGCATTAACAGATATGAAGTTTACAGATGGTAAACCAGTACTTGTAAACTCTTACAATGGTTCACCAGTAGGCATGCAAACAACTATTCTTGGTAGACCAGTTATTATTAATGAGCATATTGCTAATTTAGATGGTACAGGCACAGCGGTCTATTTTGGAGATTTAAAACGTGCCCTTATTGTGGGTGAAAGAAAAGCATTATCTCTTCAAAAATCAACTGAATATGGGTTTATTAATGATGAAATTGCTATAAAGGCTAATATGAGATTAGACATTAAAAAGGCTTTAGGTGAAGCAATGGTACTTGGAACGATTGGTAGTCCTGGCAGAACTAGGAGTAAAGCAGCTTAATGAAGCTATCAGAAATTGATGTGCCTTTTGTAAAAGAATATCTCAGACAAGATGGCGATGAGGATGATAGGCTCATTGGAGCCATTTTGGAAGGTGCAAAAGATTATATTGTGAAGTATACAGGGCAGAGTTTAGAACAGCTTGAGGAAAGTGAAGACTTAACGATTGCTGTATTGGTACTTTGTGGAGAGTTTTATGATAACAGAACCATAAGTGTTAATGAAAGAATTAACTTAAGAGTTAATGATATGTTAAAATCATTATTAGGAAGATATAGTGTGAATTTGTTAATATAGACATTATATATGGGGAGGTTGATATTATGTTTAGTATGCTTGCGATTATTACGGCAATAATATGTGTATTATTAGTAGAAGGAATATTATTTTTAGGGAAAAGGTATAATATTTCTCCATATATAAGGAATAGAAAGTCACTAGGTGATGATATATTTAGCGTAGTGGTATTTTCTATGATTGTAATAGCATGTCTAACTGGAATAATATATATATATTACGAGATTCCATATGATAATATAGTTTTAAAAGATAGTGGTATTATGTTTGCTATATTACTCGTGTTATCTGGGATATTAGTTAGAATAATATATAAAGTAGTTCAAAAATTAGTAGGAGTTAATATACTAGTAGACTTTTTGGATAATGAGATTAAATGGATTACTGTTTTTTCGTGTATAATGTTAATGATTATCTTTAAAGCTACACACTATAAAACTTATGCTTATACTTGTGGTGCAGTAATAATTGGAAAATTCATGTGGATAGATGCATCTGGAAAGCAATTAATTAAGGATATATTTACAATAACAGAAGTACCAACAATAGTTATCATATCAATAATATACCTATTAATAAGTATTTTAGGAGAATGGTGGTTTCCAGAATACAGTTGGGCTATTTATATAGGTTTTGGAATATCGATAGGTTTAATTTGGGTTATAAATATATTAAAAAAAAGATTTAATAGAAAAATATAGGAGGGTGATAATAATACATTTCGATAGCGGAAAACTAAACAAACGAATAACATTCATATCCTATTCAGAAGTAACAAATCAAATAGGACAACTTATACAGCGGCCTGTACCAATTAAAACGGTATGGGCTTTTTTAGAGCCAATTAGAGGGCATCAACAAACAGAAGCTCAAAGGCTAAGCAATGAAGCAACGTATAAAATATTAACTAGATATCATAAAGGCATTAATCAAGATATGCTCATCAACTATGACAATAAAAAATTATACATTCATCAAGTACTAGATATTGAAGAACGTCATGCCTACATGGAAATTACAGCAATCTTTAAAGGTGAGATGTGGAATGAGTAGAGATGGATTACAGGTGAGTGGCCTTGATACTATGCAAAAGAAACTTAGTTATGTAGCTACTAAATATCCGTATGAATCAGAAGTTTTACTTACTAAGATGGGAAACAAATTTAGAACATCTGTAAAACATAAAACTCCTAATAGTGGTTTACAAAGTAAAAGAAAGCTCATGAAATCATATCGAGTAAGTAAAGTACAAGGAGCAGGAAAAGGATTGTTTGTTGAGTTTAGATCTACATCTCCGCATTTCCATCTAATAGAACGAGGACATAAGATAGTAGATAAAAATGGTAAAGATACAGGTAAGCGAGTGGCAGGAAAGCATATGGTTGAGCAAACAGCACTTGAATACCAAAAAGCATTTCCTAAGGAAGTAGAAAAGATGGTTGATAAGCTATTAAAAGGATTAAAATAGATGGTTTTATATCAAGAGCTTGCAAGGGCAGTAACAGTGATTATTAAAGAAGCATTTCCAAATGCAATTGTATATGGGGATGAAGTGCGAGAAGGTTATAAAAAGCCTTCTTTTTTTATTGGTATTATGCCAGTAAATAGTATTAACCACACCAAAGCAATTAAAGAGGAGCAGCTACTAATTACAATCAGCTATTTCTCAGACACAACTGAAAGTCTAAAGAATTATCAAGTGATGCAACAGCTTAAAGTAGCGATAGGACAGGTATTGTGTGTGGATAATAGAAGATTTACTATCCAAGAAATGACCACTGAAAGGGTAGGAGAGGATGGTGATATTTATCAAATCACATTTGATATTAATTATTTTGAGTTCGCTAATAATGAGCCAAGTGGTGAAATAGCAAAAGAGATTATTTACAAGTAGAAAGGATGAACGCATGGGATTACCTTCGGTAATTATTAATTTTAAAGAAACAGCATCCTCAGCAATTAAAAGAGGAGAACGTGGCATTGTAGCATTAGTATTAAAAGATGATGTGGAAGAAATTGAACATCATGAGATATTAAATGTATCTGATATTCATGAAGAGCTAAAAGACTTCAATAAAGAACAAATTGAACTTGCTTTATTAGGTTATCAAACAGCACCTAAGAAAGTAATAGCAGTGATTATGCCAGAAGAAGATGAAAACTATAGTGAAGTGATGGAGTATCTTGAGTCACTTAAATGGGATTATTTAGCTATTCCAGAAGTGAAAGAGCAAGAGGTTTCAAATGTTGCAAGTTGGATTAAATCACTTAATGATACTTTAGACAAAAAGGCAAAAGCAGTACTTCCAAATTGCAAAGGAGAGCATGAGTCAATTATTAACTTTACAAGTGACAATATTGTTACTAACGAAAGTTCCTATACAACAGCACAATATTGCTCACGTATTGCAGGACTTCTTGCAGGAACGCCTATGAAGATTTCAGCGACATTTGCACCACTAAACGAAGTAGTGGACTTTGATAGGATCAATAAGACAGAAATGGATGCAGCCATTAATAATGGTGAGCTGATTTTATATCATGATGGAGAAAAGGTTAAGGTTGCAAGAGCTGTTAATAGCTTTGTCACTACTACACAAGATAAAGGCGAATCCTTTAAGAAAATCAAGATTGTTGATGCAATGCATATGATTCATGATGATATTAAGAAAACAGCAGAGGATAGCTATTTAGGTAAGTATGCTAATAGCTATGATAATAAGTGCTTGTTAGTAACGGCCATTCAAGCCTATTTAGATCAATTGGTGTTAGATGGTATTTTAGATAATAGCTATGACAATAAAGTTTATATTGATGTAGAAAGTCAAACGGCTTATTTAAAATCAATAGGCGTTGATGTAGAGAGTTTGAATGAACAAGAATTAAAAGAATATAACACAGAAGATAAGGTGTTCTTAGCGTCAAATATTAAGATTTTAGATGCTATCGAAGATATTACCTTAGATATTGCAATTTAGGAGGACACGTGGAGAAATTTTCAGCACATCAAGTATTAAATGGTACATGGGGTGAATTATGGATTGATGCCACCTACATGGCAGAAGTAACAGCCTTTGAAGCAAAGGTGATACTTGAAAAAGCAGATGTAAATATGACGAGAAGATTAGCCAAAGCACAAAAGATTACAGGCTTTTCGTGTACTGGTCAAATTACATTAAACAAAGTATCATCATACTTTATCAAAAAGCTTAGTGACGATATGAAAGCAGGTAAACAAACCGTTTGCACAATTATTTCAAAACTAGATGACCCAGACTCAAATGGAGCTGAGAGAGTAGTCATTAAAGTTGCAGTCTTTGATGAACTTACCTTGGCAAATTGGGCAGCTAAAACACTTGGTGAAGAACAAGTAAGCTTCACATTTAGCGATTGGGATTTATTAGATACAATTTAAGGACAACAAGGAGAGAACATGAGTTTAATTGATAAGTTATTACAAATGGATAAAGCAAGGTTAATGGAGATGCCTACTAAAGAGGTAGAAATGCCAAGACTCTCAGGTGTGTTAGGTGAAACATTCAAAGTAAAATGTAAAGCAATCGATGGAGAGCGATATGCAGATATTCAAAGGTCGGCTATTGACCTTAATAAAAAGGGTGGCCTCAGAAACATTAATCTTTACGAGATGCAAGTACTTACAGTTATTGAGGGTGTGGTTGAACCTAGTTTAAAAGATGAAAGACTTTTAGCCTATTTTGGTTGTGTAACACCTAAAGAGTTAGTGAAAAAGTTATTTCTAGCAGGTGAGATTGCGGAATTATCAAATGTCATTACTGAGCTATCAGGGTATGACAAAGTAGATGATGAGGAAGAAGTAAAAAAGCAATAGATACTGACTATGAGATGCAAGTCATGTATTTACTGTTTAAATATAAAAATATGAAGCCTTCGGAGTTTTATTGGCTTCCAATAGGCGAGAAGAAAATATTAGGATGTTTCATTAAAAGAGAAATTGAAGAACGACAAGAAGAAATAAGGCAGCTTTATGGGGGTGATACCTCATAGCAAAGATTATTGATGCAGTATTAAGATTAACGGATAACTTCACACCTACTTTAACAAGCGCACAAAAAGCACTAACACAGTATTCAAGGCAAGCTCAAAGAGTAGGAAAAGATGTTCAAAAGATAGGTAAACAAATAGAAGGTGTTGGGACTGCCCTTACAGTAGGGATAACCACACCTATCCTAGCAGTAGGCTCAGCAAGTCTAAAGGCAACAATGGACTTTGATAGCTCTATGTCTAAGGTACAAGCCTTATCGGGTTCAACTGGTGATGAGCTAATAGCACTTAAGAACAAAGCTCAAAAATTAGGCGCTTCAACTGCATGGAGTGCCTCACAAGTAAGTGAAGCTATGCAATATATGGCACTTGCAGGATGGGATGCTAATGAGATGCTAGAAGGGACAGCAGGTATTCTTTCAGCAGCTAGTGCAACAGGAGAAGATTTAGCAGCAGTATGCGATATCATTACTGATGGATTAAGTGCCTTTGGAATGCAAGCGAGTGAGTCAGCACGCTTTGCAGATGTATTAGCCAGTACAGCCACAAATGCCAATACAACGATTGAAATGATGGGTGAAGCCTTTACCTATGCAGGTTCGGTAGCAGGTGCATTTAATTATTCAATAGAAGATACTGCACTTGCAATTGGACTTATGGCAAATTCAGGCGTTAAAGCTTCTAATGCAGGTACAGCACTTAGAAAAATGATGACGGAGCTAAGTGGAACGATTGAAGTAACAGGTAAAAACCTAGGTACTTATACCATTCAAACAGCCAATGCAGATGGCACAATGAAACCTTTTAGAGAAACGTTAGTGTCATTAAGAAAAGCTTTTAAAGGACTAACAGAAGCAGAGAAGTCTTCAACAGCAGAAATGCTTGTAGGAAAGACAGGAATGGCAGGATTACTTGCTATTATGAATGCCTCAGATGATGCGTTTAATGATTTAGCTAGCTCTATTGATAACTCAACAGGCTCAGCACAAGAAATGTCAGAAGTCATGCTTGATAATCTAGGTGGACAGATAACTATCTTAAAAAGTGGTATAGAATCCTTAGCACTTGCTATTGGAGAACGTTTAACACCATATGCAAGGAGATTAACAAGTGTAGTACAAAATGTAGTAACAACCTTCAATAATATGTCAGATACTCAAAAAGGCCAAGTGGTGAAGATAGGAGCTGTGGTAGCTTGTATTCCGCCACTTATTTTAGCGTATGGAAAACTTGTAAAAGGCGTAGGAAGAGCAATGGTGAGCTTTGGAAAGTTTGGTCAGCAAGTAAAAAGTGTTGGTTCGGTTATGAAAGTCATTTTTTCACCTGCCAATAAAATTGTGCTTATTATGACAGCTATTGCATTGGTAGCAGTGTTAGTTATTAAGTATTGGGAGTCACTAAAGACATTTTTTATTAATTGTTTTGATAAACTTAAGCAGTTAGCAGTGGACTGTGGTGTAGATTTTGAGGCATTGGGTGTACTGTTTGGCAAAGTTAAAGAAGCGATTTGCTTAGCAATTTAAGGCATTGTTTCATGGACTCAAGACAAGTGGAATCAGATGCAGCCACTTATTCAGTTTATTATTGAATACATTAAGATAGCTTGCTTAGCGTGGATAGGAGCTTTTCAAGGGGTACTGACTGGGGTAGGAAACATCATTAATGGTGTGGCTAAAGTTCTTGAAGGACTCATTGACTTCATTGTGGGTGTGTTTACTGGAAACTGGCGAAGAGCTTGGGAGGGTGTGGTTAATATCTTTTCAGGACTCTTTGAAGGAATCAAGGGAATTGCTAAAAGTGTCATGAATGGTGTGATTGGTTTTATTAATGGTGCCATTAGAGGAATCAATAAGTTAGGCTCATTTAAGATGCCCGATTGGCTAGGTGGTAAACAAATAGGGCTAAATATTCCCCAAATACCAATGCTCTATAAAGGCACAGACAACTGGCAAGGTGGAACAGCGATGATTCATGATAGAGGAGCTGAGATTGTAGATTTGCCAAGAGGTGCAAGAGTTTACCCTCATGATGAAAGTATTAAAAAGGCTTTTAATGATGGAGCTAAGCAAGGTACAAATGGAGTGACTATTAATATTTCAAATATGACAGTAAGAAAGCAAAGTGATATAGATGAAATAGCTAATGCTCTTTATAACAAACTTAAGAAACAAGCATTTAACATGGCATAAGGAGGCATGATTGGATTATTATTTATCATTTAACAACAATGAGGAGAGGATAAGACTTCCGGTCATTCCTTCTTCTTTTGAGGTGAGTATTCCTCATCAAAATACAACAGTGAATATAACAAATTTAGGTGAAATCAATCTTATTGGGAAAACTGGTTTAATTGGCATGACTATTGAAAGTTTCTTTCCTAATCAGCAATATAACTTTTGTTTATACAATGGTTTTCTAAAGCCCTATGAATATATCAAACAACTCCTTAAG
Organism: uncultured Cellulosilyticum sp.; assembly: GCA_934725855.1. Taxonomy (GTDB): domain Bacteria; phylum Bacillota; class Clostridia; order Lachnospirales; family Cellulosilyticaceae; genus Cellulosilyticum. The sequence goes on along the minus strand of CAKVCL010000009.1, from coordinate 11,517 downwards.
TGGAAGAACTCAGGAAAACCAATTAGAGTCATTGTAACAGGAACACTAATCAATTATGCAATGGCGATTGAAAGTCTTACTTATTCAGAAGTAGATGGAACAGGTGATGTTTATTTTACTTTAGAGCTTAAAGAATACAAGTTTATATCAACTCCTACAGTAAAAACAACCACAACAAAAAATGGAACTACTTTAACCACACCAACCACTACTAGAGAAGTCAAATCTCCGCCTGACTCGTATGTGGTCAAGCAAGGCGATACTTTATGGCTCATTGCAAAGAAATTAACTGGTGAGGGAAGTAATTACAAAGCTATTGCACAGAAAAATGGCATTATAAATCCTGATAAATTATCAGTTGGACAAAGGTTGGTGATTTAGTGCCAAAGGTAGTATTGAAGAATAAAAAAGGTGCTATTGAAGTTACCAATATGACAAGTGCAATCAAATGGAGTGGCAGTATGTCACAAATTGCAAGGGTTTTGGAAGTAGATTTTCTTTACCCTTTACATGATTACTATGAGCCAAGGATTTATCCTAATATTGGTGATGAAATGTTTTTGTATGATGATACGGGTGAGGAATTGTTTAGAGGTAGAGTTTTCTATAACGAACGATTTGGAGAGCAAGGAACAATTCAAGTAACCTGTTATGATGATGCTATTAGATTGAGTAAGAGCAAAGGCACATATAACTTCAAAAATAAGACAGCTGAAGCCATTACAAGAACGGTGTGCAATGATTTAGGAATAAGTGTAGGAAATTTGGCTAGCACAGGCATACCCCAGAAGATGTTGTGTAGCAATATGAATATGTATGAGATTATCAAAGCGGTTTATGAAGCGGCAGGCAGTCAGAATGGGAAAAAGTACTTAATTACTATGAAGCAAGGTAAGCTATGTGTAAATCAAGTGGGTAATGAAGTTGTTGACTACACTTTGCAAGCAGATACAAATATAATCGAAAGCTCATACTCTGAGAATGCTGAGGGTGTGGTCAATAAGGTTAAGATTTATGATGAGAATGATCAGTATTTGAGTGTTGTTCAAGATGATGAATTGATAGGGTTATTAGGTACATTTCAAGAAATTTATATTAAGGAAGGAAATAAGCAGGCAAATGCAGTTGCACAAAGTATGTTGCAAGGTATATTACAGGAAATAAGTGTTACAGTTAGAGGAGACACAAGTTGTATAAGTGGAAAGAAAATTAAGATTGAGGGCTCATTAAATAAGTTAGTGGGTTCTTTTTGTATTGAGACAGATGAGCATGAATGGTCAAGTGGACAATACAAGACATTTTTACAGTTAATCTTATATTGAGTATATTACTGTATAAATTGATGGATTATCGGATATCATTATGAGATAATTATTTATAGTATTGCACTAAATAATAAATAAGTTTCGTGGGGTGAGTATATGTGTAGTATTATTGAAATAATGCCCTTAATAGGGGTAAAGTGGGGGAATAATGTAATTAATATATTGGATTCATCTGGTCAAGTAAAAAGTATATTAGGTGAACCAGAAAGTATTTTCGAAAAATCATATTACTATTTTAATAGTGAGCTAAGAATTGATTTTGATGAAAACAATTGTGTTGAGTTTATAGAATTTTTAGCAGGGATAAATGGTAAGTTGCAACCAGTTATATATGGCATAAAAGCATTTGAAACTGATGCAGACAATTTATATGATATTCTTAAGAAAAATAATAATGGCGAGATAGATGATGAATTAGGAAAGGGATACGCATATTCCTTTTTAAATATTAGTGTAGGGATTTTTAGGCAAAATACGCCGCCAGAAATAAAAGAAATGATGGATGAAATGATAGAACAGGGAATTGATATTCAGGATAATGAGGATTTAGAGGTAGAAAAGCAAAAAGCATTTCATTGGGCAACGATTGGAATAGGTGGTAAAGGGTATTATAAAGAGGTGATGTAAATTAACAATCCATACAATGGAATTTTAAACATATTAAAACAACAAAATAATACTAGTTCATCAGTTGTAGTAATGGGAAAAGTCAAAGGTACTAATCCTTTATCCATCAGCATTGGTGAGCTTTTTTTAGATAGAGAGGATTTAATGGTAAATGAAAATATAAAGTGCTTCAATAAGGGAGATATATTGGTAATGATACCTACAAGTAATAAGCAAAAATATATTGTGCTTTGTAAGGTGATAAATCTATGAGTCTATTTCCTTTTATGTCTGAGCAAGAAGAAAGTAAAAATAATGGCATTTACAAAGAATATGAGTTTGATTTTAATACTGGTCATTTAACAGGTAGAATTTTAGAGGGTAAAGCAGCACTTAAGATGTGGATCTATAAGGAACTATTAACTAAAAGATATATTCATCCTATTTACACTTGGGATTATGGACAAGATTTGGATGAGATTATTGGTCAAGGCTATGAAGTAGACTATATCAAAAGTGAGGTAGAAAGAAAGGTGACAGAATGCTTGATGATTAACCCAAAAATTACAAGATGCCATAACTTTGAAATCAACCTCATAAATGACACCCTACACATTACATTTACTGCAGATACAACATTTGGAGAGGTAACAATTAATGTCTAATACAATCACATACGAAAGCCTTTTAAATAGGGCATTACAACGAGTCAGCACTGGCATAGATACTAGTGAAGGCTCTTTTTTATTTGATGCAATTGCGCCATGTGTTGCAGAGCTTTACGAAGCATATCTCTATATTGATGAGCTCGAGAAAAGAGTATTTGCAGATACAGCCTATGGTGAATATCTTGATAGAAGATGCGCAGAACATGGTATTTATCGCAAGAAAGCGACTCATGCCATTAGAAAAGGTTACTTTAATAATGAAGTACCCATTGGATCAAGATGGGGGAAAGAAGAACTGACATACATTGTCATAGAAATGCTGCAAGCTGGTGTATATTTACTTAAATGTGAGCAAGAAGGCACCATTGGGAATCATTATGATGGTAATTTGATTAATATTGATGCAGTTGAGCATATTAATTCAGCACAATTAGGTGAGGTGGTGCAATTTGGTGCAAATAGGGAGCAAGATGATGCACTAAGGTGCAGATACTTTAACAGCTTTGAAAAGGAAGCCTTTGGAGGAAATATAGCTGATTATAAAGAGAAAGTAAGTGCTATTGACGGGGTTGGTCAAGTTAAGGTTTATCCTGCATGGAACGGCGGTGGAACTGTTAAGTTAAGGCTACTTGATACAGGAAATAATATACCTTCAGCAGAACTAATTGAGCAGGTTCAAACTCTTGTTGACCCAATTCAAAACAGTGGAGAAGGCTTAGGCATCGCACCAATAGGTCATAATGTAACAGTAGAAGCAGCAAACAAAGTAGAAATACAATTAACCACACACCTCACATTAAAGGGGAGCAGTTGGGAAAATTTAAGCAGTCGAGTAAATCAGGTTATTGAAGATTATTTTAAAGAGCTTAGAGCTAATTGGACAGGGAGTGATATAGTGGTTCGTATTAGCCAGATTGAAGCTAGACTTTTAGATATAGAAGGCATTATTGATGTTGAAGATACCAAGCTCAAGGGCTTAGCTAGAAATCTATATTTGTCAGGAGAGGAAGTGCCAGTATTGGTGGGTGTGGTTAATATATGAGATTAAAGAAATATTTGCCTGAGTTTGTAAGTGAAATTAAAGAGTTTCAAGAACTGGATAAAGTCTGCAGCCTGGAGATTGATGAGCTAAGAAAAAAACTGCAACAATTGCAAGATAATCAATTTATTGAAACAGCAAATAATGAAGGCTTAAGAAAATACGAGCAGATGCTAAATATTGGTTATGTAGAGGATGTAGCAACAAGAAAATTTAATATCCTAAATAAATATAATTCAACCATTCCTTTTACTTTGAGCTGGTTAAACAATATGTTAAATACCACTCTTGGTAAGGGGAATTTTTTATTAGACATAGATTATAAGTGCTACACGCTTACAATCAGTGTAGTAGCTTTAAAGGAGCATCTCATACCAATGATTTATGATGATTTAAGGAGGAAGATTCCTTGTAATTTAGTATTAAATGTTACTACTCTAGAACCAATACAGATGGATTATTATGTGGGAATGCAAATAAGAACAGCAGATGAAATTAGAATATAAGGAGCCAAGATGAGCGAATTTAAAAATAAAAGTCTAACAACAAAAGGTATGGAGCTATTGTCTAAAGCACTAGCAGGTGAACCAATAGAGTTTACAAGAATAGAATTAGGGGATGGCATATATGAGGGAGATTTAGGTTTTGCAGAAGGGTTGGTAAGTATTAAACAAAACTTACCAATTAACAATTTAGATAGAAATGGTAGTCAGGTAACACTTTCAGTAGTATTAAAGGTTGAAGATATTAAAAGTGATTTTAATTGGAGTGAAATAGGCATTTACGCTAAAGGCAACGATGGCATTGAACACCTCTATATGTATGGTTACACAGAAAATGCCTCTTATATTTCAAAAGACTCGTTGAATGAAAAACTGATTTACGTAACAGTTATGGTAAGCAATGCGGCACAGATTACAGCAACAATTAATGATAGTCTTGTATATTTAACAGCTGAATCAATGGCAGAACACAATACGCATCATCATGCACATCAAGATATAAGAGAAAATATTATCTTGCTTGCAGAACAGGTAGCCGATATGGAGATTCGCTTAGAAGATATAAATAGCATCAAGAATGAGATTATTAGTGCTATTAACAATATGAATAAGGGAACAGTTAAGAAAGTGACAACATACAAGGGGAAAATTACCAAGATTGATGCTAGCAGTTCATTTGCAGTATCAATAACATCCTTAGAGCCAACCAAGTCATCTATTAATGTCATTAAATGTTCAGCAGATTTGGTAGTCCCATATATTAGCAATAACAATACAGTTTTGTTTCAAAATATGTCGGCAGGGACTTCATATAGCAACATTGTTTATGGATTTGAGATTATTGAATATTACTAGAAGGAGAGAGAATGAATTTTATTGAATTATTACAGAGCGTAGGATTTCCAATTGCATGTGTAGCAGTATTGGGATGTTATGTGGCTAAGGTGCAAAACGAAAATCGAACAGACACAAAAGAGCGAGAAGAACGCTTATTATGTCACCTTGAGGAATTATCTCAGACTAACAAGGCGCTTCTTGAAACAAATGCGGTTTTAGCAAAAGATATTAATACAAAGCTAGATCAGATTGTAGCAAATATAAAAGGGTAGAGAGGAAATATAAATATGGCAATTAAAGTTAAAGAGATGTTAATCACACCAAACAAGTGGAGTAGACCACAAATTAAGATAGGAACAATTAAAAATGTCGTTGTTCATTGGGTTGGCAATGCAGGGAGTACAGCAGAAAACAATGCAAAGTATTTTGATAGCCTAAAGGATGGAAGAGGGGTATATGCATCAGCCCACTATATCATAGGTAATGATGGTGTGGTTATTAGGTGTGTACCTGAAAATGAAGTGGCTTATCATGCAAGCAAGGCAAATAATTATTCCATTGGTATTGAGGTATGCCATTCTGATAATACAGGAAGATATACAGATTTAGCATATAAGAGCCTTATTGAGTTATTAGTAGATTTGTGCAGTAGGTATAAGTTAGAGCCAACACAGGTAATTATTAGGCATTATGATGTGACAGGTAAGATTTGTCCTAAGTATTATGTGGAGAATGAAAAAGCATGGAAACAGCTTAAGCAAGATGTAGTGGAGTCAATGAGTAAGGATGAAGAGTTTGAGGATGCTGTTAAAGTATTGCAAGACAAAGGGATTATCTGCAGTCCGGAGGTGTGGATTAAAGGTGAGTATAGTAAAAATAATGTAAGAGCATTAGTGGTGAAGTTTGCAAACTATAATAGATAGAATTTACAAACAACTGTAATGGATATATACTAGAGTTATTAGTTAGATATTTAGTAACTTGATAAACCAAAATTTAATTTAGAAAGTAGATGAGACATATTGGATAAGAAAATAATTCAAAAGATGCATCCTACAAAAAGAATAATCTCTGCGTAATTACTGAGTATTAATTATGTAGAGGAGATTTGGTAATGAAGAGAATAAATAATGTAGCAAACAAATTAGATACGCCTATTTTTACAAAACAAACAATTCGTGATATGGAAGATATGTCGTTTTTTACACATGCCCTTATTTTTGATGATTTATTAATTATTTCTCAAAAAGAAACCAATTGTTTTGTGTTGAAATCAACTGAGGGACTTATTGTAATAGATGCAATTTGGCCTTCGGTTAGGGCATATGAGGCAATTGTCAATGCCATTAAAGAGGTAGGATGGAATCCTGATTCGCTATATAAACTTATACTTACTCATGGACATGTAGATCATACAGGTTGTGGTAAATGGTTTGTGGATAAACACAATGTAAAGACTTATATGTCAAAAGTCGATGACATTTTCTGGTGTCAACATCCCACCAAGCCTAATAGACCTGAGACATGGAAAGATTATGATATTGATGTATATTTAAATGATAAAGATGTTATTGAATGTGGTAACAAAAAGATTTATGTATACGGTACACCGGGGCATACGCCTGGTTGCTTGAGTTATATTTTCCCTGTCAAAGATAATGGTACATTCCATATGGCTGCTCTTTGGGGTGGGACTACTCCGCCATGGACTAGAACAGATATCCAAACATATCTATCTTCACTAGACTATTTTATTGAAGAAGCTAGTAAAAAAAAGGTTGATGTTGCACTTAGTAACCATACTGCTATTGACAATGGTTTGTTACGAATTGCTTATTCCAAAGCTAGGTATTCATATATGCCTAATATTTATATTGTTGGACAGGAAGGGTTTAAAAGATATTGTCAAGTATTCAAAACTTTAAGTACTAATATGCTTAATAATATTTAATATTTACAAGTGATAATTTTAACGTCAGAAAACTACTGCTATAACAATTTTAATTTAATATTTGTTTAATTTATAAGCCAGCCTTCGGGTTGGTTTCTTTTTGGTATAAATCATTATACACAGCTTATTAACATAATTATCCACACACCTATACATATTCTTATACCAACCCTATATTTAGGGGTGCTAGCCTATCTATTTTCATCCAGAGCATACCATCTATTGGTAGGGTGGGATGAATGAAAAGAGGGTGGGGAATGCCTGAGTACAGGGGTAAATAATATATCTATAATAACTTTTATAATATATTTATAATAACAACAATAATAGAGAGACAGTGACGATTGTTACTGTTGTAAATAAAAAAGCAACTAACGATATTTTGTTAGTTGCAGATATTAAATAGGTCATTTGGAGTGCAGTTTAAAGCTTTACATATGTTAGCCATATTTTCAAATCTAATAGACTCGGTTTTGTTATTTGCTAATCTATGAACGCTTTCATATTTCATATTGCATTCTTTTGCAAGCCAATAAATAGTCTTATCTTGTTGCTCTAATATAGCAATTATGTTGTTTGTAATAGTCATATAGTGTCACCTCGTTGTTTGTATACCCTTATTTTAGCATATTATACTCTGTTGGTTATAGCCTTTATATTAAATACTTGTTGACTGGTTATATCCGTTATAGTATAATACAGTTAACATAAAACAGACATCACGGAGGATACAACAATGCAAAATACTACTACAAACACTTTAGAAGGAATATGGATTGATATTGAGGTTTTAAAAGACGAAAACCTATCAATTCAAGAAAAAGTTATTTTAGCAATGATTAAGGCACTTGATAAAGGCAATGGCTGCTATGCATCTAACAGATATTTTGCAGAGCTTTTAAATGTTACACCTAAGAGAGCAAGTGATATTATTAGATCCTTAATTACTAAAGAGTATGTAGTGTCTGAAATTGAAAATTTCTACAAACGTATTCTTCATGTTGTAAAAAAAGAAGAACCTCAAGAGCAACAAGAAGATGAAAAAGTTGTATCTCTTGAATCTAAAAGAAAGCCAATTATGTGGAGAGGTATTGACCTTAGCACATGGGCAGAAGATGCTCTTGAAAGACTTAAGAAACGTTTTAAAGAAGTTGAAGTCCTTTTAAGTGGTGGAACGATTGATGAAAGTGTTAGACTAGTATTCAGAAAGAATGAAGAGATTTGTTCTACATACAAAGAAGTACCCAGTGAATGGACAGGTATCTCGCAACTAGCCTTTAAGGAGGGAGCAATTTGCAAACCAAAAGAATTAGCATATCAATAAGCTCTCAAATAAAGGAGCAGCTTGAGCAACTAGCAAAAATAAATTATCGCACTTTAAATGGTGAAATCAATAAAGCATTAGATTGGTATATATTGAGTCAAGGTGAAGGCGTAGCGGTACAAAAAGAAACATTTACCACACCCACCCATGTTATTGAAACCTCAATCGGATCTCAAACGGAAACAAACTGGCATCACAGTGCACCAATTTACACCAATAATAACCAATATGATGAAGTAGAAGAATTTTAGACAACAGGAGCAGACAGCATGGCGAAGAACGTGAAAAATATAGGGATAGATTTAGGCAACTCAACAATTTGTGTAGCAGGGATGGGAGCAGATGGCAACATTATTAATGCCTACACTTATAGTGTATATTCAACAGATACAGCATTAATGAGCGGAGATATTATCGAATGTAGAGGAATGAAGATAGCACTTGGTGTTGGACAATCAACCCTAACCAATGTAGATAAAACTAATCGTGAATATATTGAACATCAGATACTTTGGGCAGTAAATGCAGTATATGGAGCAGGCAATCATTATATTAATCTAGGCACAGGACTTCCTATTAGTATCTATAAAGCCAAAAAGGAAGAATTTGCACAAAAGTTGAGAGGACTTGGTACTATTGAGGGTGTGGTTAATGGAAAAGAGATATCAGTTAATATTGTGGATGTAAAGGTAATGGCAGAGGGGTATGCTGCAGTTAAGCCACTTAGTCCTTATATTGATAAAGATAATACAACACTGATCATAGATATAGGACTTAAAACAACAGATGTTCTTCTTATTGAATGGGATGGAAAGTTTAAGATCGTTAATTATGGAACAGTAAATATTGCACTTTATGATATTTATAAGGCGTTGCAAGAGAAGATTGCTCAAGAAGGTGTTGAAGTTACTATTGAGCAGATTGATAGGAAATTTAATAGCAATAAGCCTATTATTAGGACAGAAAAAGGAGAGTTTAATTTAGAAGAGCATTTAAGTGATGCAATTGGTGTATGCAGGGATATTATGAAGGATATTGAGAATAAGTTTGGAAAGACAGTTTTGCATGACAAGGTATTTGTTGGAGGTGGAGCAGAGAAGTTTTTAAAGACAGTAGGAGGAAAGGTTAGAAATAACATAGAAGTGCAATGTGAGATGAGATGGTATAGTAATTGTATAGGATACTTAGTACAAATATAAGAAATGTAGAACTCATAGATGGGTAATATTGCATAAATGTATAGATAAACCAGCTTGACTTCTCATATATACCGTATGTTTTATTGCTTTTTTCATATCCTAAGAAAAACACTATTAGGAGATGATATTATGAGCAGAACAACCTCAGTAAAAGCAGACCTTCATGAGTATTCATTAAATGAACTAAAAAATTAAGAAACTCTTACCCTACAGAAATAGGGAGAAATGTTCTTACTACAGCTGTTATGCTCACAGAAGGCAATTCAATAAAACAAATCTCCGATTTTCTTGCTTTAAATGTAATCACTATTTACACATATTTAAATCGTTGGAATGAACTTGGCATGTCTGCATTGGAAGACTATAGGGATAAAACCCCCTCTAATTGCAAGATGACAGCTGAAATGGAATATGACCTTTTAGATGTAGTATAGCATAAATTGCCTAACGATTTTGACTTTCTAGGTAATGTTTGGACTGCTAAGTTGCTATCAGATTATTTATATCAAAACTATGAGATTAGGCTTTCACCTCATATAATTAGTTTAATGCTGATAAGGAACTAATAAGCAATATTGTAAATCCCAGAAGTTACTATTTTAAATCTAAACTGTAAATAGCCAATATAGGTCTATTTACCTTCCAAGTTATTACAGCATATATTAGAATCTAAATTGTTTTATCTATACTTGAAGTACACACCATCGACTACTTGAAAGGACTTAACTAATGGCATCATATAGTATTCGTTATAAAAGAGACCCTAAAACAGGTGAAATATTAATAGACCCCAAAACAAAGAAGGAAATCGTAAGTTCTTGGCGTGTCACTGCTATTATTGATGGGGTAAAAAAAGAATTTACGGGTAAAACCAAAAAGCTTGCTGAGGAAAAAATGAAAGCCTATATATTAGATATTGAAACTCATGGTTCCTCCTTAAATAAGCAACGTTTGACGGTTAGTCAGCTAGTATATACTTACTTATTCACAGTTAAAATTAATGAGGTTACACATAGTACTTTTGAGCTTCTAAATAATATCTACAACAAAAATATTAAAACCTCTCAAATTTCAGAAATGCAAATATCCCAAATAACTCAAATATCTATTCAAGAGTTTTTAAACAATCTAGGCAACAAATATTCTTATTCTTATGTGAGACAACACTATCTATTACTTTTGGCTGCCTTTGAATATGCCTGTACAAATAATCTTATACGCAAAAACCCTGTAAAAGGAATTTCTTTGCCTAAAAAGAATAACAAAATATCTAAGACAGATGATTGCTTTACTTTAGATGAACAAAAAGCATATATTAAAGCATTAGAGCATGAAAAATATAAACTTGCTATGTTAACTGCTCTTTTTACAGGGATGCGTAAATCTGAGGTTATAAGTTTGAAATGGAACTGTGTCGATACAGAGCGTAAAGTGATAAAAGTTGTTGAAGTTATGCAAAATGTAAAGATTTATTCTAATACCGGAGAATATAAAAAAGAAACTATTACGAAACCACCAAAATCGTCAGCTGGATATAGGGATATTCCTATTCCGAACTTTTTAAATGAACTGCTGATAGCTCACAAACCTAAAAATTATAATGAAGATTCTTTCGTATTTACTACTTCCAATAACACCCCGCTTTCACCTAGAAATCTTCTTGCCTACCATAAAAGAACTTGTGAAAGAGCTAAGATAAGACCAGTAACTATAGATGGTAAAACTACTTATAAGGGAATTACTTTTCATGCCTTACGCCACACCTATATTACAAGATTAATTGAAGCTGGAGAAAATATAAGAAAAGTTCAAGAATTAGCCGGACATGCTGATATAGAAACTACTCTTAAGATTTATACTCATATTATGAAAGATAGCATACGTACAGCCGCCAACAAACAAGATGAATTGTACGATGCACTCACATAAATCTTAACGATTTTTACCGAACTTTTTACCGAACTTTTATTTTTAATTCCTTTTAAATGAACACCACTTTACAAGAAAGTAGTTTATAAATTCCAATAAATACAAGTGACCAAGTCATTCATTTCTGTAAATACTA
>CAKVCL010000008.1 GCA_934725855.1 uncultured Cellulosilyticum sp. | reverse complement strand
TTAATAGAAGAAGGATGTTACTTTATCATAAAACGTAATCTTCGTCGTGAAGGTAAAGACGAATGGTTTGATATGGCAAAACAATACTGCAAAGATATCAATGCTCATGGTGAATGCGAACAATTTCACAGTGAAATCAAATCAGATATGGATCTTGAACGTCTTCCATCTGGAAGGTTTGCTACCAATGCGCTTGTCCTTGAACTTGGAATGATAGCATACAATATCCTAAGAATGATTGGTCAAGGAACTATTGGTGGTCGAGCACCACATCAAAAGAGAGAAGTGAAACGCCGTCGTCTCCGTACTGTAATTGGTAACATGATTATGATGGCAAGCCACGTCACATCACATGCTCGTCAACTTATTATGGGACTGGGCAAAAGCAATGTATGGCGACATATCTTTATGGATTTTTGCCAAGAGCATTTTAGTATAACGGAATAAGAAGCAAAAAAGCCTAAAAAATACCTTTATTAAGTGCGCCCATTTTTAAGTGAAACAGCAATTATAGAAACTGAATTTAGAATAGATGTAGGATTTTGTTAGCATAATTCGTATCAACAGATTGCATTTGATGAGCTGGTAATTATTTAGAACTAACTTCACGGATTCAGGTTAAACATATATAGTTAACAAGGAGAGGTGCATGTGCTATGCCAAGTATACTTGTTGTTGAAGATGATGAAAATTTAAATCGTGGAATTACATTTTCACTGAAAAAATCCGGATATCAAGTTTTTTCAGCAGAATCAATAAGAGAAGCGAAAAGAATTGCAAGTGATAATCATGTGGATGTTACCATCTGTGATGTGAATCTTCCAGATGGGAATGGACTGGAATTTGTAAGGTGGATGAGGTGTAATCAAAATGCATACATTATTTGTCTTACAGCACTTGATCAGGAGATGGACCAGGTTATGGGATACGAAGCTGGGGCAGATGATTATATTACAAAGCCGTTCAGTCTTTCGATGCTTCTTCTGAAAATAGAAGCACATTTCCGCCGCAGACAGGAGAAACCGGAAGCTGGAAAGATGATTTCAGGAGATATCGTATTTATCTCAGGCGAAATGAAGGTCCTGATAAAGAATCGGGAAATTAGTCTGACAAAAACGGAGCTGAAAATGCTGACCTTTTTTCTGCAAAATCCGAAACAGATTCTTTCAAAAACACAAATATTAGAAAATGTGTTTGATCTGGATGGAGATTTTGTGGATGACAATACGATAGCTGTCAATATCAGAAGAATCCGTGAGAAAATCGAAGACAATCCGGCTGCACCGGTTTATATAAAGAACATCAGAGGGCTTGGGTATATATATGGAATCAGGAGGTACAACAGTGACAAAGCGATATCAGAAGAAGCTCACGGTGATGTTGTCAGTGGGATTGCCTGTCATATTGTTTTTTGTAGTATTGAACTGCTTTACCACATATGTGTTTTATGAAGATTATAAGTGTAAAATGAATCTTATGACAGAGATTGCTGCAAAGGAAGATACTTCTGGGATTGATGATGTTTCGGACTGGCTTAAGGGTAAGGATATTGAAACAAATGCACAGGGAAAGCAATTATTGGAGCAACATGGATACTGGGAAAATAAAGGAAATGCATTTTATATGCAATTCAGGCATCATGTCATATTGACTGGGGCTATAAGCGCTGTGATATGTATTTTTCTTTTGATGATAAATTGAAAAAATAAGTGCAACACAATACTCCAATGAAATTTATGTGTATATAAGTTTTTAGTAATGGCAATAATTATAAGGTAGTTAAAAGGATAAGGCTCTGCAGAGGTGCAACCTGAGCGTTTAACTACCTTATACGTAAAGTGAAACTATCTAAAAATGAAGTTAGATAGTTTCTTTTTATTTACGGTAAGCTTTATGCGAAAAACCTATCTCGCTATACTGATAACATATAGTTGGAGAACAATTCTTGGGGTGTATTATAGTTTAGGATTTTTCTTGGTAAAGTATTCATCCAATTACATATTCGTTCAACATATTCTTCTGAAATATCATCTATTGATTTACCTTTTGGTATAAACCTTCTAATGATACCATTATGATTTTCATTGGTTCCTCTTTCGTATGAAGAATAAGGATGTGCATAGTAAAAATTAACTCCCAGTTTAGCTTTAAAAGCTTCGTCAAAACTAAACTCACTGCCATTGTCACAAGTGATGCTTTTAAAAAACTTATTAAATGATTCACCGTATTTTTGTTTTAAATCCATTAAGGCTTCTTGAACATAAATACTTTTCTTTCCAGGTGTCTTTACTATAATTTCCATACGAGTAGCACGTTCAGTTAATGTCATAAGAACACTTGATTTTTCACGCACACCAATAACACTGTCTATTTCCCAATGCCCTATTTCTTCACGTGAATTAATACTTTCAGGTCGTATTTCTATACTATCCCCTAATACTTTTTTATGTTTTTTGACATGTTTAGAGTGTTGTCGTAACTTAACTTTTAAAAGCAAGTCTATAGGTTTGACATCAACCAGTCTAAGGTCAATATAATTATAAAAGGTTTTAGTTGTGACGCAAGGCTTATCAGGAAATAACTTTTTAAATTCTCCGATAGCAGCATCAGGTGACCATTTATCATCCTTAATCTTATTTTCCACCCAAGAAATACAGTCCATACAGGGTTCAAGTTTTAGTTTAGTGCCACAGTTTTTGCGCCTTTTAGTATAGTGATTTTGAGCGGTATCAGCAAAATAACACATATGTTCCCGTAACTGAGTATCCTTTTGAACAACAGAATTTCTGGAAAGTTCACGACTAATGGTTGATTTGTTTCTTGATAATTTTTTAGCTATTTGTGAAACGGTAAGACCATCATTATGATAAATTTGCAATTTATATCGTTCATCAATGGATAAATGTGTGTATTTTTTGGAACCCAGATTTCACCGATAGAAGCAACACGGTATCTGGAAAGTCCCAGAACACAAAAGCTGGGAAAGCGAAATGGCAGAAAAAATGTAACCGTATTTTCTATGGCAATGGCAAATGTCAAGGGCAATCCGAGAAGAACAATGGGGACCATCTTTACCATGGGGCTTTCCTGTGTGTTGTTTGTAATTATCTCTAATTATGTGGGAAATATTGATACGGAGCATGAAGCACGTATTGCGATTAATCATGGACACTTATCTTGTAATTCCGGAAGGCGTATATCGTTCCATCAATCCGAAAGGGACATCTTATGGCTATCTTTGGGTGGACTGTGATGAAAAAGATATGGCATCTGTGGAGCAAAGTCTGAACGACCTAATTTCCAATACTGCTCATGTAAAGATGGACACCTATTATGCAGAATTACAATCTGCAGAATATGCAAGTCGTATGATGAAACTTGGATGTTATCTGTTTATGGCAATCGTAGGACTCATCGGGTTTATGAATCTGGCGAACACAATGATTATGAATATCACGACAAAAAAGCAGGAATATGGCGTATTGCAGGCTGTCGGTATGACAAATAAACAGTTAAACTTATGCCTTCAGTTACAGGGACTGATTTTTACGGTTGGCACCATATGTGTAGCGCTGATCATCGGTCTGCCACTTGGCTATGCACTCTTTTCATATGCGAAACATAATGGAATTTTTGGAGTGAACGTCTATCATGTTCCTCTTATACCAATTATTGTTATGATTTTTCTGGTTGGTATTTTACAGATTGTGCTTTCCTGTGTTTTAAGCAGTAATCTGAAAAAGGAAACGCTGGTTGAGAGAATACGGTATCAGGGATAACAAGTCCTAAAAAATAAGCTGTCACTCTGTCCGCTGTCAACACAGTTTGAAACCGCCCCAGCTAAGGAACGCATTCGGCTGACACAGGCGGCGGAAAATCAGGAGTTATGTGCGCTCCCGGTGGCGGGAGGATCTGACCGCTCGGGACAGCGCACTTTTTTATGGGCCACGTTCCCACAGCTTTCAGAGGTCCTGCGGCTCATTGAGGCGTGTGGCTTTACCTATAAATCTGTGGCGTTCGTCTGGCTCAAGAAAAACAAAAATGCGGCTTTCCTAACATCCTTAATCGCTTTTCCTATATCGTGAAAATCAAACCGTCGTTCATCTCGCTCTATCTTCATAACATCACCTAATGTAATTTTACATTTCAGATAATATTATTGAACGACTTTGATTTTCTTATTACTGACTATTTAATTTCACTAATATGTAAATTGATTTTATTCGTTTGACCGTATATAATTATCTTCAGTAAATTTTGGGAGGTAACATATATGGATTTTATTTCTGTACAGGATGCTGCTAAAGTATGGGAAATTTCAGAACGACGCATACAAAAATTATGCGAAGAAAATCGAATAGAAGGTGCCGTCAAATTTAGTAGGATATGGTTGATACCCCAAAACGCTAAAAAGCCTTCTGATCGTCGTTGCAAAGAGAACCCGACAATCGAAAATATCATTGAGACTTATGGTCAGTATGTTTATAATTTGTCATTAAAGTTGTCTGCTAATCCTGAATACGCAGAAGATTTAGCCCAAGAAACTTTTATTAAAGCGTGGTTACATATAAAAGAAATTAGAAGTGCTAATGCAATAAAAAAATGGCTCCGTACTGTTTGTGTCAATGAGTTTCGTATGTCGTTACGCAAACAACAACGAGAAAATATTGATTATGTTGAAAACATTGATGAGTTAGAGTGTGAGGGCAAATTTCTGACTTCCCCTATACCGATGTCATTTGAGGAAGTGGCAACTACAGAAGAAGTAATAAAACTGAGAAATGGTTGCTTCTTGGCTATGACATCAAAATTGTCAGTAAATCAGAGGATTGCTTTTTCGCTAATTGATATGTTTGGCTTGTCAATTAAAGAAGTTGCGGAGATATTAGGATGTTCGCCTAAAGCAGTTAAAGGGCTGCTATACCGTGCAAGATTAAATCTGGAGATTTTTTTCAAAGGACATTGTAGCTTCTTTGACATAGCAAATTCTTGCAGATGCACCGCATGGATTGATTTTGTTAATAATCGAAATTCTATGCAGGAAAAAATGCGACAAATAATATCTGAATTGAATTACACAACAAATGATTACAACCACAATTCAGAAGCCTATCAAAAGTTATTATACTACTATCATAACTTACCTGATTATCGTCCACACCAAGAATGGTATGATAAAGTTATTAAGTTAGTAGCTGATTTTTATAAAAAAGTTTAAATGAAGTCGGGACTTTAGATAAAAATAAGCATCTAATAATATGAAAGCGATTATTTATAGGAAAGGAGTTAGTTTCATGAGTATGTATCCATTTATGGGCAGAAAATGCTATGATCATATTGGCGGAAAATTAGGAAGAACTCTCTTAGAATTTTTCCTAAGCGAAGGCTGGGTTAAACTAAAGGGAGATACTTCTACAATTTATGAAATTACTGCAAAAGGATATGTGGGGTTTTCTGCAATGGGAGTAGATTTACCAGAAGCTTTAAAAAATAATCAGGAGGACAAGTAATATGAAAGGTGCAACAAACAGCTTTAATGTGTTTATGGAAGAAACCGGAGGAACCGGAAAAGCGTACATGAATATGGTCATGCAACAGGCAAAGTCAAGTGCGTTAGATGAAAAGGTAAGAGAATTAGCTTATATTGCTGTTCTTTCTGCGATACGAATGACTGGGGGCTTAAATCTCCATGTGAAAAATGCCAAAAAGTTAGGTGCCAGTCGTGATGAAGTAAAAAGCGCAGTAATTGTTGGCTTACCAGCGGTTGGAATAACTGTAATTGATTCTTTGGAAATTGCACTTAATGCCTATGACGAAATCTAAAAAGACGCTATGATACAAAAGCCGCCGTTTTCTTTTTTAAAAATGGAAATACGGAGAGCAATATGGCCTTTAATAATTTCCTCTCCTGTGAGGAGTGATTTGACGCCAATTGACCTTGAAAATGAGAATAGCAAAGAAGCAGCTAACGCTTTAGATTATGGTTTAAGTGGCATTTCAACCTGCTCATCTAAGTCGGGGTTTGTGGTTTATACCACGATTTGTCGTATGAAGGACGGAAAAGATGCCGATTGTGTGTATCGTTCTTATGACTATGGTGAAACATGAACTAGACTCAATACAAGTAAGCAGATGTTAGGCGACATCAATAGCATTGAGGGAGATTCAAGATGCTTTGGCAGATTTTATCTGGGCACAGGCTCTGTAGGGGTACTATATGGAGAACCTAGCTAGTAAGACAAAAGGCATTAATACATAGTAAGAAAAGAAAGTAGAAGATGACTTAAAAAATGGAGGGAAATTTATGAGACTTATTAAAGAAAAAAATCGTTTAGTCATTGCAGAGGGGGCGTCACAAGTATGGATTGAACCTTGGGGGGAAAATTCACTAAGAGTACGAATGACTGCTGAAGCTAAAATGGATAAAGAGGATTGGGCACTCGTAGAGCCTGTAAAACCTTGTGAAGCAGAGATTACCTTCGAAGAAGTGGATGTGACGGATCCTTGGTATAAAGATGCATGTTATAAAAAATATCATCAAAAAGGAACTCAGACCGCCATTACAAATGGCAAAATCACTGCAAAGGTCTCACATGAAGGCTGGATTAGCTACTACAATCAAAAAGGTGAGTTGTTAACAGAGGAATATTGGCGCAACCGTAATCGATTAAATTGTTACTGTGTGCCACTTCGCATATATGCTAGAGAATTAAAACCGATTCAAGGTAGTACGGATTTTAGTTTAGTAGCACGTTTTGAGGCTTTTGATGACGAAAAAATTTATGGGATGGGTCAATATCAAGAGAAGCATTTAAATAAAAAAGGTGCCACATTGGAACTGGCTCATCGCAATAGTCAAGCCAGTGTGCCATTTATGATTTCCAATAGAGGCTATGGTTTCTTATGGAATAACCCAGCCATTGGTAGTGCCACTTTTGGAACCAATAAAACAGAGTGGTATGCAAGAAGCACTAAAAAATTAGATTATTTTATTACAGCAGGGGATACACCAGCAGAAATAGAAGCTCAATATTCAGCAGCGACAGGACGCGCGCCAATGATGCCAGAGTATGGATTAGGTTATTGGCAATGTAAATTACGTTATCGTAATCAAGAAGAATTGTTAGCAGTAGCTAGAGAACATAAAAGAAGAGGTTTACCAATGGATGCCATTGTCGTAGACTTCTTCCACTGGACCAGACAAGGTGATTTTAAATTTGAACCAAGAGATTGGCCAGATCCAAAGGCAATGGTGGAGAAACTTAAGAGTTTAGGCATTGAAACGGTGGTTTCTGTATGGCCAACCATTGATGAAAAGAGTGAAAACTTCGGAGAAATGGCAGATAAAGGTTATCTGGTACGTTCTGATCGTGGCAATAGCAATCATATGACTTGGACGGGCAATACCATTTTTTATGATGCGACACATCCTGGGACTTAGTATGGGGATTGCAGGGATTCCTTGGTGGACGTCTGATATTGGAGGTTTCTTAGGAGGCGATATCCGTGATGAAGCCTTTAAAGAATTGTTAGTGCGTTGGTTTGAGTGGGGGGCATTTTGTCCAGTGTTCCGTATGCATGGAGAACGTTCACCTTGGTATGAACGTGAAGAAGAATTCATCGATGGGGTTAGACAATTAACATCAGGTCAAGATAATGAAGTCTGGAGCTTTGGGGAAGACAACTACGAAATCTTAAAATCTTATCTCTTTATTCGAGAATCTTTGCGAGATTACATTCGAGAAGGGATGAAGGTGGCTAGTGAAACAGGGACTCCAATGATGCGTCCAATGTTTTATGATTACTATGAAGATGAAAAATGTTGGGAAGTGGAAGACCAATACTTATTTGGACCAGATTTAATTGTAGCCCCAGTTATGGAAGCAGGTGCAACTACTAGAAAGCTTTATTTACCTAAAGATACTAAGTGGACAGATGCTTATACCAAAAAAGCATATGAAGGGGGACAATGGATTGAAGTAGAAGCACCACTTGAAATTATTCCAGTTATGATTAAAGAAGGAAAGCACTATAAAATTTATGAGTAGGGTTAAAAAAGTAGGCTAACCATCCCATTGGGTGATTAGCCTACTTTTAGCGTTGCAGCCTATTGTTCCTCTAGATAATAGGCTTTAGAAAGCAAATCCTCTAATTGATCGATATCTCTAATGGCTTGTGACATGCCATTGGTGAGTATATTGGCTTGATCCATTCCGCTTTGCCATGCAAACATACCGCCTAGGCAGTTTTCAGCAATATATAAACCCTTGAAGTAGATGGAAAGCAGATTGTCATAGGAATAAGCAAAGTTCCCATTAGGATCTACGATATAAGGAGCTTTAGCCACATTATCCCATAGCACGCGATAACCGTTTTTATTAATATAGTTCTTTCGAAGATCATCAAAGGTCTTAGTTTGAGTGGCTCCATAACGACCATAGAAGGGAATGCCCATTAAGATTTGAGAAGGTGGCATACCTGCATCAATCAGGTTATTAATTTGACCATCTACACTTGTATTACCTAAGCCGAGTTCTGAAACATAAAGGTTAGACTGATGTCTACCAGCAGTGGCACCTGTTTCACCAGCCGTAAAGTCGTAAGCCATTAAGTTAAAGTAATTGATAATGGGGGCGATATTAGCAATTTCTACATTACGAATATAGCTGGCTTCTCCTGTGCCTGCCACACTTAGCCAAGCATCTTCCCCTAGAACATCTCTTAGGGCAGTTAATAATAAGGTGAAATTTTCACGGTCTTGAGGACGGGAACGGATACCAGAAGCACTGCTGCCAGGATATTCCCAGTCAATATCAATACCGTCTAATCCATATTCATCCACCCAACGTTTAGCTTCTCTTGCAAAGTTATAACGGGAAGTTGGGGTGAGTGCAGCATCAGAAAAACCATCAGCCCCCCAGCCGCCAATAGCCATAATGACTTTTAAATAAGGATTTTCTAATCTTAAGTTGGCAAGTTCTGTGAGGTAACGCGTTGAATAAACGGACAACGAACCATCTGAATTAATGAGTGCAAAAGCATAAATGACAAAGTCTAAGAGGTGCCCATCCACATTGGAAGGATTGCCAAGTACATATTCTCCTACAATAGGCTGGGTTGGACAAAGTGGAAAGTCACCAGAAGGTTGGTTATTGGCATTTTGAATCTGGGTGCGATAGTGAGATTTAAGATCACATACCATTGTAAAGAGTTCGCTTAGTTGGCTACTTCCTAATGATGGATAAGTTACCATTTTAACTAAGGTTTGATCAGGGGCAATGATAAAGGCATGCATTTGTGGCGCATTGCCTTTATCATAAGTTGATAAGTCTAGACCATACAGTTTGGCAATAGTACCTTCACGGTCATCCACGATAGGAAAAGGCATGGAATATGTTCCCAGTCTGGCGTTGCCATAAAACCACTGTAAATGAGAGGCTTTTGGATCGGTGCTGATGGGCAGAAGTTCAATACCTTGTTCATTAAATGTCTTAGCATGCTTCATAAGATAAATAAATTCATTTTTACGCCAAGCGTTAAATTCTGTTGGGTTACACAGTAAAATGACCCATTTGTCAGCATAATCTTTTAAGCTAATGAGGCCTTTGGTACTAGAGGCGGTAAAAAGTGGCGTAGGTTTTCCGACAGCTGCCACAATTCTATTTTCCTTCATAAAACCACTCCTTATTTGAAAGTTAAGAGCAAACAAACTATGTAGTACGCTTTTCATTCAATCTTATCCTATTCATTCAAAAGGATGATTATGATTAATTTGCCTAATATGGACAAGATGAGTCGTAAAAACTGACAAGAATAACACGATATGATTAAAAAAATAGATGGAAATAATTAACAATTTTTATCTTCAATACATATAGTATAACTGAACTTATAAAAAGTGGTGATAAGATGGGAAATTTTTATAATACACAAAGTCATGGCGGATGTGAGTGCAATTGTAATAATCGTAATATGATTATTATTTTTGCAGCCATTATTGCCCTTATTCTAGTGAATGTTTTAGAAGACGATACAACAGAGTGTTTGGGGCAATTTTTTGAGGCATTAGGTGATTTAATGAGCTTAAGTGTAACGGGGGGATGTTTTAATCACTATAGCAATAATTGTATAGGTAACAACAATAGTGGGTGTGGTTGTAATTATTATTAAAATGCCTTATAAAAAGAAGTGGAATGCACAGCGCATTCCACTTCTTTTTATAAGGTTATTATTGAATCATCATACCGAGTATTTGATTACTACGTTCTAAGAAATCATGCATAGCTTCTGGACTTAAAGTATGGTTAGAAAGCTGAGCCAAATCATAAAGTTGGTGACAAAGAAGAGATTTTGTATCCTCTGCCAACTCTTTATGCATAAGGGCATCAATGAGTGGATGATTTTGATTTAAAACAAGAGTGACTTCTTCATCAGGCATTCCTAAGTTCATGCCTTGCATATTGTACATTTTCATCATTTCTTGCATACGTCTGCTTTCTTCAGAAATAAGTAGCATAGAAGCGATGCCTTCTGATTTTAAGTTTTCAACAGACACTTTAAGTTTGTCATTACCTAATTTTTCTTTAAACAGTTTTGTAAGTGTTTCTTCTTGTGATTTATCGGTTGCATCACCTTTTAAAGCAGAAGAAATATCAGAGTCAATACGTGTGAATTTTACGCCGCTATTTTCTCTTTCAAGTAAAGTGATAAATGGGGCATCAATTGGATGCTCAAGATAAGCAGCAAGAAGACCATTATCTTTAAAGAGTTTGATGTATTGAGATTGCTGATCTTTATCTGTAATATAGAATACTTTATCTTTACTGGTGTCAGCCACTTTTTCAAGGTAATCTTTAAGGGTTAAGTAAGTATCTTCTGTTGTTTTAAGAAGAATATAATCTTTCATTTTATCATTAAATTTGCTTTCTTTTAAGCAGCCATATTTAATGAATGGTGAAATATCATCCCAGAATTTTTGGAAGTTTTCAGGTTCTTTCTTAGAAAGAGAAATAAGTTTATCAGCCACTTTCTTGGTGATGTAGTCTGCAATTTTAGTCACATAACCATCATTTTGAAGGAAGCTTCTTGAAACATTAAGAGGAAGATCAGGGCAATCGATAACCCCTTTAAGAAGTAATAAGAATTCAGGAATGACTTCTTTAATGTTTTCCGCTACGAATACTTGGTTGTTGTAAAGTTTAATTTTTCCTTCTACTGTTTCATATTGGTTAGCGAGTTTAGGGAAGTATAAAATACCTTTTAAATTAAATGGATAATCCATATTTAAATGAATCCAAAAGAGTGGTTCATTAAAATCATGGAATGTAGAGCGATAGAAATCTTTATAATCTTCATCTTTGCATTCAGAAGGTTGCTTGATATAAAGTGGAGAAGTCTCGTTAATTGGAGCTGGTGCAGCTGGTTTAACGGGTTCATCTTCACCTTCTTTATGTTCTTTAAGTGCTTTTTCATAGTCTTCTGCTTTTTTCGCTTCAGCTTCTTCGTCAATCACATAAATTGGAACAGGCATAAATGAGCAGTATTTTTCAATAACATCTTTTAAAGTGTAGAAGTCTAAGAACGTTTCACTCTCTTCATTAATAAAGAGTGTAATAGTTGTTCCACGTGTTTTACGGCTTCCTTCAGAAATTTCATAAGTAGTGCCACCATCACATACCCATTTAACAGCAGTTCCTGTTTGATAAGATACAGTATCAATTTCTACATTTTGAGCCACCATAAAGCAAGAGTAGAAACCAAGACCAAAGTGGCCAATAATTTGATCATCACTCATTTTGTCTTTGTATTTCTCTAAGAATTCTGTGGCACCAGAAAAAGCAATTTGTGTAATATATTTTTCAATTTCTTCTTCGGTCATTCCTAGACCGTTATCAGAGAAAGTTAAAGTTTTGTTCGTTTTATTTAAAGTCACCGTTACTTTAAAATCTTCATTAACGGTATCCGTTGCTTCCCCTAAATCACAAAGTTTTTTAAATTTTAAAATGGCATCACATCCGTTAGAGATGAGTTCTCTAGTGAAAATATCATGGTCTGAATAAAGCCATTTTTTGATAATAGGAAAGATATTTTCACTATGAATAGATAAAGTTCCTTGTCTAGACATATTGTCTTCCTCCTTAAGTGATATATTTAATAATTTATACTATACGACATTATTTTGAAGAAATTATAATGCATACTTAATATTAGGCATTTTATTTAGAATGTCAAGCACGTTGATTAAAAATAAGCTAGGCTAAAAAAACATAAATTGGTAAAAAGTTTTTTTCATAATTTGTGGCATTTAGGAGAAAATAGGATTGTAAGCAAGATCAATTAACTTACAAAAACAAATATAGTTTGAAGGAGACAACTAAAGTGGCAAATAACAAAGAAATGTTACAAGGATTCAAACAAGAATGTGCATCAGAAGTAGGTGTTTCTCTTAAACAAGGTTATAATGGTGACTTAACGGCTAGACAAGCTGGAGCTGTTGGTGGGCAAATGGTTAAAAAAATGATTGAAGCTCAAGAAGAAATGATGAGAGGCAAACAACAACAATAATATAAAAAAATAATCTACCCCCTTAATGAGGTAGATTATTTTTTTGAATGGGACTTTTTGACTTCCTCTTCTTTTTTAATGGTATAAACTAAACCTAAAAGGCAAAGAATCATAGCAATGATTGAAGTGATTGTAAAAAATAGATGATGAACAATAAAAAAGCAAGTTAAGGACAAAATAAGCGTCATGATAAGAAGTAAAATGAAGCTCAGTTGCAATTTGCCATAGTTCATAAGGCACCTCCCTAAAATACAATAGATTAAAGCAATATTTAGAACACTGAATCAAATGACCTTCGACTAAATAAATTGGTATTTAAATAAGAAGTGTTTGATGCGTTCATCCCAAATTTGGTCGGCACTTTTATCGAGCATAAAGGTTTTATATGCTGTACCCGTGCTGCAAGTAATCAAGTTATCTTTAAAGGTAATATTCAGATAAAAAGTAGAAGCATCAGGGGAAAGCTGCATCGTTTTCTCAGCTTTAGTGGATAAAATAATTTTAAAGTAAGTAGGGAGCTTATGACCTTGCATCAGCTCATAAACATGTTTGCGCAATTCTCCCCAAGAAAGATACTCCGAATAAACCATGTCCGAATCATTTTCAATGTCATTAAAGTATTCCATATTCCTTTTACCATCAATCACTAACTTAAAAGCAGTGTGAGAAATCACTTCTCTGACCTCGAAACTTTCAAATAAATCGGATTTAAGAAGCTTATTCATAAATTCTTTACGGTTGGTAATATCAAAGGATTGCATATAGGCCACCTCCTAATAAGTTACTTGGTCCATACATAATCCATGAGGTGGAACTTTTGGACCAGCTTCACTGCGTGTTTGGGCTTCTAGTAATGCAGGGATTGAATCGATATCACGAAGACCTTGGCCCACTTCTAGGAGTGTACCTGTTAAGATGCGTACCATATGTTGTAAAAAACCGTTACCTTCGTAGGTAAAAGTAAGTTCATTACCTTTTTTGGCGATATCGATACGATAAATCGTACGAATGGTAGATTTGGTTTTGGATTTAAGAGAAGTAAAGGCTTTAAAATCATGTTCTCCAAGTAAATAACGGCTAGCTTGTTGCATGGCTTCTATATTGAGCGTTTCGGGAACATGATAAGCAAATTTTAAAGTAAATGGGTTTTGGAAAAAACCATTATCTACAGTATAGGTATATTGTTTACGAACAACATGATAGCGAGCATGAAAACGTTCAGAAGCAATAGAAAGCTGCACAGGTGCAATGTCTTGAGGTAAGTAATCATGTAAGTAGTGTAAAATCGTTTCAATAGGCATAAATGTCTTGGTATGAAAGTTACAAACTTGTCCTTTAGAATGAACCCCTGCATCTGTACGTCCTGAGCCGATAATTTGAATAGGTTCATTAAAGAGCTTAGTAAGAACGTTTTCTAATTTACCTTGAATCGTCTTTTCAGGATGCTTGGATTGTTTTTGAAAACCGTTATATCGGCTGCCATCATAGGCAATAATAAGTTTATAATTTGTCATAAGAAACCTCATTTAACAAAGGATTTATGAGTAAAACTCATAGTAACTTAGGTAAGTATAGCACATTGACAGCAAAATGAGAATGTATAAAAAGTATAACCACTTATTGACGCTGTCAAACTTAAGAAATAGGGAAGTAAAAGATGAGGCCGCTAAGGTAAAGCACCATCATGCTGTCAAATAAGATTATCGAACAAAAAGTTAATTGACATAAAAAATGTTCGAAAAATCTATTGACCATTAGCTGGAATTACGATATGATAGGCAAGTATTCAAAATGTGTTGACATAATTGGAGGCGACTATGGACTTTTTTAAGCTAAAGGAAAATGGAACGAACGTAAAAACAGAAATCATTGCAGGGATTACAACTTTTATGACAATGGCCTATATATTAGCTGTGAATCCAGACATTTTAGGAGCGGCAGGCATGAATAGACATGGGGTGTTTGTGGCAACCATTTTATCAGCTGTATTAGGAACCGTATTAATGGGAGTGCTTGCTAATTACCCTTTTGCTCAAGCACCCGGTATGGGGCTTAATGCTTTTTTTGCTTATACAGTTGTGATTGGAATGGGTTATTCATGGCAATATGCCCTAGCCGCAGTATTTGTAGAAGGGCTTATTTTTATTTTATTAACGGCATGTAATGTAAGGGAAGCTCTTTTTAATGCCATGCCAAATTGTATGAAATACTCAATTAGTGCAGGAATCGGTTTATTTATTGCTTTTGTAGGACTAAAAAATGCAGGTGTTGTTGTGGAAGATGCGAGTAACTTAGTGGCATTAGGAAGCATGATTGAGCCACAAACTGTATTATGTATTTTAGGAACAATCATAACCGTTGTTTTAATGAAACGAAATGTAAGAGGCGCTATGTTTTTGGGAATCTTATTAACATGGGGATTAGGTATGATAGCAGAGCTTATAGGATGGTATGTGGTCAATCCTGAAGCAGGGGTCTTTTCTTTATTTCCAAGCTTTGACCATTCAGACTCATTACTTGCTGGACTAAGTGAAGTAGCATTTAAATTGCCTAAGTTAAATGAGATTTTTGGAAGTGTAGAAAGCTTGTTTAATTTTGCAGTCATTGTTTTTTCATTTTTATTTGTAGATTTATTTGATACATTAGGGGCATTAATGGGTGTAGCAAGTAAGGCACAGTATTTAAATGAGAAAGGAGAGTTACCAAGAGCGAAACAAGCTTTTTTTGCAGATGCAGTGGCAACAACCGTAGGGGCATTATTAGGAACATCTACCGTAACAACTTTTGTTGAAAGCACGGCTGGGGTTATGGAGGGTGGACGCACAGGATTAGCAGCTATTTCTACAGCGGTATGTTTTGCGTTAGCTTTATTTTTAGCACCAGTATTTTTAGCGATTCCATCATTTGCTACAGCACCAGCACTTATTGTAGTAGGAATTTTAATGTTAGATGGGATTTTAAAAGTTAACTTTGAAGACCTTTCTGAAGCTTTACCAGCGTTTTTAACGATGGCAATGATGCCATTTACAGGAAGTATTGCAGAAGGAATTGTGTTTGGAGGTATTTCTTTTGTGTTTGTCAAAGTATTGACAGGGAAAAGAAAAGAGGTCAGTATGATGATGTATATCTTAGCGATTCTATTTATTGTAAAGCTTGTATTGTCGTCATTGATTCACTAATCTAGATGGAGCAACAAAAATATATATAAAACAAAAAGATGATATAATAGGAAAGCATTAGTAGCTCTTCTTAAAGAAGGCATGAATAAAAAGAGAAATGCACAGGCGGTTAGTCATAAGCATTTCTCTTTTTGTCATTTATAGGTGGAGTGTTGCTTAAATGGCTATAGAAAGAATAAAATTGCAATTTCGAAATATGCAATATTGACCACATAATGTTAATAATATATCATAATAGGTGTGTTCCGGTAGTGGGAAAATGGGAGACAAATTATATTTATTAACTTGGGATTGAGGGGGTTTTGAAATGGAGTTTTTTAAGCTCAAAGAAAATGGATCAACTGTGAAAAAAGAAGTGATTGCAGGAATTACCACCTTTATGACAATGGCTTATATTTTAGCAGTTAATCCGGACATATTAAGTGCAACGGGGATGGATAAAAACGGTATCTTTAGTGCTACTATTATTGCTTCAGTCATTGCAACAGTTGCCATGGCGCTACTTGCTAACTATCCATTTGCATTAGCACCAGGAATGGGACTTAATGCATATTTTGCCTATTCTGTTGTATTAGGAATGGGTTATTCATGGCAATGGGCATTAGCTGCTGTATTTGTAGAAGGGGTCATTTTTATTGCATTAACATTATGTAATGTGCGTGAAGCTTTATTTAATGCGATTCCAAAATGTATGAAATACTCAGTAAGTGCTGGAATTGGCTTGTTTATTACATTCATTGGATTTAAAGGATCTGGGATTATTGTAGCGAGTGAAAGTACTTATATTGCGTTAGGGGATATGCTTAGACCTCAAGCAGTGTTATGCATGGTTGGTATTTTCATAACTGCAGCACTTATGAAGAAGAACGTAAAGGGTTCTGCACTTATTGGTATTTTTGTAACTTACATACTTGGCATTATTGCTGAACTCATTGGTTGGTATCAAGTGGGAGTTGATGGTTATTCATTAATTCCTAGTTCCATTGTAAGTTTTAACTTATTTAGTGGATTAGGTAGTGTGGCATTTAAATTACCTAGCTTAAGTGAAATTTTTGGTAATGGTTCAAGTTTGATTAACTTTATCATTGTTGTCTTTTCATTTTTATTTGTCGATTTATTTGATACACTAGGCACCTTAATGGGGGTTGCTAATAAAGCAGGTTATCTTAATGAGAAGGGTGAATTACCTCGTATTAAACAAGCCTTTTTGGCGGATGCCATTGGGACTTCTATAGGGGCGCTTTTAGGAACTTCAACCGTGACGACTTTTGTAGAAAGTTCAGCAGGTGTGGCTGAAGGGGGACGAACAGGATTAACAAGTATTGTAACAGCTATTTGCTTTGCCCTTGCAATTTTCTTTTCGCCTATTTTCTTAGCCATTCCATCATTTGCTACAGCACCCGCATTAGTTATTGTTGGCGTATTAATGTTGGATAGCATTGTAAAGGTAGATTTTTCAGATATTACAGAAGCCTTACCAGCATTTGTAACACTTGTGATGATGCCATTTGCTTATAGTATTTCTGAAGGAATTATCTTCGGAGGCATTACTTATGTAGTGATTAAAGTTTTAACAGGAAAGCATAAAGAAGTGAGTGGACTGATGTATGTGTTAGCTATTCTATTTATTATTAAATTAGTTCTATCTTCACCGTCTTTAGTAATAGGCTAAAATTTTGTAAAAAAACGTATAAATATGTTGCAAAGACTAAATGAATTAAGGATAAGGTCCGATAAATTAAATGAACCTTATCCTTAATTATAGGGATTAAAAAGTAAAATGAGACAGGTTACATAATTGTTTATTGGAAGAAGGGGGATGTATGTGACTAATGAAGAGTTTATGCAAAAAATACTTGAAGACTTTAACAACATTAAGCATTATGAGCAAAAGCGGGGCTTTTTAGAAGACTTAAACTATCAAATAGGACAGATTAAGTATTTTTATGATGAACTGACGCCAAATCAAACAGGGGATCCATCCACTACTTTTTATAGACCTAAACAACTACCTAAAGTTCATCAAATTGCTTACTTTAACTTAACAAGAGGTTTTCCAAAGGAGTTATATGGAGGACATTGGTGCTATGTGCTTAAATCCTTTAAAACAAAACTTATTATTATACCGACTACTTCAGTAAAGTTGAATTCACTGCCGCCTGATAAAGAGTTTCAGATGGATATTGAAGTAAAAAATTTTACAAATCACTATATTACGAGACTACAAATTGGAGATATGAGAACAGTTGATATACAAAGGTTATATCCAGCAAAAGGATTTTATGATGTTTTAACTGATAAAAAACGCATCATGGATCATGTCAGTAAAATTTTATTAGATAATTAATATAAAAGTAAGTAATCCATTTATAATATATAAGAGAGATACCTTGAAATGATATGATGTTTCAAGGTATTTTTTAATGGCAAAATCAATAAATCACCTTAAGAGAAACGCTTTGTTTTACTATGATTTCTTGAAAAAAATGGCAAATATCCTATATAATGAAACAATATGAATATATAATAAGTGATTAAGGAGCAAAATGAAAGATGGATAAAAACATAGCAATCATCGTGACTTTCTGCCTATATCTATTAGGGATGTTGGCTATTGGTGGATATTTCTACTTTAAAACAAAGAATTTGGAGGATTATATTTTAGGTGGAAGGAAATTAGGTAGATGGGTAACCTCTATTAGTGCTCAAGCATCTGATATGAGTGGTTGGCTCTTAATGGGACTACCTGGGCTTGCTTATCTGAGCGGGGTCAGTAGTGCGGGATGGACTGCCATTGGTTTAGGAATAGGAACTTATTTAAATTGGAAGATTGTAGCAAAAAGGCTACGTGTTTATACTGAGGCATGTGATAATGCCATCACGTTGTCCTCTTATTTTGAAAAACGATTTAATGATGATAAAAAAATACTGAGTATCATTTCAGCTATTTTTATTTTAGTATTTTTTGTCTTTTATGTGGCATCTAGTTTTGTATCAGGTGGTAAGTTACTTAATAATGTCTTTCATATTGAGTATGAAAAAGCAGTCCTTATTGGGGCGACTATTATTATTATTTATACATTTTTAGGTGGTTTTTTAGCAGTATGTTGGACAGACTTAATTCAAGGTATATTAATGTTTATTGCAATTATAGGATTACCCCTTATGATTGTACTAACTCACCAAGAAGCTGTTCAATTTGATTTAGATATTTTAAATGGTGCTAAAGAAAGTATTTCAGCAACAGGGTATACAAGTTTATGGAGTGTAGAGGGACTAGCAGGTTCAGGTGCAACCATTGGAGCAGCTGTTATGAGTATTATTTCAGCTTTAGCATGGGGAATAGGATATTTCGGTCAACCTCATATTTTAACAAGATTTATGGCTATCCATGATCCAGAAGAAATTAGTCGTTCAAGAATCATTGCGATGGGATGGGTGATCATTTCACTTGTAGGCGCTATCTTTATTGGAATGTTAGGACGTTCACTAACGGATGGTCAGCTTATTAGTGACCCAGAACATGTTTTTATTGAAATGGTTATCCGTTATGCGCCAACTTTCCTATGTGGGATTTTATTATCCGCTATTTTAGCGGCAGTGATGAGTACGGCAGATTCACAATTGTTAGTTACAGCTTCTGCTATCTCTGAAGATTTTTATAGAGGGCTCATTCGTAAAAAAGCATCTGAAAAGGAACTGGTATGGGTGAGTCGTATAACCATTATTGTTGTAGCTATTCTTGCATATTTTATTGCTATGGATCCAGAAAATGAATCGGTATTAGCCCTTGTTTCTTATGCATGGGCAGGATTTGGGGCAACTTTTGGACCAATCGTTATCATGTCCCTATTTTATAAAGAAACAACCAGAATTGCAGCAATTTGTGGGATGATTACAGGTGGGGTGACCACGATGGCTTGGCCAAAACTTGCTTCGGCTTTTCCTAACATTATTTTATTTAACTTATATGAAATTGTGCCAGGGTTTGTATTAGCGATTATCGTCATCTGGCTTGTCAGCTTATGGGATCGAGAAGGTAGAAAAGAAATGCTTGCTAAAATGGAAGCAATTGAAAAAAATACGCATAAATTTTAGCAACTTCAACTTTTTTTCAATGAATGTTCATATACTTATCACTTAAGGGCAATAATATAAAGACAGTTAAAGAAAGAAAAACAAATTAAGACATAGTTGTAGTGGGAGGAATAAGTTATGAATGAACAATTTAATCATGAAAACAATTTCTTAGAAGAAAATAAAATACAAAGTGAGATGAATAAAGAAGGCATTCCTGCAATGATTAAAATGAGAGAAAAGAAAGGTCACAAAGGAAGAGGTATTGCTTTAACCTTAGCGGTTGCACTGGCATCTTTTGGAGCAGGAAGTTTATATACGTCACATAACTGGATTCAGGAGCAGGTAGAAGCCAATAAAGAAGCTGCGGCTAATCAACCTACTGTGAGTCAGATGCCACAAAATACCATTAGTCAAACCAGTGCTAGCAAGTCATCTGGGGGACTTTCAGTAGCAGAGGTGGCCAATGTGGCTGCAGCCTCTGTTGTAGAGATTACAACAGAAGCCGTTAGTAGTGACTTTTTCTTTGGACAGTATGTGAGTCAAGGCGCTGGTAGTGGCGTTGTCATTTCTAGCGATGGCTATATTGCTACCAATAATCATGTGATTGATGGCGCTAATAAAATTACCGTTCGTTTAACGAGTGGTGAAGAATATGAAGCCAAACTTGTTGGAACCGATCCACAAACTGATGTGGCTGTTATTAAAGTAGAAGGCGCTAAACTTCAACCGGTTACTTATGGGGATTCAGATAGCTTAGCAGTAGGCGATACAGCCATTGCAATCGGTAATCCATTAGGAAGATTAGGTGGAACCGTTACAAATGGTATTATTAGTGCTTTAAACCGTGAAATTCAACTTGAAAATCAAAAGATGACGCTGCTTCAAACCAATGCGGCTATTAATCCAGGAAATTCAGGTGGGGGTTTGTTTAACGATCAAGGACAACTTATTGGTCTTGTAGTTGCAAAATCTGGTGGTTCTTCATCAGGCACAAGTATTGAAGGTTTAGGCTTTGCAATTCCTGTTAATGTTGTCAAAGAAGTTGTAAAATCTATCATGGATGTTGGCTATGTTCAGGGACGACCTGTCTTAGGTGTAAGTGTTGTTGAAATTGACTCTGCTCAAAAAGCTTATCAATATGGTGTCAATCAATTAGGTCTTTATATTGGAAAATTAACGGAAGGAACAAAAGCTGAGAAGAGTGGACTTAAAGTTGGTGATTGTATTGTTGCAGTTGGTGATACACAAATTACATCAATGGCTGACTTAAAACAAATTTTGCAGCAACATAAAGTGGGTGAAACCGTTACAGTGATTGTATCTAGGGAAGGTAAATTAGTCACTCTTCATGTTGAACTTTCTGAAAGTGTACCTGAAACAAAAACAGAAGAAAAAATTCAAACAAGCGATAATTAATTAGGTAAAATCAATAAGGTAGACTTTAGCATCTTAGGGATTAAGACGTATAAAGTCTACCTATTTGCATATAAAAATTAATGATAAGAAGCAAGGTGCAGACAAACTATAAAACAAAAACGGATTATAAATACCCCTTTTAGATTAGAGAGATTATTGGTACAATTTAGTAGAGGAGGAGAGGGATGTGTATAAAATCTTAGTGGTAGACGATGAAAAAATGATTAGAGAATTAATTAAAAGGTATGCAAAATTTGAAGGGCATGAGGTAGTTGAAGCCTGTGATGGCATGGAAGCTATTGAAAAGTGTCATGAAGAAGCGTATGACCTTATTATTATGGATGTGATGATGCCAGAATTAGATGGTTTTTCTGCTTGTAAGGAAATTAGAAAGTTTTCTGACACACCAGTTATTATGCTTTCAGCCAGAGGTGAAGAATATGACCGCATCCATGGATTTGAAATTGGGGTGGATGATTATGTGGTCAAACCTTTTTCAACTAAGGAGCTTATGATGCGCGTTCAAGCCATTATGAAACGTCATGATGTAAACAAGCAAAGCCTTGCCAATAAAGATGTAGTGAAATTTGATGGGTTAGAGGTTGATTTTGATGCCAGACAAGTAAGAATAGATGGTCGAAATGTTGAGATGACACCCAAAGAGTATGATCTCTTTTTCTATATGGTAAAAAATAGAGGCATTGCACTTTCTAGAGAAAGTTTGATTAGTAATGTATGGGGTTATGACTATTATGGAGATGATCGCACATTAGATACGCATATTAAGTTACTGCGCAAAAGTTTAGGAGAACATGCCTCTCGTATTGTCACCTTAAGAGGGGTGGGATATCGCTTTGAAGAAAAGTAAACTGAGTATTAGATGGCAGCTTTTTGGTTACTTGTCTTTATTGATAGGAATTTTAATTGTTGTTTTATGGTTTTTTCAAGTGGTATTTATGGAAAGCTTTTATAAGAAGATTAAAAAGGATGAAATTGTAGAAGTTGCTAAGACGATAGAGAAAAATATTGAAAGTGATAAGTTAGAGGATATATTAAATAATTTAGCAAACAGTAGAAATTTGTGTATTGTATTTGCAGATGCCACAGGAAAGCCTTTTTATATACAAAATGCAACAAGGCGTGATAAGACGATCTCAAAACTTTCTGATGGGTATTATTTACGATTTGGAATAGCAGCAAAAGAAAAGGGAGGGGCCATCTTTATAGATTGGAAAGAAGGAGACGCTCTGTTAACTGTACCTAATAATAATCCTCTTGCACCCCCTAAAGTTCAATTAAGAAATACAAGGGACGAAGCAGTAGTCTATACCAAGATTATTAATTATCAGGATTATGAATATATTTTAATGATTAATAGCTTTATTTCACCAGTTAATGCGACTGTAAGTACCATTAGGAAACAGTTACTATATGTTACAATTTTAATGATTGTGTTGGCATTTGGGTTATCAGTATTTATTGCTAGGAAGATTGCAAGTCCCATCATTCAAATTAATGAACATGCAAAGGCATTAGCTGGTAATAATGAAGCGATTGTTTTTGAAGAAAAGGGTTATAAAGAAATTGCAGAGCTTTCTAACACATTAAGCTATGTGTCCACAGAATTAACCAAGACAGAAGGCTTTAGAAGAGAACTGATTGCTAATGTATCTCATGATTTAAGAACCCCACTTACTTTAATATCAGGTTATGCAGAAATGATGCGAGATTTACCAGGAGAAAACAATCCAGAAAATACACAAGTTATTATTGATGAAGCCAATAGGCTCACGGCACTTGTTAATGATATGCTTGATTTATCAAAGCTTCAAGCAGGAACCCAAAAGATGGAAAAGCGAGTTTATAACTTTACGCAAAATGTGAAAGAAACGATGGCTCGCTATGCAGCGTTAACTGAAAAAGAAGGTTATCATATTACTTTTGATTATGATGAAGAAGTAGAAATTGAAGCAGATGAACTCAAAATGTCTCAAGTGGTGTATAATCTTATTAATAATGCTATTAATTATACAGGGGAAAATAAAATAGTTGCAGTTCGCCAAAAAATAGTTGATAATAAAGTACGTATTGAGGTAACGGATTCAGGTGAAGGCATTGCACCAGAGAACATACCTTATATATGGGATCGATATTATAAGATTGACAAAACACATAAAAGAGCTATGATAGGTACAGGTCTTGGTTTATCTATTGTACGCAATATTTTAGAGGCTCATCATGCAACTTATGGCGTTAACAGCGAACCCCATAAGGGAAGTACTTTTTGGTTTGAAGTGGAAAGAAGAATATGAAAATATTCAAATAAGGAAATAAGAGGAGAAGAAAATGAAATTATTTAAAAAAGTAATTGCCGTTCTTGCAATTGCAACAATGAGTTTAACAATGGTAGCATGTGGCAACACAAAAACTGCGACAGAAATGGCATCTCAAGATGAAAAAGGTTTAAT
Organism: uncultured Cellulosilyticum sp.; assembly: GCA_934725855.1. GTDB lineage: Bacteria > Bacillota > Clostridia > Lachnospirales > Cellulosilyticaceae > Cellulosilyticum. The sequence goes on along the minus strand of CAKVCL010000008.1, from coordinate 81,617 downwards.
TGTAGCTAGAGTGGGTGAAGTACCTATTTATAAGACAGCATTAGATAATCAAATGGCAGTTTATGGTATGTCAGATGATATGATGAAAACTTATTATGGAGAAGATTTTACAAGTAACGAGCAAACTGTTAATCAATATAATGACTTTAAGAAAAATATTGTGAATTCATTAATTGAATCTGAAATTTTAGTTCTTAAAGCAAAAGAAACAAAAGGAATTGAAGTTACCGAAGATAAAATCAATGAAGAGTTAGAAACCACAAAAGCAAGCTTTACAAAGGAAGAAGATTTTACAAATGCTCTAGAGCAAAGTGGAATGACATTAGATGATTTAAAAGAAAATATTGCTAAAAATTTATATGTTACACAATTACTCGACCTGTATAAACAAGAGAAAGTAAAAGTAACGGACGATGATGTTCAAAAATATTATGATGAAAATATCATTAACTATACAACGAAGCCAGGTGCTCAAATTTATCATATTTTAGTAGATTCAGAAGAAAAAGCAAATGAAGTATTAGAAAAATATAATGCAGGGACAAGCTTTTCTGATTTAGCAGCTGAGTATGGCACGGATGGTACAAAAGATAAAGGTGGCTCTTTAGGTTATATAGAATATGACACCACTCAATATGATGAAGACTTTATGGCTGGGGCAAAGGAATTGGGTGAAGGAGAAGTTTCTAAACCTGTCAAAACACAATTTGGATGGCATATCATTAAAGCTGATGGCATTCAAAAAGAAGAAAAAGTTCAACCTTTAGAAGAAGTCAAAGAAACGATTACAACAACTCTTCAAAATCAAAAAGCAGAAGAATTGTTAACTGCTGATATAGAAGAGTGGAAAAAAGATTATGAGATTACTTACTATGAAGAAAATTATAAGACAGAATTAACAGAGCCAAAAGAAACTGAAAGTGCAGACGCTTCAGCTGATGCTTCAAAGGATGAAGCGTCAACAGATGCAAAAGATGAAGCTTCATCCGATGCAGCAGATGATAAGGCGGCCGACGCAACGGATACAACAACCGAAGCAGCAGATGGACAAACAGCAGAAGCTAAATAAATTTATACTAAAAAGGACCTATTCTTAAATTCAAGAATAGGTCCTTTTAATCTATTAATTTTCAGTAGGTGAAGCCTCTAAAGTCGTTTCATCAACCATTGGGTGACTAGGTAAGCCACTCATTGCAATATTTTTATTAACTTTTGCATCATATGTATGGGCTTTCATTGTATCTGTTAAGTCGAAGCCCGTCATTTCTTTAACGGAGTCCATAACCACAGACATGGTACTTGATACAGTTTTAGCCACAGAAACAGCGCCTTCACCATTAGAGCTACCATCCATAACCACAATCTTTTCAATACGAGACATAGGTTCAGCAACATGTTTAGCAACTTCAGGTAGAACGTTAACCAGCATTTCCATTTTACCAGCGTCAGTGTATTTGGCATAAGCTTCTGCTTTTTTCTCCATGGCTTCAGCTTCAGCGAGTCCTTGCATTTTAATGGCTTCAGCTTCAGCAAGACCTTTTTGCTTAATAACTTCAGCTTCGGCAAGACCTTTTGCTTTAGCTTTTTGAGCTTCAGCAAGACCTTGAAGTTCAGTTTGTTCAGCTTGAGCTTTAGCTTGAAGACGAATGGCTTCAGCATCAGCTTCAGCCTGCATCTTACGTGCTTCGGCTTCTGCAGCAGCTTGTAATTTACGAGCCTCGGCTTGAGCCTCGGCCTCAGCAATTTCTTTGTATTTTTCAGCTTCAGCATTTAATGCTCTGGTCGCTTTTTCAGCTTCAGCAGGTTTGACCATGGTTTCAAGTAATTCTTTTTCTTTTCTTTCAGCTTTTTTGATAGCAAGTTCAATGTTTTTCTGTTCAGCAGCAATAGAAATTTGAATCTTTTCAGTTTCTACATCCTTTAAACGCTGTTGGCGTAATACTTCAGCGTTCATTTCTGTGTCGGTAATAGATTTTTGAGCAATATTCTTTTGGATACTGTAAGCTGCATCCGCATCTGCTTTAGCAGCAGATTGTTCTTTATCAAAGCTTAATTGTTTAATACTCTTATTCTTCTCAGCTTCAGCAATAGCTGTCTGAGCTTCAATAGAAGCCGTTTCACCAATACGTTTTGCTTCAGAAGTTTTAATTTGAGTTTCTTTATTGGATTCAGCTACAGCAATTTGAGCATTTTTCTTAACCTCAGCAATTCGGGCTTCACCTAATGCTTTTAGGTAACCATTATTATCGGAGATATCTTTAATGGTAAGGGTTTTGATTTCAAGTCCCATTTCAGAAAGATCTGTACCAGCTACTTCGTGAACTTTGGCACCAAAACTTTCACGGTCGTTGTAAATTTCTTCAACAGTAAGTTTAGAAATAATTTCACGTAATTTGCCTTCAAGCACTTCTCTAGAAACATCACTTATAATTTGAACCGTTTCAGACTCCTTGCTGGCATTAAATTGTTCAATAGCAGCTAGAATAGAAGATTTATCATTACGTACTTTAATGACAGCAACTCCATCAGTATTAATGGGAACGCCTTGACTAGTCATGGCACCATTGGTTTTGACATCTAATTTCATACTTTCAAGTGAAATCGTATCAATACGTTCTAGAAGTGGAATAACGATGCCACCGCCACCTGTGATAACACGCTTTTTGAGACCTGTGATAACTGCTGCTTTATCTTGTGGAACCTTTTTCCACATACTAAGAATGATAGCAACAATGAGCAGGATGCCAATTAGAATACCAATAGCTCCCCAAGGCAATTCATAAACAGAAAACATAATGTATATCCTCCTTATAATAAGATAGAGATATTATATAATAAATTATGAATTATGGGTTAGTAATATTTTCAAATGTAGTAGAATAATTTAGCTGATGATTAGGGACAAAGATTTTATATTAAGTGTTTTGATTGAGAAAGAAAGTGGGGGAATCAGAGACGATAAGCATTGAACCTTTAATATCGATTACTTTAATAGTACCTCCTTGTTTAATGGTATGATCACTTTGTGCAGGATAAGTGATTTTACCTTGTTTTGTTATAAGCGAAACACTACCTACACCATTTTGAAAAATAGTAACAACAACTTTGCCTTCGCATCCAATAAGGTCAAAAGTATTTAAGGTTTCATTATCTATCTGGCGAAGTTTATGAAGCACGAGGTGCGTACTATAGGAGAGTACAAAACCTAATAAAATAGAAAGAACAAGGTGAAAATGAGTGAGACGATAGAGGGTCATGCCTAGACCACCGAAACCGACCATGAAAGCACATATTTGAAGTGGACTAAGAGGTAAAATACCAGGCAGACAGTCGAAGTGAATATCAAAAAGAGTTAAGCCTTGGAAAAGATCCGTAATGCCATCTAAAATTAAGCTGAGTAATAAAATGCCTAGGCCAATAAATAAACAATTACAATAAATGTTATACATTATGGCAAACCTCCTTAGAAAAATAAATTAATAGAAAAATTATAAAGCCAAAGGTCTTCTATCATGGGGGACAATGGCTTTAAGCATTTGATGCTAATAGTATACTAAATAAAGTGAAAAGTGTAAAATACTCATAACAGTGCTAGGTGAAAATAGTGGATTATGGTAAAATAAATACATAATGAATGACTTAGATTAAGGGGGGATGAAAATGGAACAAAACAAGATGGAACAAAATGTAGCGGAGCAAGAGCGTAGAAGACAAATACAAGAACAAAAAAGAAAAAAAAGACGAAAACGAATAATTCAGAGAAATACGATCCTTTTAGCAGGATTTCTTTTAGTGTTTTTTATTATAAAAGGGACTGTTCATGTGCTTGTTGGAGAAAATGGGGAAGAAGTTAAGACAGCTAGCAGTAACGATTTAGCAGATGAATCTGATAGCAAGGCAGGAACTAAAGAAAAAAAGCAGGAACAGAAAAAGAAGACTGCAAGTGAAGAAAATGAAACGATTATGCAAAAAAACTGGGAAGAATTAAAGGAGGGTAATTTAATTTTAGTAAATGATCAAAATCCAATTACGGAGTATAGTGATGAAAAGCTGGTTCAAATTGGAGACTATTTACAAGGTGTCTGCAATATGAAAAGTAAAGAAATTAAATTGAATGAATCAGCAGCTGAGGCATTAAAAGAAATGATCACTGCATTTAATGAAGCAGTTGGGGAAAATGATCTGGCAGTTGTTAGTGGTTATAGAGACTATAATACCCAAGAAGCCTTGCATTATGAAAGTCTTCAAAAAGAAGCTTCAAGTGATATTTTTGTGGCTAGACCTGATAGAAGTGAACATCATACAGGTTTAGCTGTTGATTTTAGCTTATGTGACAAAGCAGGGACAACGACACAGTATGATGGTACGGGGATTTATGAATGGATTAATGATAATTGCTATAAATATGGTTTTATTATGCGCTATGATACCAGCAAAAAAGAATTAACGGGGATAGGATATGAACCTTGGCATTTTCGTTATGTAGGAAAGTGCCATGCACAGATTATGAAAGAGTTAAATCTTTGTCTAGAAGAATATATAGAATTCCTTAAAGGATATACTTATTATGAAAATCCAGGACAAGGGATTACGAAAGAGACACAGAACTATTCTATATATTATGTTCCGTCTGAAGGAAATGTAACGAATATTCCTGTTCCTTCAAGTAAAAAATATGATGTATCTGGCAATAATAAAGACGGATTTATTGTTACCGCTTATTTAGCTCAATAGTTCAATAGAAAAAATACTTAAATTGACAGAAGACGACAAAGTTTGGTAGAATAGGGGGGATTATACATTTAGGAGGAATAAAACATGGAAGCTATTGATGTAGGTTGGTTATCGCTCATCCCACCTCTATTAGCTATTGGCCTTGCCCTTATAACGAAAGAAGTGATTTCATCATTATTAATTGGTATTTTTGCAGGAACGATGATCTATGCCAGCCATACAGAGGGTGGTATTGTAAAAGCAGTAAGTGTCATGTTCCATTTAATGAGTGAAAAAATAGGTGAAAATGCGTCTATCTTAATTTTCTTAGGATTATTAGGAACATTAGTTGCCGTTATTACGATGGCAGGTGGTTCAAGAGCCTATGGAAATTGGGCATCTTCTAAAATAAAAACAAGAAGTGGAGCGCAGCTTGCTACTTCAGCTTTAGGTGCCTTAATTTTTATTGATGATTATTTTAACTGTTTAACAATTGGAACAGTTATGCGTCCCGTAACAGACAAGCATGGTATTTCCCGGGCAAAACTTGCTTATATTATTGATGCAACAGCAGCACCTGTTTGTATTATTGCGCCTATATCATCATGGGCAGCATCGGTTATTTCTCAGATTGAGTCATCAAGTGAGTCTTTAAATGGTATGCAAACCTTTTTAAATGCTATTCCATTTAATTTATATGCTATTTTAACGATTGTAATGGTGGTTGTTTTATGTACAACAAATTTAGAATTTGGACCAATGGCAAAATTTGAAAAAGAAGCGCGTGAAAGAAAAACAGTAAAGAACCAAAATGATGAATCATTAGGAGACGATGAACTTTCACGTATGAAAATCTCGGACAAAGGAAGAGTATTTGATTTATTAGTACCGATTATTGCATTAATTGGCTTCTCTATTCTTGCAATGCTTTATGTGGGAGGTTACTTTGAAGGTGGGCTATCAATTGCAGAAGGGTTTGGAAATACAGATGCAGGACCAGCACTTGTTCTTGGGGGATTTGGAGCACTTATTGTAGCGTTTGTATTATTCATTCCAAGAAAACTGCTTACATTTAAGGAGTTTATGGAAGGAATAGGCGTAGGGGTGCGCTCCATGACAGGAGCATTTATTATTTTAATTTTGGCATGGTCGATTAGCGGGGTATGCCGTGAATTATTAAATACAGGTGTCTATGTAGGAAATTTAGTTGCAAATTCTTCAATGTTACCACAGTTTATTCCAGCAGTTATTTTTGCAGTGGCAGCCTTTTTGTCATTCTCAATGGGAACTTCATGGGGAACTTTTACAATTCTTATTCCAATAGTAGCAGTGGTTTGTGAGCAAATCGCACCTGAATTAATAGTGATTTCAATTGCTGCAACTTTGGCAGGGGCAGTACTTGGAGATCACTGTTCACCAATATCGGATACAACCATCTTGTCTTCTACAGGAGCAGGTTGCAATCATATTGATCACGTATCTACACAAATCCCATATGTCGTACTAGTTGGAGTTTGCTGTTTTATTGGCTATTTAATAGCAGGTTTTACACAGAACCTTATGCTAACATTAGGCGCATCCATTGTGATGCTGATGGGAAGTTTGTGGATTTTGCATCGTATGAGTACTAAGAAATGCAATGAATAAGAGATGAGTACTAAAAGAGGTTGCTAAACTTTAGAGTTGCAACCTTTTTTGCTATCAAAAATAAGGTTATTAATGCAAGACAAAAAAAGGTAAAGAGGCAAGGTGTAAAGTTTACAATCTTTTATAAAATGCTTATAATAGGTTAAGGTAAAACAAATGTTGAAAGGGTGTTAGAAATGAAAGTCGGTATTTTTGACTCAGGAATTGGTGGCATCACTGTTTTAAAGACGGCTATAGAGCTCTTACCACAAGTTGAGTATATTTATTATTCAGACAATTTACATGTTCCCTATGGGACAAAACCTAAAGAGGAAGTTGTGGGATATGTTAAAGAAGTAGTAAGTTTTTTAATTGAGCAAGGCGTAGATGCTATATTGATTGCATGCAATACAGCAACAAGTGTAGCGGTTGAAGAATTACGTAGCCTATATGATTTACCCATCATAGGAATGGAACCAGCTGTGAAACCCGCTATTGACCAAAATGCACAGGGAAAAGTGATTGTAACGGCAACACCACTTTATTTGAAAGAAGAACGTTATAAGCTTTTAATTGAACATGTGGATCATCAGCATAGAGCAACGCCATTACCTTTGCCAGAACTTGTTGAGTTTGCAGAAAATAAGCAGTTCGATGAGCAAATGCTAATAGAGTATTTTAAGGACAAGCTAAAACCTTATAATTTGGATGAATATGTAGGAATTGTTCTTGGATGTACGCATTTTGTCTATTTTAAGAAGTATCTTAAGAAGGTATTACCGAGTCATGTTAAAATTTACGATGGCAATGAAGGAACCATAAGACATCTCAAAGAATGCTTGAATATTACTGAAAGTCAAGAAAAAGAGAAGATAGCACCAAAGGTAGACTTTTATTATTCAGGAAAGAGATGCAAGGATAATCAGCTTTTGGAAAGCTATTTAAAGCTCGTATAAACGGTGCAGTTTATACGAGCTTTAGTTATGAAGAATTATTTAATAGACACAATTTCAAGAGAAGGATTTTCATAAAGATTAATAAACTCATCATTAATCTTGACAATTGGGCGATAAACACAAACCGGATTGATAAATACAACTTCAGCAATAGAACCATCGCTAAGTACCACATAGGTACCCACGAAATAAGTTGCGATATAAGCGCAGAAGGTAAAGACAAGCTGAGGATCAAAAGCATCTGTTTGCTCGACCAATAAAGTTTTAAGAACATTAAAGATATGCGATTCATTTCTAAGAAGCTCATAAGCATCTGCGAGTGCCAAAACTTTACCCAGTTTGCTAATATAAGGGGCGGATAGATGGAGTGGAAATCCTGTGCTGTTACAACGTTCGTGATGGGCTAATACAGCCTTTCCAATAGAAGGATCAAGATCTTTTAGTTTACTGACGAGATTATAACTAAAAATAGGGTGTTTTTCATACTCAGATTGCTGTTCAGGCGTCCATGGTTTTGGTGTTTCAAATGGATTGAAGGATAAATTGAGCATACCTATGTCGTGAAGAAGACCTGCTTTAATAGCGCAGGTGCAAAATTCATTGTCAAAATGATTAAGTCTACAAATAAGAAGTGCAATGAAGGCGACATTAAGACTGTGATTGTAAGTATTATAATCTAACTGTTCAATGAGATTGGTACAACCTAGTAAGCTATAATTGGCTTTAAAATCAATAGGAAGATTCTTACAGAAATCTTCAAAATCACTGATGGCATTTAAGTTATCAGAATCTAGCCCTTTGATAACGGAAACAAGAGCATCAGAGTATTTTTGATAATTTTCTAGGGTTTCCTCGGGTAAATTCCAAACTTTGTTAAAAGAATCAAGATAAACCCAAATATCTGTATGAATAAAATTAAGTACATTTTGAATTGTATGAGGTGTTAATTCTTGATTAGCAGCAACAATGACAGTTCCTGTTTTTAAATCAATAATAGGCTCGGCAGTAATCATGCCAGGAATACATTTTGAACTAGGTATGACAATTTTTTTCATATAAAATCCCCCTTAAATATAGAAAAAAGATAAGTGTTTATAAAAATTGGTCGTTATAAAAGTTGATTTGCAAATTATACTTATCAGTGTTAAACTAACAGATAGCTAAATGGGTTATAGCATGTAAATGATGTAGCTATTACTTAAAAATAAAGAAACGCTTTAAATGCATTATATAATAAAAATGTAAAAAAAGAGAAGAAATATATTGCAATTGATAAAAATGTTGTTAATATTACTAATACTATAAACAAGATGTACTAGGAGGATTTAGAATGTTAAAAGAAAGAAAAACACTATTCATAATGGGAATCATTTTGATAGTGGGATGTGGTGCTTTTTTCGCTTATAGATATCAAAAGGAAATAAGTGCAACCGTAAAAATACAAGATTATGTAGGTTATGTTTTTGATTTAGAAGAAGTAGTAAGCATTGACTATATAGGTGAGGAGACTATTAAAATTGATAAGCATGATGGAATATGGAGCAATCCAGAGCTTTCTCATTTAAAGTATGATCAAGATTTAGTAAATCAGTGGATTATGGCTTTAAAGGGAATAGAAACAAAAGAAATGATTAAAAACGTACAGGATGAAACAGCCTATGGGATCGATGAATCGTCTATGAAGATCACACTATATGATGAAAGTGGACAGCAGCAGACGATTCAAATAGGAAATACTGTTGAAGCAGAAGATAGCATCTATTTAAAAACGAATGAGAAGATGTATAGTGTATCTTATGAAAAAATCAAGGATTTATTAATTAGTCCCAATCGTTTTGTAGACTGTCGTGCAGTTCTTGAAATGCCAGAGATTCAAACGCTTAATATACTCTATAAAGATAAAGAAGTACAAATGACTAAGCAAAGTGAGTGGCTTTTAGAAAATTATTATGCACTTACATGCATTTTAGACGAAGAAGTGGTTAATGAACTTATTAATACATTGAAACAAGCAGAAATCATAAATTATGTAGGAAGTTATAAAGAATTAGGAAAATATGATTTAGCATCTCCGCAGTTAGTTGTAACGGTTAATGAAAACCTGAAACTTGCATTTGGTAAGCAAAGTCATGATGGAGTTTATGTTACGATTAATGATGGGCAGGATGTTTATTTAATGGAAAAGTCTGTTTATCAAAAATTGGTGGCTTTTAATGCTTATGATGCAATGAATAAGCAAGTTCTTCATTTTGATCAAAATGAAATTTCAGAAATTATTTTAAGTAATCCGCAAGGCACATACCACTTTTCCTTAAATCTACAAACAACTTCTAGTCCTGTAAAAGAAAATGAAAGCAGCGAGGAAACAGAAGAATTAGAATCAATAGATCAAGTGGATGAAGCGGAGCAAGTAGACCAATCAGATGAGGTAGGAAAAGTAGAGCAGTCAAATGCTCAAAATAATTTAGTCCCAACTCCAGATAGTAATGTACCTAGTGAGATGATTGTCGCTAAGCTAAATGATAGAGAATTAAATCAAGAAGAAGCTAATGAGTGGTTTAATAAGATACAAGAAAGTCTTTGGATTGAAGCACCTTTGCAAAACCCAAATATTGAGCAAAAAGAGGAACGCAGGGCAGAAGCACAAATGAGTTATGTTTTAAAGGATGCATCTAAGATCGATATTGAATTAATTCCATATGATATCAACTATTACATTTTGAGATACAATGGAGTGATTGAATTTGCAGTTAATAAAGAACGTATTACAAAAGTGTTTAATGAGTTAACCAATTCAACTAAATGAGCTGATAAGAGCGATATTCACAAGGATGAGTATCGTTCTTTTTGATGTATTTATGTGAATAAATATATCTATTAACATGAATTTTGCCAATAAATATAGAGAAAAAGGGAATATATAAGATAGAAAGGATATGTTAAAGCTTTTATCAAGCATAAAGGTGAGGAAAGAGATATGAAAGAAACAATAAAACAATATATAAATATTGAGGTAGGAGCATTACTTATAGCTATAGGTCTATATTTTTTTTGGGCACCCTCTGATTTAGCAGCGGGGGGCGTTAGTGGAATGGCTATTGTTGTTAAGGCTATTTTGCCTAGTATTCCAATTGGAATCATTATGTTTGCATTAGATATGACGATGTTTATGATTGGCTTTATTTTTCTAGGAAAGAGTTTTGGTGTACGTAGTTTAGTTTGTAGTGTTTCAATATCAGGAATTATGACATTAATGGAGGGAATTTGGCCTAATTGGCAACCTATTAGTGAAGACCAACTTATTCTTTTATTATTTGGAGCACTTTTTATTGCAATTGGTCAAGCAATGGTATTTAGTTTAGAAGCATCTTCTGGCGGGACAGATATTATAGCTAAGGTTATTAACAAATATAGTCATCTTAATATTGGAATGTCACTACTTATAGCAGATATGGTAGTTGTGCTATTAGCGACTGTTGTTTTTGGCTTAGAAAAAGGACTATATGCAGTATTAGGGGTTATTGTTGTAACACAGCTTATTGATTATATTATTGCTGGATTTAATATTCAAAAATATGTGATGATTATACCGACCTCAGCAGAAAAAGCACAACGCATTAACCAATATGTGTTAAATTATTTAGGCAGAGGAACAACGATTTATGAGGCACAAGGGGGTTATAGTGGAGAAAAGAAAATGGTTATTACAACAGCCGTTGAACGTAAACAGTTTGTTGAGCTAAAAAGAGAAGTTATGAATATAGATGTGAATGCTTTTATGATGTCACAAAATATACATGAAGTCATAGGAGAAGGTTTTGATAAATAATTATAAGGAGAGAAAGCTAAAAATTAATTATGAGCAATAGGAGATAAGAGATAAATGAAGGTATGAGAAAAATGTTGACAATTTAGAAAAATATAATATACTTTAAACATACAGAAATACTAGGAATTAAAAGGAGAGGCTAATGAAAATATCGACAAAAACAAGATATGGGCTTCGGACATTAGTGGACCTTGCCGTTCATTCTACAGGTGAACAAGTTCCTTTGGTACATATTGCAAAAAGACAAAACTTATCAGTCAATTATTTAGAGCAAGTTTTTGCCTTATTAAAGAAAGCACAAATTGTTAAAAGCATTAAAGGAGCTCAAGGAGGCTATGTTTTAGCGAGGGCAGCTAAAGATATTACAGTAGGGGATGTCATCAGAGCTATTGAGGGAGAACTGGTTATTGTTGAAGAAGAGGCAAGAAAAAATGAGAGCTCACTGGTTTACCAAAACATGCAAGCCTGTTTACAAACTGAAGTATGGGATAAAATTACAGAAAGTATTAATCAAGTCATTGATGAAATAACATTAGAAGACTTAATCAAAGATTATCAGAAATTAGCACTTTCTGATGTAGGCATGTACTATATTTAAAATAAGTTTGGAGGAAATAAATATGTCAAAGATTGCTAAAAGTATTACAGATTTGATTGGCCACACGCCTTTACTAGAGGTATCACGTTATGCTAAAAGTGAGGGTTTAAAAGCACGTTTAGTGGTTAAATTGGAATCCTTTAATCCAGGAAGCAGCGCCAAAGACCGTATTGGGTATTATATGATTGAAGAAGCTCAGGCGCAAGGGTTAATAAAAGAAGGAACCACGATTATTGAACCAACTAGTGGTAATACGGGTATTGCACTCGCTTATATTTGCGCAGCAAAAGGGTATAGACTCATTTTAACGATGCCAGACACTATGAGCATGGAAAGAAGAAATATACTTAAAGCATTAGGTGCAGAACTCGTATTAACAGAAGGCGCAAAAGGAATGAAAGGGGCTATTGAAAAAGCAGAAGAATTAGCAGTAATCTATGCACCAAGCTTTATTCCACAACAATTTAACAATCCTGCTAATCCCAAAGCACATAGAGAAACAACTGCACTAGAAGTATGGGAGGACACGGAAGGTGAAGTAGATGTATTTATTGCAGGTGTCGGAACAGGTGGAACGGTATCAGGCGTAGGAGAGGTACTTAAAGAAAAGAAACCACAAGTTAAAATTGTGGCTGTGGAACCAGCTGATTCACCCGTACTTTCTGGTGGTAAACCAGGACCACATAAGATTCAAGGGATTGGTGCAGGATTTGTGCCACAAGTATTTGATCGTGACGTAATCGATGAAATCAAACCAATTACTAATGAGGCAGCTTTTGAAGCAGCAAGAAAATTAGCTAAAACAGAAGGGGTGCTTGTTGGGATTTCATCTGGTGCAGCACTTGCTGCCGCCACAGAGTATGCAAAGCGTGAAGAAAATACAGGAAAATTAATTGTGGTGTTACTTCCAGATACAGGTGAACGTTACTTATCTACTCAATTATTCCAATAAAAAGTAACCAAATCAAAGAAGGATAATATGATATGAGTAGAAAACCTATTGATAGGAAAACAGTATGTTTAATCTATTAAGAAAGAATGACAACCAGCGTGAGCAAAATAGACCACCAGATTTTATCCCTCAAAAACAACAAGCTCAGCAGTTATTTGGACCAGGACCAGTCATCCAGTCGCAATTTCCACCTCAAGGACCGGGGCCTGTGATTCAGCCACAATTTCCACCTCAAGGACCAGGACCAGTAATCGGACCTCAAGGACTAGGGTCAACAGTAGGCGAGGCAAATAGTATAGCACCTCAAAAACTTCAAGTTTGTATAGGTAGGTTCGTGTATTTATGGTTAGACAATGGCGCTGAATTTTGGTTTTTTGTTCAAGGGGTGACGCCAAGATATATTTTTGGTTGGCGCCTTAAAGAAGGCAGACTGGAAAGAGGAAGAATTGCAATGAGTCGAATTGAAACTTTTTATTGCCATAAAAGAGATTAATGATTACTTAAGTGGGTAGAATAGTAGAAACTACTATTTTGCCCACTTATTTTGGGTATAGAGTTTTTTTACAGCATGTAAGAAATGTTATAATAAAGGGAAAAGAAAGCGGGAAAGGAACGAAAAGAATGGTAGAAATGAACAATAGCTGGGATGAATATTTAGAGGGTGAATTTAAGAAACCTTATTATAAAGCACTGCATAATTTTTTAAAGAAAGAGTATCAAACACAAGTGATTTATCCTAATATGTATGATATTTTCAATGCCCTAAAGGCAACGGCTTATGAAGAGGTTAAAGTCGTGATTTTAGGACAAGATCCTTATCATGGAGAAGGACAAGCCCATGGCATGGCTTTCTCAGTTAAGCCAGGCGTCAAAACACCTCCTTCTTTAGTCAATATCTATAAGGAATTAGAAGCCACGATGGGATGCTATATTCCCAATAATGGGTATTTAATGAAATGGGCAAGGCAAGGGGTGCTTCTTTTAAACACTGTATTAACGGTAAGGGCGGGGCAGCCACAATCGCATAAAGGTCAAGGATGGGAAACTTTTACAGATTATATTATTTCATTATTAAATGACAGACAAGATCCTGTTATTTTTGTTTTATGGGGGACACCAGCAAAGAAAAAGGCAAGCCTTATTACAGCACCGCAGCATAAAATTTTAACAGCAGCGCATCCAAGTCCTTTATCTGCGTATAATGGCTTTTTTGGATGCAATCATTTTAATCAAATTAACGAATATTTAAAAGAAATGGGCAAAGAACCAATCGATTTTCAAATTGAAAATATTTAGGAAGATATACTAAAGTGAATACTTGACAAGAAACACTAAATTGATTATATTATTTATATAATTTTTTTATTTTATTAATAATCTTAAAATCGATGAAAAGAAGAGTAGACTATATGATGTTTTCAGAGAGCCGTAGATGCTGAGAAGCGGTAACAAAGTATAGATTGAAGAACGTCTTGGAGAAGCTAACCCAACGGTAATGAATTACTTAGTAGGCTTAGACGGGGAGTAGACCGTTACATCTACAACGTATCGAGACAGTCTGTACGTGCATGAGTGGATTTTTTAGTCAATTAGGGTGGTACCGCGAAGTTAACCTCCGTCCCTTTAACTTATACCTTATACTTAGGTATAGGTATTAAGGACGGGGGTTTTTAGATTAATTTAAATTAAATTGGAGGAGTCGTTATGCAATTATATGTTCCAGAAGGGTATAAGCCTAAATTAGATTTAAGAGAAACAGAAGTAGCCATTAAAAAATTAAAAGATTATTTTGAAACAGCTTTAGCTTATGAGCTCTATTTAACAAGGGTATCTGCACCACTTTTTGTTAAACCAGATACAGGTCTTAATGATAATTTAAATGGAGTGGAAAGAGCTGTTAGTTTTGATGTAGCAGATGATGGTCATCAAGTGGTTGAAGTGGTTCATTCTTTAGCAAAATGGAAGAGAATGGCTTTAGGACGATATAAATTTGGGGTAAATGAAGGGCTTTACACAGATATGAATGCGATTCGTCGTGACGAAGAAGTGGATAATTTACATTCTATTTATGTGGATCAATGGGATTGGGAAAAAGTCATTACAAAAGAAATGCGTACTGAAGAAGTTTTAAAACAAACTGTAAAAAGAATCTTTAGAGCTTTTTCTAGAACCGATCACTATATTCGCTGTGAATATCCTTGTTTAGAATCTTGGCTTCCAGAAGAAATCTTCTTTATTACATCACAAGAATTATTAGATCGCTATCCAGACTTATCACCAAAAGAAAGAGAAAATAAAATCTGTGAGGAAAAGAAAGCCGTATTTATTATGAAAATTGGTGACCTTCTTACCAATGGAGAAAAGCATGATGGTAGAGCACCAGACTACGATGACTGGTCACTCAATGGGGACATTTTATTCTGGAACCCATTATTAAATCGTGCATTTGAGCTTTCATCTATGGGAATTCGTGTAGATGAAATAGCTTTAAAGGAGCAACTAAGAAAGGCAAATTGTTTAGAAAGAGAAAGTCTGCCATTCCATCAAATGATTTTTAACAGAGAACTGCCTTATACAATTGGTGGTGGAATTGGTCAATCTAGAATTTGTATGTACTTCTTACAAAAGGCACATATTGGGGAAGTGCAAGCCTCTCATTGGCCAGATGAGATGATTAAGGCTTGCGAAGAAAATCAAATTATTTTACTTTAATCTATTTTAAAGGGTTTGTTAATAAGGTGCATGGATGCACTTTATTAACAAGCCCTTTTTGTGAGAAAATTTCCATTTTGAGTATCAAAGTATAAGAATGAGAAATACATCCAAAATAAATTCAAGAAGAGATGCAAAAAATGGAGGAATGAATGTGTTTATAAGTATGATAACAGCTCTAATATCGGGGCTGCTAATGAGTGTACAGGGTGTATTTAACACAAGAGTATCAGAAAAGGCTGGTATGTGGTTTACGACAGGCATTGTTCACTTTACGGCTTTTGTAGTGTGTGTGATTATTTTATTCTTTACAAGAGATGCTAATGTGATGGGTCTTAAAATGGTTAATAAATGGTATTTATTAGGAGGCGTATTAGGAGCAGGAATTAGTGCAACGGTTATTATTGCTATGGCACATCTGGGACCAGCATTTGCTGTGATGCTAATCCTTATTGCACAAATGCTCTCAGCTTATTTAATTGAATTATTAGGATGGTTTGGAACAGAGAAAAGTAGCTTTATGTGGAGTAAACTAATAGGGGTAGGGATTATGCTCCTAGGAATTATTGTTTTTCAGTGGAAAAAATAAAATATTGTAGAAACTAAAAGGGCTACCAGTGAAAATCAAAATGGTAACCCTTTTAGTTTCAAAATGAATTTAAAACATTAGTTCTTCTACAATATTTCCTTGGGATAAATGATAGATATGTTGATTAGAAGAGCCCTTGTATTTGAGATTAGGATCTGCCAAAGAAGCTATAAAAGGACCTTCTACAAGCACATCAACTAGATTTAATAAAGGTGCATAACGCTCATTTTGTGTGAGCATTTGATAGGTATAACCTGAATAGCACCAAATTGATAAGCCTTCTAGTTTAAGAAGTGTAGCAAGTTTGGCTAATGCTGAAGTTTGTTCAAAAGGTTCCCCACCTGAGAAAGTTACCCCATCAATAATGGGTTTGTTTTTTTTGATACGGTTATAAATCTCTGTTATAGAAATAGATTCACCGTATGTTGGATCTTGCATGGCTTCATTATGACAGCCAGGGCAAGCATGATGACAACCTGATACAAATAAAACAGATCGAAATCCCTTGCCATTGACTGTGGAATGTTCTAAAAAGCCTGCAACTTGTAAATTCATTAGACAGATTGATAACTTGGGGTATGAGAACCATTATGGGATAAACGATCATTTCTCTCAGCAGATTTACCTGTACCAAAACGCTCATCAAGGCTTAAGTAACCTGTTACACGGCTAATGCCTTGTATATGAGTACTGTTACATTTAGGACATTTACTCGTTTGTTCATTGAGCACACTTCCACAATCTTTACAATAACGTAGGTGGAAGTTAATCCCCATATAACTAATGTTGCTATGGTCGTAAGCATAATTAATAATGTTTTCAATCGTTTCTTCATCAGGATAACCATCGAGTTCAATGTAACTGATATGACCTGCATTACAGAGTTTATGGAATGGCGCTTCAATTTGGATTTTATCAATGATAGAAATGCTATAGTTAACAGGCACATGGAAACTATTTGTGTAATAATCTTTATCTGTTACACCAGGAATGATGCCGAAACGTTCTTTGTCTTGGACGATGAATTTACCACTTAGACCTTCGGCTGGGGTTGCATAGCAGCTCCAATTCATATGGGTTTCTTCCGTTGTACGGTCTGTATAATGACGGATATGTTCAATGATACGATAACCTAACTCACGTGCTTCTTCATTTTCCCCATGATGATGACCGGTAAGTGCTACAAGCGTTTCGGCAAGACCAATAAATCCAATGGCCCAAGAACCATTTTTTAAGACAGGATCAATGCTATCATTAGGACCTAAACCTTCTGAACCAAGCATTAAACCTTGACCAACAACAAATGGTAAATCCTTCATCTTAAGATGCTTTAATACTTCATAACGATGTAATAAAGAAGCTTTAGCAAGTTCTAGACGATTGTCTAATAATTCCCAGAAAGTATCTAAATTACCTTTAGCTAAAATACCAATACGAGGGAGATTAATGGTAGTAGGGGCGTTATTACCACGTCTATTAGGGCCTTCAGGACCGTTAACATTAGAACAAATATAGGTTCTACATCCCATAGTAGCTGGTAAAATACCTTTTTCATAATATTTTAAATTAAAATCTGCGTCAATATTCATAAACGTAGGATTCATACGTGAGGCAGCTACTCGACAGGCTAATTTATAGAGATAAGCGTAAGGTGCATTTTCTCCACGATTTAATCCTTTTTTGACACGAAAAATAATATTAGGGAAAATAGGCTGTTCACCTTTACCAAGACCTTTTTCATATTCTTCTAAGAAAATTTGGCATACTAAAGCAGCATCATCCGTTGCTGGAAGTCCAATGTTAAGAGAACTAAATGGAACTTGTGAGCCTGCGCGAGAGTGCATCGTATTTAAATTATACACAATTCCTTGCATGGCTTGGTGAACACGGCTGATAAGTTTTTCTTCAACAAATGCATTAAAAGCATCTTCTGATAAAGCAGAACGAAGTGGAGCGTATTCAGCTTTGATTTCTTCACGAGTAGAACCTACATAAGGTGCCATATCATTATCAAAATTAACGTGAGATTGTCCGCCAAACATATCATTTTGAGAAGATTGTAAAAGAATACAGCTTAGTTCAGCAGCAGATTCAATACGTTTAGGTTTACGAATGGTACCATATCCTGTATTAAAGCCTTTTTCAAAGACACTTCCCGTATCTATATGTAAACAATTGGTTGTTAAATTATAACTATCTAAATCATGATAATATAAATCACCTTGTTCATGGAGTTTAGCAAGGTGTTTAGGCATTTTGCTTAGATTATGCCACTTATTGGTTTCACTAGCGATTCTAAGCAGTTTAGATGAAAAATTATTACCCACATTGGCATTATCACGATCTGTTTCAATACCAATATTATGAACGGTATCCATTAATTCTGATTTTAGATCTCGAATACGGGTTCTTTCCTTGCGATAGTTGGCATATGAATTTTTGATGGCTTCTAATTTTAAATCAACTAGGGTATCTTCAATTAAATCCTGAATTTGTTCTACAGTAATTTCATTTTTATAAAGATCATTTATACGTTCTTCTACAGAAATAGAAATTTTTTCTACATCGACTTCGATATTATTATCTTTGGCAGAACGTGCAATGGCATTAAATATTTTGGAATGATCAAAATTTACTCTTCTACCATCACGTTTAATAACATCATACTTCATGAGAATATCCCCCTTAATAATGTGCAACTACTATACTATATATACACTTAGTATTATATAAATATACTATATCTTGCATATTTGTTTTGCAATAAAGTACATTTCAAGTTTTTTGTCAATGACAAAGAATGTCATTGCATGGCATTATTCATATGAAAAGATTGATTTTGCTACGTTGTTTGAGAAGAAAAAAATATTAAGTGGGGTATCCCTTTTAGAAAGTAGATGAATGGGATATAGAAATAGATGGTTGCATTTTAAGAGAGGTACGATAAAATAAAATAGATGTTAGTAGAGATAAGGAGAACGAAATGAAGCGTTATGTGGTTTTAGACATAGAAACAACAGGCACGCATCCTATTCGACACGAAATTATTGAAATAGGAGCTGTTTTTATTGAGGACAATCATGAAGTCAAACGATTTAATCAATTAGTCTGTCCAAAAGAGACAATCTCTAGTTATATTACTTCGATTACGGGAATTAACAATGAGTTAGTTAAAGATGCACCACCGATAGAAGAAGTCATGCCTCAGTTTATCGATTTTTGTGAAGATGTCCCTTTGATTGGACATAATATTATTTTATTTGATTACCGTATGTTAAAAGCACAAGCAGTGAGACTGGGTTATTCTTTTGAAAAGCAAGGTTTGGATACTTTGATGATTTCTCGAAAAATGCTAAGTGACTTACCTAGCCGTAAATTAGGAGCATTGTGTAAGTATTATGGTATTGACCTTGAACATGCCCATAGAGCTTATGACGATGCCTATGCAACGTATGAGCTTTTTAAGCATTTACAAAAAGATTTCCAAGAAGAGGAAGCTGATTTATTTAAACCTGAACCAATGGTCTGGCAGATGCCTAAAACAGAACCCATGACCCAGAAACAAAAGTCATACTTAACAAGTTTATGCGTAAAGCATCACTTAGAGCTTCCTCAAAACATAGAAACACTTTCTAAATCCGAAGCCAGTCGTATGATTGATCAGATTATTTCAAAGTATGGTAAAATCATACGCTAGCCTAATGCATTAAAATGAGTTTTTATGAGAAATAAAAAACGGATTCTAGAACATAAATAAGTAACAAAGTTCATAAATATATATAAGAAACAGAAACTCAAAGTCTGAATAGGATTTTGAGTTTTTTTATTAAGAAAGTAGGTAAATATATGGAAGACAATGCAAACATTTATTTGCTAATTAACTACTTACTTGAAGTCAGTACGAGTTTAGACAACTTAAGAAGAAGTTATCCTAACTTGATTTTTACACGAATCACAGCCGGCATTTATACCATTCAAGTCCCAGCTGGTGCGGAAAATGAGTTTAATTTACTTCAAGAAAATATTAGATATATTGATATCCCTACTTTGCTGGGGTTAAGTGATAGTCAGGCACTTGAGGCTTCAGGCATTTCGGTATTTCATGATTATCCTTATGGGGCACTTAGGGGCAATGGGGTACTGATAGGATTTGTAGATACAGGCATTGATTATACAAATGAGTTTTTTAAAAATGCAGATGGAACCAGTCGAATTGTATCCATTTGGGATCAGACGATACCGGGAAATCCACCACCCGAATTTGGATATGGTAGCACCTATAGTCAGGAGCAATTAAACGAGGCACTAAGGCAAAGTGATCCTTATAGTGTGGTTCCTACAAGAGATACGAATGGTCATGGCACCATGTTGGCAGGCCTAGCAGCTGGAAATGACCAAAGTGACAATGCAACTTATACAGGGGCGGCACCTGATGCGGATATTATTATGGTTAAGTTAAGACCAGCTAGTCAGCTCATTAGAGATATCTATATGATCAATGAAGGTGCAGTGGCTTACCAAAGCAATGATATTTTAACGGGCATTCAATATTTAATTAATAGGGCAAGTATACTTCATCAGCCTATTGTGATTTGTGTCGCGCTAGGGGATACATTTGGCCCTCATAATGGCACTTCTGTTATTGAGCAATATTTAGAAATGATTGGGCTTTCTAATGGGGTGGTTACCGTAGTGGCAGTAGGTAATGAAGCCAATAGTGGTCATCATTATAGAGGGGAGCTTCAGCCAAATAGTCCTGTTAATATTGAACTAGATGTGTCTGAAAATGAAAGGGGATTTTTAATGGCCTTGTGGGCAAATATTGCTTCTAGAATCTATGTTTCCTTTAGAAGCCCATTAGGTCAAACCATTGCGAGAGTACCCATTATCAATAGAAGAAGTCAGATGTATCGCTTTAATTTAGAGCCTACTATGATTGATGTAAATTATTTATATACAGACCCTTTTACGGGAGAAGAAGGCATAGCTATTCGTTTTATAACCCCTACACCAGGCATATGGACCATTACGGCTGAAAGTGATACGACAATAGATGGGACATTTCATGTTTGGTTACAAAGAGAAGGATTTATGAATGCCCAAACACGTTTTTTAGAACCTAATCCTAACTATACCATCCAAATTCCGTCAACAGCAGAATATATCATTAGTGTAGGGGCTTATGACGCGGTAGATAACAGTATTTATGTGAGTTCAGGAAGAGGTCCTACTAGAAATAATGTCGTTAAACCCGATATTATTGCACCAGGTGTGAATGTGGAAGCACCTAGGGTAGGAGGAGGGCTCATGTCTTATACAGGAACCAGTGTAGCAGCTGCTATTACGGCGGGCGCAGCGGTGCTTTTATTACAATGGGCCATTTTAAATGGAAATTTGGTAGAACTTAACACCCGAATTGCAAGAGGCATTTTCATAAGAGGGGCGAGAAGGATGGATAATGTGATTTATCCAAACAATATAGAAGGCTATGGCAGATTAGATTTAATTAATAGTATCTCTAATAATTAGGAGGTCATATGATTGCAAATAAAATAGACCCATTGCTTCAATTGGCACTTCGTTATGAAAGGCTTTTATCAGCGCCTATTAAGGAAAATTTTATTGTAGATGCACCGCAAAATTTGTGGGAAATAGTGATGGAGTACTTGGGGGATTTAGAGACCATTACCTCACGAAATAATATACAAGAAGCGTATGATCTCAATGGTGGATTTGCCCAAATTACCATTAATAAAAATGATATCGGCAGTTTATCCAATGATATTCAGGTATTGAGATTATCTTTGCCTGTAAGAATGGATTATATGGATATTGGACTTGGACAAATTTGCGCAAGCAACTTAACACAGCCAGATAGCACCATTGCAGCAACAGGCGAGGGCGTTCTACTAGCAGTGATTGATTCAGGCATTCGTTATAATCATCCAGACTTTATCACAAACTCAGGTCAAAGCCGTATTTTGTATTTATGGGATCAAACAATAGGAGAAGATTCACAGGCGGTTAATGGAGGAGGGGGAGTTGTTTATACCAATGCTGAGATTAATGAGGCTTTAAGTTATGAAACAGTAGAAGAGCAACGACGCATCGTGCCATCACAAGATACATTAGGACATGGAACAGCTTTAGCAGGGATAGCAGGTGGTAATGGAAGAGGCAGTTCAAATGCTCGTAATAAAGGGGTTGCCTCGGGGTGTGAATTGATTATTGTAAAGGTGGCAAATAGACAAAGGGGAAACCCTAGAGATGTGGATATCATGCAAGGCATCAATTTTTCTATAGAAAGAGCATCTGAGCTTAGAAGGCCTTTGATTATTTTATTAGGAATGGGAAATAATCTTACAGGACATGATGGCACCTTTCCACTTGAACGCTATATGTCAAGAAGATATGATAATTGGCTCCTTAATTTTGTCGTAGGAACAGGGAACGAGGGCAATCGAAGTAGTCATACAAGTGGTACGTTACAAACGGGTGAAAGTCAAACTATCCAAATTTCAATGAGTGCCTCTAACTTGTCAGAGTATGGGTGTTGTATATGGAAGCGTTTTAGTGATGAGATAAGCATTGAAATCACAGCACCCAATGGTGAAAAAACAGATGAATTAACTTTACTCACACCTAATCGGGCGTATTTATTTGGGGAAGTGGCTGTGCTCATCAATTATACTGCTCAAATAACGAGTGTTAACAGGAAGGTAATTTATATCTTATTTGTTGCACAAAAAGGCACAGCATTAGGGAATGGATTATGGACGCTAACGCTAAAAGGAAATCATATTGTGGAAGGCAGTTATGAAGTTTGGGGTTCTATTGTCCCACAAGTAGCAGATAATCGGATTGAAATATTAAATCCTAATGTGGAGAAGACACTTGTTTCGCCTGCCACGGCTGAAAAGATAACGAGTGTCGGGGCTTATAATCGTGCGACAAGGCAAGTGGATGCCTTCTCAGGAAGAGGGTTTACTGCAGATGGAAGAGTGGCACCAGATATAGTGGCACCTGGTGTGAACATAACAGCCCCATCTAGCGAGGAGGAAAGCTTATATCGTACCATTACAGGGACGAGTGCAGCAGCAGCTTTTGTGGCAGGAGCTTATGCGGTTATGATGGGATATGGGGTTTTTACATTGAATAACTTAAATTATTATGGAGAAGACCTTCGGATTTATCTTCTGCGTAATGCACAAAGACCACCTAATTATGCGCCTTACCCTAATAATAGCTGGGGGTATGGGTTAATTTGTGTTCAAGCAGCGCTGATTAATATGAAAGAATTCTCAGAGCAGACGACATAAGGGGGATACCATATGGAAAACAAAACGGATGCCAGTTTAGAAATATTAAATATATTACCAGAAAATATCCTTCAAAGTACAGAAGAGTATCTTGCTTTATTAGGATTTAATGAGGCAGGAAATTGGCAAGTACTCGTTAAATATAATGGAGATATTGAACGGGTTGTAAGGCAAGAAGGTGGGCAAGTTCAAATTATCAATAATCAGTTTGCTGTACTAAACATCCCGAGAGAGAATATTAGAAACTTATTAAATTATACAGAAATAGAATATATGGAACTTCCTAAAAGGGCAGTATATACCCAAAGTAGTAATATGACAGCAAGCTGCATTTCCTCCGTTCAAAATAATGCCCCTTATCGCTTAACAGGAGAAGGGGTATTATTAGGGATTATTGATTCAGGTATTAACTATTTTCATCCTGATTTTAGAAATGAAGATGGCAGTACACGAATTGCCTATTTATGGGATCAAACAATTGCAGGTAATCCACCCGAAGGCTTTTTGACAGGTACCCAGTATACAAGAGAGCAAATCAATGAAGCACTTCGTGCACCTACTCAAAGTGAAGGCTTAACCATTGTGCCTTCAAGAGATACAAACGGTCATGGTACCCATGTTGCAGGCATAGCTGGAGGCAATGGAAGAGGTGGAGGGCGTGAAAGGGTAGGTGCAGCCCCACAAGCTGAGTTTATTATTGTGAAATTAGGACAGCCTGATTATGAAGGCTTTGTAAGAAATATAGAAATTATGTTAGCGGTAAGATATGTGCTAGAACGTGCCGTAGCATTAGGAAAGCCTATTGCTATTAATTTAAGTATTGGAATGAATAGTGGGCCTCACGATAGTAATGCACTGATTGAACAGTACTTAGATGATGCTGCTACCGTTTGGAAAAATAATATTGTGGTGGGGGCGGGAAATGAGGGAAATGCAAGAAATCATACAAGTGGAACAGTAGAACAAGGTGGCACCACATCCTTTCAATTTCAAATTGTAACCAATGTGAGTCAGTTTAATTTGTCCCTTTGGCACAATAATATCGATCAACTAGCCATTGAAGTCATTGACCCTAGTGGAAGACGCACGCCGCTTATCACCTATGCGCAAGGTCCAGTAAGCTACATCTTATTAAATACAAGAGTTTATGCAACGTTTGCTGGGCCTTCTCCTTTAAGTGGCGATATTGAATTTGCTTTATTCTTATCAGGCGCAACTGAAACAGATTTTATTACCAGTGGACCATGGACAGTTGTCGTTCATGGTCAGGAAATTATAGATGGACGGTTTGATGTATGGGGTCCTACGACAGAAGCAGGAGGAAATGATAATTTCTTCCTATCTCCAACTGTTGAAACGACTCTAACTACGCCATCTACCTCAAGACTTGTGACTTCTGTAGGGGCCTATAATCATATTACAGGGCAGATTGCGCCGTTTTCAGGACGAGGTTTTGGCAGAAATAATGAAGTCATTAAGCCGGATTTAGTAGCGCCAGGGGTAGATATCTTATCAGCCAGTCATACAAGTTTAGGGTATCGTTCATTAAGTGGAACCAGTATGGCAACGCCACATGTAACAGGGGGCATTGCGCTTATGATGGAATGGGGAATTGTGCAAAACAACAATCCGTTTTTATATGGTGAAAACTTGAAAACTTATTTAGTAAGGGGTGCAACAAGAGATGAGCACATCAATTATCCTAGTCCTATTTGGGGATATGGAAAATTATGTGTTTCTAGAAGCTTAGATTTGCTGAGACAACAAATCATTTTTTAAGCAAATAATTATTTTTAACAAGATAATGAGAGAAAAAACGTATAGGTATAATCTATACGCTTTTTTCTTATCTACAATAGAAAAGGAACTAGAATTAGATGAGTTATTAAGAAAAAATAAATAATTATGAAGAAAACGTCATAAAAATGTCATACAAGTTTTATGGTATACAAGAACGCAATATGATAGAATTTAGTGGGATAATCTAAAAATGGAGGTGTAAAATGGCTCCTATTATTGAGGTTCATAACCTAAGGAAAGTGTATCGTATGGGAAAAGAGAAGATCGTAGCACTTAATCATGTGGATCTTGAAATAGAAAAAGGTGAAATTTGTTGCTTATTTGGCACATCAGGTTCTGGAAAATCAACATTGCTCAACATGTTAGCAGGCTTAGAAAAACCAACTAAAGGAACGATTCAAATTAAGAAGGTTCATATTGAAAAACTTACAGAAAGCCAGTTAGCTACATTTAGGCAAAAATACATAGGCTTTGTCTTTCAATCTTATAATTTAATTCCAACTTTAACAGCACAAGAAAATGTAGCCCTTCCACTTATATTTCAAGGCGTTTCTAAAAAAGAAAGGGATAAAAGGGCAAAAGAGATGCTAGAAGCAGTGGGACTTGCCAAGCGTATCAAGCACAAACCTAAAGAAATGAGTGGTGGCCAACAGCAACGTGTGAGTATTGCAAGAGCCTTTGTAAATAAACCACAAATTTTATTTGCAGATGAACCAACTGGAAATTTAGACACCCATACAACTATTGAAGTCATGGACATCATTACAAAAATAGCAAGAGAAACGAATCAAACCATGATTATCGTATCCCATGATCCAGAAATAGCGGATTATGCAGATAAGATTATTACGATTCAAGATGGAGATGTATTAAAAATTGAAAAGAAGATAGAGGGGAGAAGGAAAGTTATTTATGAAAAGGCAAATTAATTGGAAACCCGTTATAATGGGGCTGATGCTCATTGTTTTTTATTGTTTTCCTATGCAAGGTGTACAAGCAGAAAAGCTAGAGAGTATAATTCCTAATTTTGAGGCGCAGGGGAAAATTACAGGACATGATGGTGGAAAATTGCAACCAGGTGATAGCTTTAGACTTGAAGTAAGTGTAAATGTTTCAGCTTGTCCAACGGATAGTCAAAAACAGTTATGTTTTACCAGTGCCTCTGTTTCCGGTGCTATTACGAGTGAAAGTAAACCTTATTTAAAAACACCTGGGCAAGGTGTTGTGAATACAGTTGGAACTTATGCTTTGGAAATATCCGGTTTAGTTTATTCTGGAGTAGGCAATACAGTGAGCGCAGTTATTGAAATGCAGTCTATTGATGGAAGTGAATCTTGTACCATTAATTGTAAAGAGTATCAGCTATCTGTTTACTCAAGTAAAGACTTTGAGGATACTTTAACCGTAGAAAAACAAGATAATATTCTAGTTAAAACAGAGGGAACTCAAAATATTAGTGTTAAGATTACTAACAAAGGCAATTTTACGATTAATCGTGCAGAAGCTACTTTAGCACTTAGCACGAAAGTTGAAGGCTTAAAGATTAAAAATGATAAATCACAACTAACGAACATTAAGTCAAAAGAAGTTAAAAACGCTTCATTTACAGTTGAAGTAGATAAAGAAACCAAAGCAGGAGTTTATCCTGCTACCCTAACAATCCTAGGAAATATTTTTAATGTGAATATTCAAGTAGATAGCAATGTGGTGCCATCAGCATTAGAAGTATGTTTAGCCGATCAAAGTATTTTTAAGCCAGGCGTTGAAAAAGAAGCTAACATACTCATTAAAAATGTTGGTGAGCGCGATGCTAAAAATATTCGTGTGGAAATGGTCAATACGGATAATGTATCCGTTGTAGAAAACAGCAATGTTAAGAGGCTAAATATCTTAAAAGCAAAATCTAATGAGACCATTGCAATGAAAGTGCGTATTAATAGTGATTATAATAAAGAGTCTGTCGCCATTCCTATCAAGATTAATTATTTAAGTTCTACAGGAGAAACAGCTGAAGATACGCAGTACATTTATTTGTATACGAATAGTACGACAGTTCCATCTGAAGTGAATATCAGTAATGTGATTTCACCAACAGGAACCTTTGAAGTGGATGAAAGCTTTACCGTGAAATTTAATATTTCAGCTAAAAGTGCCGCAGAGAATGTACAAGTTTCCGTTGAAGGAGATGAAGGCATTGTTCCAAAATCTCAAAATTTATTTTTTGTTAATAAATTAGCAAGTGGTGAAAGTAAACAGTACAGTGTGACTTTAGCAGCAACTAGACAAGCTGTAACGAGCAGTCACCCTATTAAAATTACCGTTACTTATGGAAAAACAGATAAGCCGACTACGATTAATCAGTATACAAGTGTGAATATCAAAAATAGTAAAAAAGACAAAGAAGAAAATAAAGACGAAAAAGTAAAAGGTAAACCTAAAGTCATTATTGGGGAATACAAAATTGAGCCGACAATTGTTCGTGCAGGAGAGAATTTTGTTTTAACGATAGGGTTTTTAAATACAAGTAATCAGCATAGTGTACATAACTTAAAAGCCAATATTTTACCTGTTGAGCAAGAAAAGAAGGATGAAGATACAGGTAATGTATTTACGCCAGTTAATGGAAGTAATACCATTTATATTGCAGATTTAATGACTGGAGAAATGGTGACTAAAGTATTAAATCTGTATACGATTCCAAGTGCTACGGCTAAAACGTATCAAATTACAGTAGATATGGCTTATGAAGATGAAGAAGGTAATGAGATTACAGCACAAGAAAGCCTAGGTATTCCAGTTGAGCAAATCACAAAGGTCGAAATTGGGGATATTAATCTAAGTTCAGGTGTTGTAGGCGAATCTATTCCTGTTTCAGTTGCATTTTATAATAGAGGGCGCACAAAAGTTAATAATATGATGGTATATATTGAAGGAGATGGCTTTAATGTAGAGGATAATAAAACCTTTATTGGAACGTTCGATATTGGGGCAAGTGAAACCTATGAACCAACGATTATAGCTAATCAAGCAGGTAGTTTTACAGGCACATTGGTGGTAGAATATGAAGACCCTTCAGGACAAGCTGTTGTGGAAAGAAAAGAATTTGAGGTTGAAGCTGAAGAAGCACCAATGGATCCCAGTATGATGGATCCTAATATGATGGATCCTTCCATGATGGCAGATTCAATGCCTAAAGAGCAAAATAAATTGCCATTATATATCGGGATTGGCGTAGTAGGCGTCGTTGTTATTATTATCGTAATTGTAGTTTTAAAGAAGAGAAAAGCTAAAAAAGAAGAGATGATGCTCAATGAAGAAGATTGATTTAATCACCATGAGCGTACGAAATTTATTTAGAAGGAAGTTTAGAACATTTTTAACGGTATTAGGAGTTGTGATTGGTTGTACCTCTATTGTATTGATGCTTTCTCTTGGAATTGCTATGGATCGCAATATGGAGCAGCAAATGTCGATGTGGGGCAATGTTTTGCTCATTTCAGTGAATTGCATGGGCGGTAGTGAGGGAGATTTATTTGATGAAAAAGATATTCAAAAGATGGAGAAGATTCCTAATGTGGAGTGTGTAATTCCAAAATTAGAATGTGGAGAGATTAATTTAACTTGTGGTAAATATCGAACCTTTAGAAGCTGGATGAATATCTTGGTGTTAAGTCCTGACCAAGTAGAAACCTTAGATTACAAAATATCCCAAGGACGTAATTTAGAAGAAGGGGAAGAGGATGGCATTTTAATTGGTTCTGAAATACTTACCTATTTCACGAAAAATGGGAAAATGCTCGATTGGACCAAGGAGCAAGTACCGATGCCGTTTGATATGGAAAAACAAACCTTTAAATGTGATGTTTTGCGCTATGATGAAAAAACGGGCAAGCCAATTCTTGAGACAGAAAAGGGAAAATTTAAAAAACCTAAAAGTCTAGAATTAAAAGTAGTCGGTATGTTAGATGGCAGTAATTATGAACAGGCCAATAGTGTGATTATTACCAGAAAGCTTTATGATAAGCTTAAGGCAGCACGTATTGAGTACAATAAAGCACTTGGTTGGTATACAGATGAAGATAAAGCAAAGGATAAAAAAGAAACTTACTATGAGGCAACGGTAAAAGTGAATGAACGTGATAATGTCAAAGGCGTTGTAGAGGAATTAAAGGCATTAGGTTATCAGGCATATAGTGATATGGAGTGGATTGAAGAATTAGAAGAACAATCTAAATCCCGTCAAATGGCATTAGGGGCGATAGGCATCGTTTCTTTTGTTGTAGCAGCGATAGGCATTGCCAATACAATGATGATGAGTATTTATGAGCGTACAAAGGAAATTGGTGTCATGAAAGTAATTGGTGCGAAGATTAAAGATATTGAGTATATGTTTTTAATGGAATCCTTATTGATTGGCTTCTTTGGAGGGGTGTTGGGCGCTCTTATCTCACTTATTATTTCAATGATCATGAATATCAGTGGTGAAAAAATAGCGATGATGATGGGGATGTATGATTCGAGTACTGTTTCTGTAATGACACCTCAGCTTTTAGGAGCAGGGATATTGTTCTCCGTTATTATCGGTTTACTGTCTGGCTATTTTCCTGCTAGAAAAGCCATGAAACTTTCGGCTTTATCTGCTATTCGAACAGAATAAATATTAAACCTATAAAAATAAAAGAAGTGATAGGATGCTTATATAATCATCTTGTCACTTCTTTTTAGTTTGAATGGATTGACTTTATGAGTTTAGCCTAATTCAGCAAGCTTAGTCACCGCAACATAAATGCGAGAAATTTGATACCAAGTAGATTTACCTACTATGCCATCTTGGGTTAAGTTAAAGATTTGTTGAAAGGTACGTACGGCTTCTTGGGTAGCTTCATTAAATTGACCATTGACCGCTACCTTTGGAATAAGAGGGTAGTTGTTGGAAATACGATTAAGTTGGGTTTGAATGGTGCGAACCGCTGCACCACTTGAACCGAGTTGAAGCGGACTTCCGGGATAAGACTCAGGGTTACCTTCTATTTCAGGGGCGATAGCTAGTGAAATATTACCATAAAAATAACGTAAAATTTCTTCAGCACTATACCCTTCGTCGCCTAATGATTTACTCCCCCATTGCGTCATCCAATTTGGACAACTTGACTTTTGTCCATCACAGTACTGAGAAAGTAAAGGTTGAGTCACATCAGGGCGTTTAATATAAGTATCAAAGACATCAGCTACAACTTCCACGATACTATCGAATAGATTACGTCCATAGAAGAAAGCGTGGTCAAATGCAGTTGAGCTCGTAATGGTATAGGGTTTGCCTTGATTGCGATACCATTCAGTATAAACACGATTGAGTGTGAAAGAAACGATAGCGATTACATTGGCTCTGATGGTCTCAGTTGGCCAAGTAGGATAGATTTCTGAACTGGCTACATTAGCAATATAATCTGTAAAAGGTACGGTATAGTTTGGTGCTGAATTGTCAGTTGGTAAACCCGCATGAACAATAATAAATTCTGGAACAATCACGCGGTCTAGTACAATAAATCCAGACCCAGGAAGAATGGGCTTAATAGGTGCTTCAGGAATTTTTTCAGGATAATTTCCATACAGGGTAGAAGGGCCAATAACAATGTCTTCAAAAAGCTGTCTGTTCATAGAAGAAAATTTACGATAACGTGTTGATGTAGTAAGTGGAGCTGTAGGTTCTAGTGCTATAGGTTGAATAGAACGCGTATTAGCAAAAATCTGAGTACCATCAATAACGGCATCCACATAGTTAGGAGAGGAAGTTTCTATACGATAAGTGGCATAAGG
The DNA here is from genome assembly GCA_934725855.1 of uncultured Cellulosilyticum sp. GTDB lineage: Bacteria > Bacillota > Clostridia > Lachnospirales > Cellulosilyticaceae > Cellulosilyticum. Next base: position 50,706 of record CAKVCL010000008.1, on the reverse strand, counting down.
CATTTGAGTATTAGCTTGGTCTAAACTTAATTCTATGGAAGGTGCTTCTAAAACAATATCATTCGTTTGACCGACAGAGTTAGTGGTTAGTTCAGCAAGCGTTGTCGTTTCACCTGTAGGGGAGATGCCTTTAATCGTAACGCGAATTCCCTCTAATGGCTGAAGAGGCCCTGTTGTTTGCTGAGAAGAAAGTTGGATAGATAATGAGCCTAAGGTCTGACGTGAAAGAGAGGGGGGAATATGACTATAGGACATAGATTTTCCTCCTGCTAAGATATAATGACTATGTCTATTTTATGTCATGAAAAGATGACATAGAACAAAAAATAAAATAATCATACTGCCATAAAAAATGCACATACTAAAATCAAAAAAGAGGAGATAAGGTATGAAGAAAAATGGGTTTTATTTGATGGGTATGATGATTTTATGCTTCATGGTTTCACCAGTATATGGAAAAGTAGAGGGGTTTAAAGAAACACATCGTAAAATAGATGAGAAAGATACTTGGCATACGTATACTCATGAAAAGAGCGGATTAGAGGTTATATGGATTGAAAACAAGGATGTGAATAAAGCATTTGCTTTAGGGGTCAAAACACCTACAACAAATGATACAGGGGTCAATCATATTATTGAACATACAGTTTTTACAGGCTCAAAAAAGTTCCCATCTTCAAGTGTTTTTTTTGATGCTAGTGAAGCTTATCCCAACACTTATATGAATGCTCTTACAAGTGGAGATATGACCATTTTCCCTTTTTCAACACCTTATATTTCTTGTTTTAATGCACTAAGAGATATTTACTTAGATGCTATTTTTAATCCGAATTTATTAAGAGAGCCCTATGGATTTTATGAAGAAGCCTTTCATAGTGTACCTGAGGAAAAACGCTACGGTGGAGTAGTTTATAATGAAATGAAAGGGGCCTATGGCAGTATAGAACGTGCCGTTTATCGTGGCATTCGTGAAACGATTTATAAAGATAGTCACTATGGATTTGATAGTGGTGGAAACCCTAATGTGATTCCTGCTTTAAAATATGAAGCATTTGTTGAAACTTACAAAAAGTATTATTATCCAGGCAATATGAAAATTATTGTGTATGGGGACATTCCAATTGATGAAACTTTAAGGTGCTTGATTCCTTATGTTAAAAATTGCACAAAGCAAGCAAGCATTGACTTAGATGTACACAATCTTCGCATAGAAAATAGTTATGAGTATGAAAATTTACCAACAAAAGATACAGGGTGTGTAGCTAAAACTTTTGTAGTAGATAAGGGGATAACCTCTAAGGAACTTCAAGAACTGGATTTATGGATGAGTGCTTATTTAATGAGTGCAAAGACTTATTTTCAAAATCAACTTCAAGGACTAGGTATTCATGGAAGATGGCTTAGAGACACAGATGTTCCCTATCCCATCTATGCCATGGTGGTTGGAGATGTGCCAGTTGACAAAATGGATCAGTGCTCGAAAGTGTTAGATAAACTATTTGAGGAGACAGCAAAACATTTAACTAAAAATGTTTTCTTAGAGCAAGATGTAATTAAAGAGGCCAAGTGGTTAACAGAAAAGCAAGAAAGTAATCATAATAGAGGGGTGTATATTGCACAAAGTATTTTGGAAGGTTGGGCACATGGAAGGCAACAAGATCAGTATTATGTTTTAAAGTCCGAAATGATGAATATGAAAAGCTTAAATCCTTCCATTAGTAAGTGGTTATTCGAAAAGGCGGAGAAAAGCACTGTTTATTTATTACCAGATAAAGAAGCGCTAAAAGATCCCTCATCACTTTCCGGCAAAAGTGATGAACAGTGGCAGACGATTTATGAAGGGGTGCAAAAATGGCAAACCCAAAAAAGTACACTTAAGCCCATTGAATTAAAGGAATTAATGATTGGTGTATCTCATTATCCTACCATAACCCAAAAAGAAAATTATTGGGAGATGGAAACAAGAGTGGATACCCAGTTAGCCCGTTCCAATTTGTATATGAATACAAGTCATATTAAACAAGAACAACTCCCTTATTTATATCTATATAGTTTTTTCCTTGAAGAGAGTGCAAAAGATATTACGCCTTATTGTGGCACGGTGATGACTCAGTGTACAGCATATCCCTTAAAAGAGGGCTATTGGCCATGTTTTAAATTTTCAATTATTACGGATTTAGATGAAAAGGAGCATGGCATATTATTTAGTGAAGCAAGGCGTTATTTGTTACATCGCCCCAATGAATGGTATCAGCAAAAATTGATTGAGCTCGTATTAGGCATGAAAGGAGCAAGTCAGAATAATGCACTAGGCACTTTGGCTCAGCTTACCTTAGGTCAAGTAGATGATAAAGGGGCTTACCTTTATCAACAAACCTACCCTTTATACTGCTTTTGTAAAGGTCTTTTGAAAGAAAAATCTGAGGAGTGGATTCAGTGTGTAAAACAAATGGATGATGAACTTTATCATACAGGTGGGGCAATTTTGGCAACCACCGTGCCACAAAAAGGAAAAAATGCATATGCGAAAAGTTGGGAAAAAACACTTGGGCAGTTTGAAAAAAAGCCTAACCTAAAAGGGGAGTATCAATTTGAAATCCCAAAAGGAGATTATGTGGTATACCATGAGGGAGAGGTGGATTATTGCTATGTGAGTTTAGTAAAACCAGAAGGCATCCAAGGCAGTGATTATTTGTTAGCAGCTTATTTAACAAAGCACTATTTTAATCCTCAGATTCGTGTAAGGATGGGAGCATATGGCGCAGGGTGTCAAATATGTGACTTACAGACTATGGGAATTTACACTTATAGAGATCCGAACTTCCAAAATTCTATAGCGATTATTCAAAATAGCCCAGAATATCTTAAAGGTGATGTGGATGAGAAAAAACTAAATTATAGCAAGGCAGAAGCATTAAGTAGAGTCCATAATCAGTATAGATTACTGGGGACACCTTTTGAGCAAAGTGGCGTATTAGAACAATTGATTTTATATGGAAAGTCTCCAAAAGAGATTATAAAGCTTCAAAAAGATATTATTGAGTGTACATGCAATAAGGTATGTGAGAAGCAAAACGAGTATGAAAATATCGTAAGAAAAGGGAAAATTGCTATAATGACTCATAAAAAATGCAATCAGCAACAAAATCCTACTATTTTTCGCTATTAATCACAGGAATAAACTGTATAAATATTGACATATTCCTTATCCACCTATAAAATAAATATGTATTGTTAAATTTTAGATTTAAAGAGCAATCTTTTACCTAAAGATAATTTTTTAGTAAAGATGATCTTTAAATATACACAGTGGAAAGGAGTCATTATAATGATTTATTCACATGAAGTAGAACAAATGTGCCCTATCGCTAAAGGACCAAACCATGGGCCAGCACCAATTCCAGAAGAAGGAAAATGGGTACAAGCAAAAGAAATTAAAGATATTAGCGGTCTTACACACGGTATTGGTTGGTGTGCACCACAACAAGGTGCTTGTAAACTAACACTTAACGTAAAAGATGGTATCATTGAAGAAGCGTTAGTAGAAACAATCGGATGTTCTGGTATGACACACTCTGCAGCTATGGCAGCAGAAATCTTAACAGGTAAAACAATCCTTGAAGCACTTAACACAGACTTAGTTTGTGATGCTATTAATACAGCAATGCGTGAGTTATTCTTACAAATCGTTTACGGAAGAACTCAAACTGCATTCTCAGAAGGTGGACTTCCTATCGGAGCTGGTCTTGAAGACCTTGGTAAAGGACTTCGTAGCCAAGTTGGTACAATGTACTCAACAAAAGCTAAAGGACCAAGATACCTTGAAATGGCTGAAGGTTATGTAACAAACATTGCCTTAGATGCTGATGATCAAATCATTGGATACAAATTCATTCACTTTGGTAAAATGATGGATATGATCAAAAAAGGTATGAGTGCTGAAGAAGCAATCGAAAAAGCTACAGGTCAATACGGCAGATTTAATGATGCTGTTCGTACAGTTGACCCAAGACAGGAATAGGGAGGTGCCGAATAATGCCATTATTTGAGTCTTATGAAAGAAGAATTAACCAAATTAATGCTGCTTGTGAAAAGTACGGCATTAAAGATATTGAAGAAGCAAGAAAAATCTGTCAAGATAAAGGTTTCGATCCATACGAAATCGTTAAAGGAATTCAACCAATCGCTTTCGAAAATGCTGGTTGGGCTTATACATTAGGTGCTGCTATTGCACTTAAAAAAGAATGTCATAAAGCTGCTGATGCTGCTAAAGCTATCGGTGAAGGTCTTCAAGCATTCTGTATTCCAGGATCAGTTGCAGATGATCGTAAAGTAGGTTTAGGTCACGGTAACTTAGGAGCTATGCTTCTTAGCGAAGATACAAAATGTTTCGCATTCTTAGCTGGTCACGAAAGCTTTGCTGCTGCTGAAGGTGCTATCGGTATTGCACGTTCTGCAAACAAAGTTCGTAAAGAAGATTTAAGAGTTATCTTAAATGGTCTTGGTAAAGATGCAGCTCAAATTATCTCTCGTATCAATGGTTTCACATATGTGCAAACAAAATTTGATTATATGACAGGTAAAGTAAACATTGTCAAAGAATTCAAATATTCTGACGGTGAAAGATCTAAAGTTCGTTGCTACGGTGCAGACGATGTTCGTGAAGGTGTTGCAATCATGCATATGGAAGGGGTTGACGTATCTATCACAGGTAACTCAACTAACCCAACTCGTTTCCAACATCCAGTAGCTGGAACATACAAAAAAGAATGTATCGAACAAGGTAAAAAATACTTCTCAGTAGCTTCTGGTGGTGGTACAGGCCGTACACTTCACCCAGATAACATGGCTGCTGGTCCAGCTTCTTATGGTATGACAGATACTATGGGAAGAATGCACTCAGATGCACAATTTGCTGGTTCTTCATCAGTACCTGCTCACGTAGAAATGATGGGTCTTATCGGTGCTGGTAACAACCCAATGGTTGGTATGACTGTTGCTGTTGCAGTAGCAATCGAAGAAGCAATGAATAAATAATAAAATATGAAAAAAGATAACCACGTCATTTTAAGCAAAATGCTTATGACGTGGTTATTTTTTATGCTTTGAAAATGCAGTAACTTATAATGATGGTTTTATAGTTTCACAAACAGCACCGAAAACTTATATACCTTTTTATGGGGTTAACCTACACTCTCTTTGTGAGTTTTTCTTTTATCTTAGCAATACGTATTTTCCAAAATGCATATCGTATTATCCAAATCACCACAAAATTTCCAAAGAATATTTTAAAATAGCTTAACACACCCTTTAATGAATGTTCCATCCACTCACAAATATAAGCAATTGTCATCATAAGAAACGTTATTATAATAAAATATATACCTGTCTGCTTTAGTAAACTCCAATCATCTTTCTCCCAAATTACAGATGCTGCACCAAATCCAGCTCCAAGAACTGCACTTAGTATTGTTTGGATAATTACTGCTGTCAATTCATTTCCACAATGCTCTATTAGACTTGGTACGCATGGATAAAAATTCCCATCACCTAATGTCATAGAAATAGCTATTGTAATAAAGTGGCTTATGACAACTCCAGCTAGTAGACTAATAAAAATTCTAAATAGCAATTCTCTTTTCATAATAAACACCTCATAATCCTAATATTTTTTTGATTTTAGAAATATATCTTCGAGAAACATAGCTTACCTCTCCGTTAGATAGTTCCATGCAAATAGTTCCTACAAAACTTAAGTCAAGGCTTTTAACCTTTTTGAGATTTACAATTTCTGAATTAGATATCCTGACAAATATGCTATTGTCCAATCGTTCTTCTAATTTATAAAGTCGTAGTTTAATCTGATACAAACCATTTTCTGTTCTTGCAAAAACTTTTCCGTCTTCAGCATAAATTCTTACAAGGGATTCTTGTTCTAATAATTCAACTTTATCATCCTTAATGCCTGAAATTACTGTTGTTACATCATCCAGTCTATTTATAAAATCCACAATTTTATTTATTTCATCAGTCATAGTTGAAGTAGTAATCAATGCCTCAGGTTCTTCAATACTTGTATCAATCCTAATATTCAGTTTCATAGCCTTCCTCCTTTCTACTATTTGTAGTATAGCTATATTAGGAATATTATCTATGATTTTACTATAGATGGTTGCTTTTGACATATATATGGTCATTATCATGCATTTAAAGTAAAGATAAGTGTGAATTTTATTGTTTATTATAACAAAGAAGAGCCTAATATTCTATTTATATTATCATATACTATTACATTTATAGCATTGGTTGGCTTTTTAGGTAGAGGAAATTTAATGATTACTATAGACCATAAGTTGTTTAATGTAACTCTAATCACTTTTTATTAAATCATACAAGTTTATAGTTGAAGTAATTTAACTTAAATGGTATAATTTACTAAAATGTATATAAATTACAAAAATTATTGCATAATATGTAAAGGAAGGGTGCGGGTGAAAAAAAGAAGTCAAACGAAACGTTTAGGTGAATACTTGATGCAAGCTGGTAGCATTACTAATGAGCAGTTGGGACAAGCTTTAGAAAAACAACAAATGGTGGGGAAAAAGATAGGCGAAATTTTAGTAGATGAGGGGTGGGTAACAGAGGAAGAGGTTGTACAAGCTTTGTCGTTTCAAAAGGGTCTACCTTATGTAGATTTAGAAAAGTTCAATATAGACATGGAAGTTGTCATGCTAGTTCCTGAAAAAATAGCCAAAAAAGATGTGGTTATGGCTTTTATGCTGGAGGATGGAAAGGTTAAAGTAGCTATGAAAGACCCACAAAATTTATTTGCTCTAGAAGATTTAAAACTGGCTATTGGTAAAGCGTTTATTCCTGTTATGGCATCCGAAAAAGGAATTATGACAGCCATTGATAAATTTTATGCCTCTGCACAAACACGCCATATTATGACGGAAGCGGAAAAGCAAATGAAAGAGGAAGCAGCACCTAGTAAGGAAGAAGAGACGGATGAAGAAAAACCCTTTATATTGCTAGTGAATAATATTTTAGAAAGGAGCATTTTAAGCCACGCATCAGATATACATATTGAACCATTTGAAAAAGACGTGCGGATACGTTACAGGATAGATGGACAGTTATATGAATTAACCAGAACGCCTTTAAGGATGTTAGATGGCATTACCACCCGTATTAAGGTTTTAGCAGGGCTTAATATTACGGAAAGAAGATTGCCACAGGATGGGCGTATGAGCAAAAGGCTAGGAAATGAGCAAGTGGATTTAAGAATTAGTATTTTACCCACCTTATATGGTGAAAAAACGGTTATTCGCTTAATTTATAGAAATCAAGCGTTGTTTTCTTTGGAAGAAATAGGTTTTCATCCAATAGATTACGATAAAATGATGGATTTACTTAACAATCCTCATGGACTGATTTTGCTGACAGGACCAACTGGAAGCGGAAAATCAACGACTCTTGCGGCTGCCTTAAAACGACTTAATCAGCCCAATATTAATATTGTAACTGTAGAAGACCCTATTGAGAATCGAATAGACGGCATCAATCAAGTCGCTACGAATGCTTCTATTGGACTCACATTTGCAAATGTTTTACGTTCTATTTTAAGACAGGACCCAGACATTATTATGGTAGGGGAAATGAGAGATACTGAAACCTGTAGTATTGCTGTAAGAGCTGCCATTACGGGGCATCTTGTTTTAAGTACACTTCATACAAATGATGCAGCCAGTTCCATTACTAGACTGGTAGATATGGGAATCGCGTTTTATATGGTAGGGGCGGCAATTAAAGGCGTTATTTCTCAAAGACTCGTTAGACGATTATGTAAAAATTGTAGAAAAAAGCATACTGTAACTTCTAAGGAGCAAGCGCTTTACGGTATATCAATGGGAAAAGAAATCTATGATGCGAATGGATGTAGCGCGTGTCATGGGACAGGCTATAAAGGGAGATTTGCTATTCATGAAGTATTAGTGATAGATGGTGAACTGGGTGAATGGATTGCATCGGGAAAAGTCAGAGCTGAGGAAATCAGAAAAAAGGCTTTAACAAAAGGCATGCGAAGTTTATGGGATAATGGGGTGTGGGCTGTGCAATCTGGAGAAACCACCCTAGAGGAAATCTTAAAAGTGGTTTATGAAAAGTAATTTGCTATAAGGAGTCAATAAAGGATGGCAATTTATTTGTATAAGGCTATTGAAATAGAAACTCAAAAGAAAGTCCGCGGAGAAATCGAGGCTGAAGATGAAGAGTGGGTGCGTCAATGGTTGATTGCTAGAAACTTGTATCCTAAAGTCATTCAAAAGAAAAATTTGCTTAATGCAGAGCTTCATCTCATGCCTTCACGTGTGTCACTAAAAGAAATAAGTTTTTTATGTAAGCAACTACAAGCGCTAATACAAGCAGGAATAAGCATAAGTGAAGCGTTATCTATTTGCAAAACACAAGCGGCGAGTCCAATCATGAAGCAACATATTAAAAGTGTATATGAAAAGGTAGAATCAGGAAAAATGTTTTCTGAAGCGATGAAAGAAGAGAAAATCTTTCCATTACTATTAGTGAGTTTAGTGGCATGTGGTGAAAGAACTGGGCATTTAGGTGAGGTATTAAAAAGAGCTAGTGAATATTTTGATAATCAAATTAGAACAAGAAATAAAGTAAAAAAGGCATTAACGTATCCTACTTTTGTTATGGGGCTTGTTATCGTAGTTATAGTGATGATGATGATTTATGTTATTCCTCAATATGTGAGTTTACTTAAAGAAACAGGTGGTCAATTACCCTTGCCCACTCAAGTGATTCTTGTGATGAGTGAATTTGTAGTGGCTTATTACCCAATGATTTTCTTAGGGGGTGTATTGATTTTAGGACTAGGTATAGGGGCAATGAATATAGAAGGGGTAAAACAAAAGTGGGAAAAGCTGAAACTGGTCTTACCTATAATTGGTAAAATAGAAAAACAGCGCTTAGTGGTTCAATTTTCTAGTACCATGTTTTTACTCATTCATTCTGGGGTAGATGTATTGCAAGCTTTGGAAATGACCATTTATGTGATGAATCATCCAGTAGCAAAAGAGGAGATTGAAGGCGCTATTGAAAGTCTAAGACAAGGAAATCGCTTAGGGGTTTCACTAGAAAAGAGCCGATTATTTCCAGCCGTATTGGTAAGTATGATAAGTGTAGGAGAAGAAAGTGGTGCGTTAGGAGAATTATTAGAAAAGAGTAGTTGCTATTTTAATGAGGAAATGAATCATACCATAGATACGGTTGTGACACTGATTGAGCCTATTATGATTATAGTGGTGGCATTAATGATAGGAGGCATTATGGCAGCCATTGTATTACCGACATTTTCAGCAGCGACTGCAGCCATGTAAGGAGTGAATAAAGAATAAGGAGTGATATAAAGTGCAGCGAGAAAAAGAAAGAGGCTTTACAATGCTGGAATTGATTGTAGTCATTACAGTCTTAGGCATACTCGGGGCAATGGTAGTTCCTGCTTATAATGTCATGTCTACTAAGGCAAGATTATCAACAGACATAGCGACAGTAAAGACACTGAAGCGTACGGTAGATGCCTATAAAGCGGAAATAGGCAGCTATCCTAAAGCTGCTAATTTGGCTGAACTTAATGAGGTACTAGTTGAAAGTGAGTATTTAGAGAAGGCAGTAGTATTTCAGACTAAGGCGGCAGGAGTGGATTTATTTATTACAAGTGAGGATGCAAAGCATCCTTATGAACTTAAACTAGATTTATCCAAATGCACAGATACTAGTATTGATAAGGCACTCAAACAAATGCATGTTGAGGTAAATGATTGGATTCATGGGAAAGAAGTAAAGTAATAAAATAAAATGAAGAAGGATGGGTACATATGCAGGGGATAATTTGGGTTGGGATAATAGGAACCTTTATAGGAAGTTTTTTAGCCGTATGTATTGACCGTATACCCAAAAGAAAAAGTGTGATTTTGCCTAGATCTCATTGCAATGCATGCCATCACTTTTTAAGCTTCTGGGAACTGATACCCTTAGTAAGTTATTTATTACAAAAGGGGCGGTGTAAAGTATGTGGGGTTAAAATAAGTAGGACTGATTTAGGCATAGAAGTTGTAACAGGAATAGGACTGGGAATTTTATATGGGATGTATGGCTTATCTTCAGAAATGTTATGGCAAGGGACATTTTTGTGCCTAGCGATTATCCTTTCGATGATAGATGCAAAGCATATGCTACTTCCGACTTGCATCATAAGGTGGGGACTGGTAATTGGCGTTGTGGAGCAAGTGATATGGGGTGTAATGGATGGGAGCTGGAAGTTCGCGTATTTATGTACATTAGGTGCCATAGTAGGGTATAGTCTGTTTGCAATCATTTACTATGCTTCAAGAATTTTATGGCACAAAAATGGTTTAGGGGATGGCGATGTAAGATTAATGGGACTATGTGGCTTTTATCTTGGCATTCATTATTTAGGAACCGCTCTAATGATTGGCATAGGACTAGCAGGTGTTTTTGGTGCTATGTTGTATATAAAGCGGGGGCAAAGCAAGCCTTATCCATTAGGGCCATTTTTATGTCTAGGGACTTGTGTTGCGCTATTTTTAGGAGAAAGCCTGTAAAGGCAAAAATCAGATCAAAGAGTAGGTGGTATATGACAAAAGAAAAAGGCTTTACCCTACTTGAATTATGTATATGCTTGGTGCTATTCGGCATTTTTATAGAATGTTTGGGTGGATTTTTTACGCATTGTGTGATGCGCTATAAGCAGTATAGAAATCAACTTGAATTAACGAATGAGGGGCAAAATGTAGAGGACTTTATTCGAGAGGGGATAAGAAAAGCGGAGAAGGTGCAAATAAAAACAGAAAGTGGAAAAGTGATTGAAGCAATCAATCAGTCACTAAGCCATGAAACAGCTGATATAGAGAAAGAACAACTTGAGAGAATTAAATGTGTTAGAACAGTTGTAGAAGATGGAAGGCAAATGATTAAAACATATCGATTAGAAATTAAAAAAAGTGGTGCAAGCTGTCCAGGCAAATATACCTTAGTGTATAACGGAGGATATGTTAGTAATGTTATTTGTGATCAAATTGAATATATAAAAGTCACGAGGAAAAAAGATTCTAATAGGATACAGTTTGAATGTTGTCTTGAAAAGAAAGATGAGACAAATAAAGCCCTTAATTGTGTGAAATGTTTTTCTGAATCCATACAGGATAAAGGGTTTATTAAATAAAACCAGTTGAAGGTATGGGAGGTAAGAGATGCCAGCTCATATTTTAGGGATAGAAATCGGCAATTCATGGATTAAGCTATTAGAAGTATCTAAAATGGGAGGTTATACTAAAATTCATCAGTTTTCTATGCTGGAAACTCCTAAAGATAGTATGAAAGATGGAGAAATTCAAGATATACAGAGTTTGAAAAAACTTATTTTAAAAGAATTAGAGGAAAAAAAGTATCAAGCAAAGAAAGCAGTTGTCATAGTGCAAAGCAGCCAAATTATTTATCGTCAAATAGAGTTAAAGAAAATGAGTGAAAAAGCAATGAGTCAATGGCTAGAAGTTAAAATTGAAGACCTTTTACCTATAAAGAGTAGAAATTATCAACTGGATTATAAAGTGGTGGGAATACTAAAACAGGAACAGAATATCAGAAATAGAGTATTATTAGTCGCTACGCCAAGAACTATCATAACAAAGACTATGCAGCTTATAAAAGCTCTTCATTGCACTCCTATTTTAATTACGAACTCTGCTGAGGCAATTGCTTATTTGTGTTTGAGTGAACCTTTTTTTGAACTAAAAAAGATACCAGCCATGATGGTAATGGATATAGGTTGTGAAACGACGCATATAACGATTGTTTCAAATAAAGGGGATGTGTTGTCTCAGAGTATTTTGTATGGAACGCATCAATTAGACAAGCCAATTTCGGAAGCTTGGGAGAGTGAGGAGGGGGTTATTTATGCTCAAATTGATTACCATATTTTAAAGGAAGCAAAGCAAGTACTACAGTTTTTTGAAGACCATTTTAAGTGTGAAAAAGTATCAAAGATTTATTTAATAGGCAGTGGAACGAAAATAAAAGGCATTAGAAGCTACATAAGAGATGAACTAGAGCTTCCTACAGAAATAATGAATCAACTCGATACGATTCTAATGGCACCCCAAGCGAATTTTGAAAGGTATGTAGAATTTTTTATCCATTTATTGGGTGGTGTTAAGGCGGTGTAAGAACTTAGGTGAAGAAAAGTTATTTTGGAAAAACAAAACACGATAAGCCTGTCAATTTATTGCCTAAGGAATATAGGCAACTGCAAAAAAATAAAAAATGGAAAGCAGTCATTGTTTTAATGATGAGTTTAGAAGTAATGGCCTATATAGGGGAAGTTGTCATTAAAACACAGCTGGAAAAAAGAAGGGTGAATCAGCAATTAGAAAGGGTGACAAGTGAACTTTTAGATAGTCGCTATGACACAATTTATGCCATGCATCAGACACTAGAAAATGAAAAACAAGAATTGGACAAATGGGAAGCTTGTTATGAAAAACTGATGAGCACATGTGATGAAAGTTCAAATCATCTAGTTAAATTGTTAACAAGAGTGCCAAAAGGTGTATATATTAATCATTTAAGTATTGAAGCTCAAGGGGATGAAACAGAGAATGGAATACTTGTGGAAGGAACTGCCGAGTGTAGTCAAAGTATCATTAATTATCAAGCCTTTTTAGAAGAAGTATTTGGCATGAGAAAGGTGACTTGTCTATTAGAATGGGATATGAGCTCGATGCTTTATGAATATAAGATAGAGATTGCTACTAAGTCAGTAGAAGAGATGAGCGATGAAGAAGGAGAAGCTGAATGAACATAGAAAGTTGGAAAATGGTAACCTGTTTTTTGGTGATAGGGGTGCTAGAAATTTTATATGGGATAACAGGCTATCAAAGTGATCAGCAAGTCATTCGTCAAAGTCAAAGTGAAATGATAAGAGCTAGGGAGAAAAAACAAAGTTTAGAACTTGAAAAAGAGAAACGAACAGACATGGAAGAGGCATTACTAAGTGTCACGAAAAAGAAAGAAGCAATGATGAATAAAATACCCGATTATAAAACGCATTCACAGCAAATGGCCCAGTGGATGCGTTATATCGCATGCTATGATTTTTCTAATATAAGTTTTGAATTAATAGGAAGTGAAGATGACGAGCAACCTATAGAGTCTATTATTAGCGAACGCTATGAATTAAGTTTTATAGGAAAATATGAGGAAATTGTTGAGTTTATAGAAAATTTAAGTGCCTCTAGTCCAATGCTACGTATTTGCCGAATAGATTTTTCAAATGAGGTCCAAGATATGGAGAGAGAAGAAAATAAGGCGCTTCTTGAGCGGTATGAAGAGGTCTCTGAGATTGTACAAGCGACCATTGAGCTTTGTTTATACATAAAAGATGGGACACATTCAGGTCAGGAAATTTATGATTCAGATTTTACGATAAATCGGCATAACGACAGTCTTTTTAAATGGGATGCAACAAATAGCAAGCAAGTAATGGCGTTCATGCAAGAAGAAGAGGATACTACTCTAGAGGGTGAAAGTGAGGAGATTGAAAGCAAGCAAGCTATAAAAGAATGAATTGGGATGTGAAATACAATGGGGGAGCATCAAAGACAAAAGGGATTTACCTATGTTGAAGTGGTTGTGTGTTTATGCATAGCCGTCATGATGGTAGGTGCATTCAGTGAGGCTTTTTTATCGGCTATTAAAACAAAAGTCGCTGCAGATGACTTAAAACAAGCAGTGGGCTACGGAGAACAGTTAATGTTACAAATTAAGGAAAGAATAGATAAAGACCTGATGCTAAAGGCACAGATGGAAGAACGTTTAGTGAATGTCACAAAGCTTTCAAAAAAAGAAAAGGAAAGAATGCATAGTGGAATCACTGAGTATTTAATACCTTTATCTGAAGCGGGCATAGGAACTAGACCAAACTATTTATTAAGTAAGTGGGCGAGTGAATCACAGGTCCAGTTACAGAAAAGTTATGATACAGCTCGTTATGCATATGAAATTGCAATATGGCCAATGAAGGATGTTCCTAAAACAAAAGGGATATTTAAATTAAGCAATGAAGCACTAAGGCCTGCAACTAAAATTTATACCGATGAAAGGTTTCAATTTGTGTTAAGTTCAGATGAAGAAAAAGATTGGAGGCAAGTAACCCTTAAAGATACAAACCATTATTTAGAAACCAATTATTGGGACAAAGGAAATAGACCTACAATCAGTCTCTTATTTGATGAAGTGGGGAATTTTGAAGAAAAGCAAGGTTATTTAGGTGATATGCCAGTTCAATTAACTTTTGTATCCGAGATTACAGGGGCTAATGGAAAAAGGTGCGGTTATCACTTTAGGGTAGATGAAACAGGAAATTATAAAGGAGGAGGGAAGCCAAAAGAATGGATTTATGAGGTTGAACTAGATGTGCGCAAATGGCTTAGAAATGAGAAGTTAGAAAAGATAACAGATTTTGATGACTATACTTTTAAATTTACCAATCAAACCTCCTATAACGTTATCATTGTGCTTCACCAAAATATTTATTATGAAAAAGGAAAAAAACAGGCTGAAACAGAAGAAAATAAAGAAGCTGGAAAAGTAGAAGTGAACCAGAAGTTTCGGGTAGTCACAGAATGTCTTAATTCAGGCAGGATAACGATAATGAGAAACGATGCCTATGAAATGCGTTCACATTATATGATTATACTGCAAATAAGAGATAAAGCCCCTGTCTTTGGAAAAGAGGGTAAGAAAATTAAAGAGCTGATAGATTTTATATAGTTTTAATGAAGGAAAAGCGTATTAGGAGATGAAGACATGCGACAGAAAACACAAAATGGAAGTGTTTTATTGATGACCACCCTTATTTTGCTAGTGATAACGTGCCTATTTATGGTAAGCCTTAATTTATCTAGAATGCAATGGGAATTAGCAGTCATTAAGAAAAACTCAAGTAATACCTATTATTTAGCTGAATCAGCAGTTAAGGGGCAAGTCAAGGTTATGAATGCTTTCCTTCAAAGTGAACTACCTAACTTATTGGAAAAAGAAATTGAACCTAACTATATCGAAAGGTGGTTAGAGGGAAAAAAGGGCATAAAATATGATGAACACGAGTCACGTTTTATGGCAGATGAGTCCTTAAGAGAAGCCCTATCAAAGGCTATTTATAAAAGCTTAAAGGAAACGTATGTTGGCAATGACAAAATTCAAAATTATGAAGTGCAAGGGGATAGAGCGACTAGTCAGCATGTGACGAAAGTAAGCATTAAGGTCACAGATAAAGACGCCTTAGGCCATTTATTAGAAAAGTATTGCTTAAGAATAGAAGTTATAGCTCAAACAAAAGCCGAGGGAAAAGGGTATGATAAGCAGTGTGTAGAAGCACTTCTGAAGCTTCATGTGCCTAAAAACATAAAGAGTCAAATTAATGAAAAATATAGTTGGAATAAAGAAGGTCTACCGAATCATTTAGCAAAGGGTTTATTTTGTGCCTCCGATATTTTAATCAAAGAAGGCGGACAGCTTCATGTACGAGGTGGCATTGATATAGGAGAGATGCCATGGGTATATGAAATGAGCACCAAAGAGGAAGTAAACTATGCACTAACCGCAGAAGAAAGCATAAATGAAGCAAATTTGAGGCCTTGTCTTGTTTCTAATAGACAAGATGGAAAAGAAAGACGAGTAGATAGAGATTTAGAAGAGTGGATAGACGCTAATACACTACCTAATAGCTCTCATAAGTGGTGTTATAAAACCCCGATTCAGGTGGTGGATTATAGAGATTATAGAGATTATAGAGTGGATTTAGGGGCATTTTACATTGATGAAGGAGAAGGATTTAAGCCTTATCCTACGTGGCTCATTAATCCCTATCAAGATGTCACATTATGCATCGAGGCAAATGGGAGTAAAGACCAGTTTGTAGGGTGGATTATTAGTAAAGGCCCAGTACAAATAACAGGAAATATAACCATTACTGGAGGCATAATCATAGGAGGCCCTAAGATAAATAATGGCGATGAAGGAAAAATAGATTTTTCTAATATGGATTCAGTAGGACTATGTGTCAAGCAAGGAATGGTGAATGTGACATATGATATTAAAGTTTTAGAAACCTTAATGAATGCATCCATTCAGGAGCAAAGCCTTCAAAAAAAGTTATTAGATGCACTTTATTTAACGGATTATAGTGGCAGGAGAGGTTCAAGCTGGAAAGACTATAAAAAAACAGATCATTGGGGAGCAGTACATTACACAAAAGCATCTCAATTGCTAGTAGATATGGGGGACATTTATTTAGAGATGTCATCTTTGAAACAAATGTAGAGGGGAGCAAGTATGAAAAAGAACACATGGAAAATAGGGTGTTTCATTTTAATCGGGCTAAGTCTGGTAGGATGCAAAAAGGAATCTTATATGGAAGATGAAAAGAAATCTATGGAAGTTATTTATGAAGAAGATGAGGGGATAGATGAAAAGGCGGCTACTTTGTTTTCCTCAGAAGATTTTATGCCCTTTTTTAGGGCTTATTTTTCTTTTAAGGAGGAAGAACTTTTAAAACTCAATCAAATAAGACCTCAAATTGATTTGAAATACTGGGAAAATCTAAGCGAGTACTATGAACCACTTATTATGAATAAACTGCAAGACTTTTTAGCGGATGAGGTAAAGCAAGCATTGAAAAAAGGCTATATGCAAGCGGCTCTAAATATGCCTAAATGGCTCAAAATAAATGAATATGTAGTAAGTGGAAAGGCTCAAGTGAACCATATAGAGATCGCGTCTACTAGGGAGCTAGGTGATGAAATCCTTTATGAAATAGCCGTGCAAACAATCAATCGGTGTTATCCAATTGAAACTTTTAATGAGACGTATAGATGGAATAGTGAGTGTGGGTATTGGGAAAAACGTTTACAAGGGGAAAAAGAGTGCATAGAACCGATAAATGCAACAATCCCATCTAAGACAAGCTATATTTATTCAAAGGCACAAGATAAAATAAAACTAAAACAATCGTTTTGGATAACGGTTAAGAAAAAGCCTAAACTCCAAATAGCAAAGATAGAATGTGCACAGCTTTACAAAGGAAACGTCAATGAGCAAAATCATTTGTTGGAAACACAGCATGCAATGCGAATGCCTTTTCAAAAAGAAGCCACGTTAAAAGATAAGGCATCTATCAATCACATACTTCAAATGCTTTTTGATTTGAAGCAAGATGATAAAATCTATTATCGTAAATGCTACGAAACAAGTGCAGCTGCTTTTAAAAATGGATGGTGTGATTATTTATTAGAAGATCAAGTGAGTGTAGAAGACGATTATCAAGAGGCTTTTTCTAAAAATCTTATACCCTATCAGGAAGGCATTTGGAAATTTGAAATTGATGAACAAGAGGTAGACTATCAGCCAAGTGTATACAGCACACAAAATCAACCTAGATTTATTGTTACCCTTCTTACTAAGGCTTTACTAAACAATGAGCAAATAGTATATTATAAGTATCAATATTTTGTAGGCCTTGAAAATAATAAAATAGAAGTGATTCAGTTAATAAATGCCGAAAAGGCTTAAAAAACAAATAAGTATACTATAATTTAAGATGAAGCATGAGGAAAAAAATGATTAAAAAGTTGTATCCAACCCATTATATTGAATCTATATTTGACTTACCTATCAAGCAGCTTAAAGAAGAGGGCATTAAAGGGGTCATTTTTGATATTGATAATACTCTAGTGCCTTATGATGTCCCAGAACCCACCAAAGAAATTATTACTTTTTTTAATGAGCTAAAAAAAGCGGAAATAGCCATCACATTAGTTTCTAATAATACAGAAGACCGAGTGGTGAAATTTAATGAGAAATTAAAAGTATTAGCGTTACATAAAGCTCAAAAACCTTTTACAAAAAGTTTTAAAAAAGCTTTAGAGATGATGCACTGTACAAAAGAACAAGTCATTATTGTAGGGGATCAAATTTTTACAGATGTTTATGGAGGCAATTGTGTGGGCATTGCCACTTACCTTGTTAAGCCTATTAGTGATAAGGACGAATGGCAGACAAAAGTCAAGCGCGGCTTAGAGCGTCAAGTCATTAAAAGTTATATGAAGCATCAGAAAAAACAAGCCTAAAGCGAATCAGCTTAGGGCTTGTTTTTTAGTGGGATAAAAATTTTTATTAGAATAAAAAGTAAAGTAAATGGCTATGCTCATAAAGAATAGGGGTGTAGTAAATTGGAACTCAAAGAAAAAGGGTATACGTTAGTGGAAATGGTTGTAGTTATGGCACTCATAAGTGTGATGGCTTCTTTGATGATAACCAGTTCAAAATGGGTAGAAGAAAAAAAGCTGCATATGAAGACGGATGAAGTGGCTGCGGCAGTAGAATATGTTAAGCAAGCGGCGAGTGCAACGGGTGAAAGTTATGCACTCGCATTTGGCAAAAAGGAAATTTATGTTCGGGATAATAGCAATACATTATTTAAAGTAAAGTTAGAGCAAAATCAAGAGTTCCCTAATAGTTTACGTGGGGAATATATGTGGTTTAATGGTAAGCAGGTCAGTTCACTTTCTAAAACGATTTCCATTGAAAACAAAAGCATTCATAAGAGAGGAAAGGTTGCTGTAAGAGTTGCAACCAGTAAAGTTAGGGTTTATTATGAAAAGATGTAAAGCATAATAAGTGACTAAATAATGGGGTGGATGGATGAATATTTGTTTAATTGGATTTATGGGATGTGGCAAAACAACTGTTGGGCAGGCATTAAGTGCTATGCTGGATTATGAGTGGATTGATTTAGATGTCTATATTGAGCAGAAGACCCAAAAGGATATTCCGACGCTATTTAAAGAATATGGAGAAGCTTATTTTAGAAAAATTGAGCAGGAATGTTTACAAGAAGTGGTGCAAAAGGAAAACTGCATTATTTCTACTGGCGGTGGGGTTATTACTTCCACTGAAAATATCAAAGCGCTTCAGAAAACTTGCACCATATACTTAGCTTATCCATTTGAAGTGTTATACGAGCGGATAGCAGGAGATTCTAACAGACCGCTTGTTACGTCAAAGGAAGCTTTAGAAACACGTTTTTTAAGCCGTCTAGACTTGTACGAAAAGGCTAGTGGAGTTAAAATAAAGTGCATGGATAAAAGTGTTCATCAGATTGTACAAGAAATTATAACTTATCTAAAAAAATAGTTTAAAAAGGGTGAAAAAGATGAATAGACGTGTTAAAAATTTACAAGCATATATGGTAGAGCATCAATTAGATGGCTTTATGATTGGCAGTGAGGCAAACCGCATGTACTTAAGTGGCTTTACAGGGTCTAATGCGATGCTACTGATTACTTTAAATCACGAGCCGATTATCGTGACGGATTTTAGATATATTGAACAAGTAGGCATTCAGTGCCCAGATTTTAAATGTATTGACCAAAAACAAAAAGGACTGATAGGGACGACTTTAGAATGCGCTAAAGAAATGGGACTCAAGCGTATTGGATTTGAAGGAGAACATATCAGTTATAGCACCTATGAAGAGTTGGTAAAAGCAGAAGGCATTTTGTGGGTATCCACTAAAGGAGTTGTTGAAAGATATAGGCAAATAAAAGAAGAAGCCGAACTAGAGAAGCTAGAAAAAGCTGAAGCCATTGGAGATTTAGCTTTTAAACACATTGTGCCTTTTATTGAGAAGCATTGGAAAAATGGTTTAACAGAAAATGAAATTGCTTTAGAAATTGAGCGTATTATGCGTCAAAATGGAGCAACAGGTACTTCATTTGATACCATTGTTGCATCAGGCGCTAAGTCTTCTTTACCACATGCTGTACCAGCAGATGTACCCGTTAAAAAAGGGGACTTTATCGTAATGGATTTCGGATGTATTTATGAAGGCTATTGCTCTGATATGACGCGTACCGTTGTGATTGGTGAAGCGAGTGATAAGCATAGAGAAATTTATGAAATTGTAAGAGCGGCACAAGAAAAAGCACTTTTAGGCGCACGTCCAGGTGTGAAAGGAAAAGAAATTGATGCTTTAGCAAGAGATTACATTATCCAAAAAGGATATGGGGAATATTTTGGACATGGTTTAGGCCACAGTGTAGGGATTGAAATTCATGAAAATCCAAGATTTTCACCTATGGAGGAGCAGATTATAGAAGAAGGCATGGTGATTACAGTAGAACCAGGTATTTATGTACCAGGTTTTGGTGGCGTGCGTATTGAAGATATGGTGGTTATGACAAAAGAAGGCGTCAAAAATTTCACACATTCGCCAAAGGAATTGATTATTATTAATTAAAACAAAAAAATCGTTGAAAAATTTAATAATGTAGTTTACACTATATTAGAAAAGAATTTTAGGAGGAAATGCAATGATATCAGCAGGTGATTTTAGAAATGGTGTTACGATTGAATTTGAAGGTAACATTTACCAAATTGTTGAATTCCAACATGTAAAACCAGGCAAAGGTGCGGCTTTTGTACGTTGTAAAATAAAAAATATTAAAACAGGTGGAGTTGTTGAAAGAACTTTCCGTCCAACTGAAAAAGTACCAAAAGCTCATATTGAACGTAAAGATATGCAATACCTTTATTCTGATGGTGAATTATATCACTTCATGGACGTTAACACATTTGACCAAATCGCTGTTAACGCAGAAACAGTAGGGGACGCATTAAAATTCGTTAAAGAAAACGAAATGGTTAAAATTGCATCTCACCAAGGTGAAGTATTCGCTATTGAACCACCACTTTCTGTTGACCTTGAAATTACTGAAACAGAACCAGGTATTAAAGGGGATACAGCTCAAGGTGCTACTAAACCAGCTGTTGTTGAAACAGGTGCTAGAGTAATGGTTCCATTATTTATCAACCAAGGTGAAAAAATTCGTATTGATACACGTACAGGTGAATACACAGGTAGAGCTTAGTTTTTGGTAGGTGTACAAGCCTTTTGGTGACGAAATGAAAAGCATAAAAAGAAGACGTTGTAAGACGTCTTTTTTTTATGCTTTTTTGTTCTAGCTTGTCTTTAAAAGACATATATTAAAGTAATCATTTAATAAAGAAATCAAACATTAGATGGATTGAAATTTTTAAATAACATCTATTAAATGTCATGATAAAACACAGGAGGAAAATCAATTATGGAAACGCTCATTAAAGTGATGCCTAAATTACTTAAGGCTGGCCTTAGAGAATTGACCAGTAAGCAGCGAGGGCAACTTGAAGAAATTCGCTTAAGGGTAGGTTATCCTGTTATTTTAAAAATTAGAACTGAGGAATATGGATTATGTGAAAAAGGGCTATGTGCATTAGGGCAAGGGATAGAAATGACAAGAGCGTTTATGACAGAGGTTTTGCATTATATGAGTGATTTCTCTTTATATGCTTTAGAAGATGAACTAAGGCAAGGCTTTATAACGATTGAAGGGGGACATCGTGTCGGGTTAGTTGGGAAAGTGGTGCTTGAGAATAGTCAAATCAAAACCCTTAAATATATTAGTGGCATGAATATTCGAATCGCTCATGAAGTTAGGGGGTGCAGTGAAAAAGTCATGCCTTACATTGTAAGCAGGGATAAAGTACATCATACGCTAATTGTTTCACCACCAGGCTGTGGCAAGACGACTTTACTGAGAGATGTGATTTATCAGCTCAGTGAAGGGTATAAAGGTTACGGACCCTATACGGTAGGAGTAGTAGATGAACGTTCAGAGATTGCTGCTTGTTATCAGGGGATTCCACA
Organism: uncultured Cellulosilyticum sp.; assembly: GCA_934725855.1. Taxonomy (GTDB): domain Bacteria; phylum Bacillota; class Clostridia; order Lachnospirales; family Cellulosilyticaceae; genus Cellulosilyticum. The sequence continues at coordinate 28,862 of CAKVCL010000008.1, read as the reverse complement.
AAATCATGTGGGAATGAGAACGGATGTGTTAGATGGGTGTCCCAAGACGGAAGGTATGCGCATGTTACTGCGTGCGATGGCACCCCAGGTAGTAGCCGTTGATGAGATTGGCAAAAAAGAAGATTGTGAAGCGTTAAGAGAAATGTTGAGTGCCGGAGTTTCACTTTTATGTACAGTACATGGTAACGATGAAAAAGAATGTTTAAGAAGACCCTATTTAAATGAGCTTTTGGAACAAGGCCTTTTTGAAAGAGTCATCATCCTATCTAATCGATTAGGACCATGCACGGTTGAAGCGCTATTAGATGGCACTAAAGAAATGAAACGGATCATTTAAAAAGGGGGGAAGCAAAGTGAAATATTTCTGCCTAGGAGGTATTTTTATCATTTGTTGTTTACTTGGATTTTGGGTAGATGAAGGGCAAAAAAAACGAATTAGCGAGCTTGAAAAACTACTGTATGTCTTTGAAATTTTAAAAGCGGAGATTGACTATCAGCTGACACCACTTAGTGAGGCTTCTTTACATATTGGTGAAAGAGAGCAAAATAGTGTGGGTGCTGTATTTAATAAGTTTGCGCAGTTATTAGAAGAAAAAGAAAGTGCCAACTTAGGTGAAATGTGGCAAACTGCGCTTGAGTCTCAAAAAGAAAATTTACATTTAAAACCGGATGACTATATGACTTTGCAGGCGTTTAGTGGAGCATGTGGTTATTTAGATAAAGCACTTCAAAAGAGAAATTTAGAGATGATGATGGAAAAAATAGACCATGAGAAAAAACATTCACAGGAGCAATATGAAAGATGCAGTAAGCTTAATAAGTCATTGGGCGTGTTAGTGGGCATGGCGTTAGTGATTTTACTTGTTTAATATAAAATCAAAAAATGGGGGTAGGGGAATGATTAATTTAGCGATTATTATGAAGCTTGCAGGATTAGGCATTAGCATCACATTAATTAATGAGATTTTAGAAAAGGTTAATGCAAAAGAGTGGAAATTTCCTGTTTCAGTAGTGGGGATTGTCATGGCACTTACAATTGTGGCGCAATATATTGTAAAGCTCTTTCAAGTGGTACAAACTTTTGCAAACTAAGGGGGAACTTTAGTGGAACTTATAAAGGTGATTGCATTTGCTTTATCTGCAACATTGCTCATTCAGATTGTATCTTATCACGGGGGTTTTTCTAAGGCGTATGGAGATATGATAAGAATGGTTACGGTAACGCTTTTGATGATTCTCATTTTTTCACAGTTGGGGAATGTGCTTCAAATCGTTAGAGATTTAGCCCATAAGCTCAATATGGATGATACTTACTTAAATATCGTGCTTAAAATTGTAGGCATTGCTTATTTGGCAGAGTTTGGCTGTCAGCTTTGTGAAGATGCAGGAGAAAAAGCCATAGCAGGGAAAATACAATGGGCTGGAAAAGTGATGATTTTTGTTGTTTCTACACCAGTCATTTTAGCACTCATGAATTTGATTGCGGATTTGATTTAGGGGGTGTGTGAATGAAACCAAAGAAAATCATTCAATATATTGTGCTAATGGTGGTTGTGTTTTTGTTTTCGGAAATAAAAATACATGCAGAGCCAATAAAAGAAGTTGAAACGATTCAAGAGGTTCAAATCGGAAAACAACAAAGTGACTTAACAGAGGCCAACGAACAAGAGATACTCAGTTATGGCATGGAGCTGATCGATTGGCAGAGTATAAAAGATTTGGAAGATGAACTAGCCTATGCTTTACCGGATGACGTTTCATTTGATGTCAAACAGGAAATGGAAAACTTGATTAGTGGAAAAACTCAATTTTCTTTGGAGCAGATTCTTTCGTTTATTTTAAAAATATTAGTGGGTGAGATGGGGGTATTTGTTCAATTTGGGGCGAGATTTATTTTAGTCGTCTTACTGTGTAATTTATTGCAGACATTAAGCACTTCCTTTAAAAGCAAAGAAATTACTAAAGTGGCTTTCTTTGTGTGTTATATGGTGATTTTATTAAGTGTGGTGCAATCGTTTAAAATCATGATCGATTTAGCGATGACACTTATTGATCAAGTAACAAGGGTGATGATGGTATGTATACCGATATTACTTGCTTTTATGGCGACAAGCGGACTGAATTTATCAGCAGGGGCTATGGCACCCGTTATTATTTCCGCATTACATATCATGACTTATTTAATGAAAATCATCTTATTGCCATGTATTGTTTCAGTAGTGGTATTGGAAGTGATGAATGCAATGAGTCAAGAAATCAAAGTGGATAAATTAATAGGGCTATTTTATAAGTGGATTAAATGGGCACTAGTGACGATACTCAGCATCAGTATGGGACTTTTAGGACTTTATCGTTTAACCCTTCCCGGTGTGGATATGACCCTTAAAAAAGCCACATTAAAGCTTTCAGGGGTTTTCCTCCCTGTTGTGGGCAAAAGCATCAATGAAACGGTTGATTTTGTGGCTCAGTGCGCCATGGTGATTAAAAATACTTTTGCAGGAAGCGTCATGATTTTTATTTTAATGGTCGTAAGTATTCCTATGATTAAGATTTTGTCCTATACCATCATTTACGAAGTAGCAAGTGCAGTGATAGAGCCAATTGGGGATAAAAAGATGGCAAGTATTGCGGCCAAATTGAGTAAAGGCTGCAAGTGTGTGATGAGTTGTGTGGGGATTATTGTTTTGTTCTCGTTAGCTTCTCTGATGATTTGCATGACGATTACAGCAAGCGGATTATAGGGGGTGCTGCATGAATGATTATTTTAAATTATTAATATGGATGATTTTATTTGTTATTGTGATCGAAATGATTTTTCCAGATTCAGCGTATCGAAAGTATATCAAATTAGTACTTGGATGCATTTTGATGTATACCCTATTAACGCCGATTGTAAGCTTAATAAAAGTAGATGGTGCAGACTATAAGGCTTATGTAGAAAGATATGAAAAACTTCTAGGAAGTGGATCTGGTGCTGAGGACTATGAAAAACAATTTGCTAGTGGGCAAGAAGACTTGAAAGAAGCGTATAAGCACTCTATAAAAACACTTATTGAGCAGCAAGTAGAAGTGAGTGTACAACAGGTTGAGTTAGAAACCTTAAATGGTGAAATTTTACAGATTCGTCTATTAGTAGGAAAAAAAGAAGAACCGCTTCATATTGGCACCATCCATATAGGGGATAAGAGCCAGACAGTAGATGGTGAAGAGGAGCAGCTAAAAAATAAAATAAAAACTTGTCTTTCTGACTTCTATAATGTACAAGTCCAGAATATATATATTACAGTACAAAAGAATTAGGAGGTAAAGCTGTGATAAAGAAATGGATGGAAAAGGCAAAAGAAGAAAACAGCAAGAGTCTTATGGCAATTATTGTTGTAGTCATACTTCTAGTCATTGCTTTGGGATTGACTTTTTGGCCATTTCCAAAAGGTGGACAAAAACGGCCTGTTACATCAAGTGTAAAAAGAGTTGTGACAAGTCAGAGTACAGATTATGCTACCAACATGGAGCAGAAATTAACCAATATGCTAGTTAAGATGGAAGGCGTTGGATCAGTTAGTGTGATGGTAACGATTGAAGCCAATGAAGAAAAAATACTTGCAGGAAATACATCAGCTCATACAGAAAAAACAGAAGAAAAAGATCAAGCAGGAGGAACTCGGACAACCGATAGCGTGCAGCAAACCAATGATGTGGTGATGCAAAATGGGAATACGCCTTATGTTGTGAAAGAATATGCTCCCCAAATAAGAGGCGTCCTTGTATTAGCCGAAGGAGCAAGTGACAGCAATGTTAAAAATCAAATTACAGAAGCTGTCTCAAAAGTATTAAATGTTCCAGTACATAAAATCTCAGTTGAAAAGAAAAAGAATTAGGAGGAAGAACTATGTTTAATTTAAAAAGAAACCAAGTCATCATTACCGTCCTTGTATTTATGATTGCTATCGCAGCTTATTTGAATACTCAAGAAATGCCTAATAGTTTTAAAACAACAGAAGTAGCAGCAGAAGATAACAATGTTCCAGAAGAAGTTGATTTCTTCGAAGGTTATAATGAGCAGCTTACACAAGCTGATGAAAACGCTCAAAACCCAGAAATTCAAAATCCACAAATTGAAACCCCAGTTGACTTGCAAGCTGGTACAGACACAGAAGAATTATCATTAAATGATGCAACTGACACGGAAAGTATTAAAGCAACCATTACCAAGAAAGCAGAAGAAAGCTCACCAGTAGGAGAAGTAGAAGCCAGCAAAAATCTAGAAGTGAGCTATTTCGCAGAAGAAAAACTTTTAAGGGAGCAAAGTCGTGCACAGCAGGTTGAACAGCTTACAGAATATGTAGCCAATGAAAATTTAGATCAAGATGCTAAATCTAAAGCGGCAGCTAACTTAATTGAAATTCAAGAAAGAATTGAAAAAGAAAATAGTGCAGAAGCACTTCTTAAAGCAAAGGGCTTTAGTGAAGTATATGTACGAATTGATGAAGACACAGTTGATGTAGTCGTTAATAAAGCAGAGTTAACCGATTCAGAAATTGCACAAATTGAAGAAATTGTTAACCGTAAAACAGGTTATAGCGTAGGTAAAATTAATATTACACCTCTTAATGGGGTAGCGAATAACTGATAGAGAAAACACTTACTTTGAAATTGAAATTCACAAAGTAAGTGTTTTTTGATGTATTTACATTGAAATTTTGATTACATCGTGTTTTTAGTTAAAAAAATAAACTTAGATATCTATCTCAAGGGGAGACGCTCTAAGTTTATATAGGATAACTTAACTATATCAATAAATTTAGCAAAATTCAAGTTTATCGTTTAAATTAGAAGTATTTTTGGAAAAATATAATTAACGTTAGTAGCTATAACTTGGCATTTACAGGCTTCAAATAGCTTGAAACATAAGATATACTAAAAGAGTAATTTTTAAAGAGAAGATTTAATAATGAAAGGGCTATGTGATAGGATGCAAATAACATTTTTGGGAGGCGCCCATGAGGTTGGGGCAAGTTGTGTATATGTTGAACTAGATGGAAAGAAGCTTGTGTTTGATTGTGGCATGCGAATGGGTAAAGTTAAAGATACGATGCCAGATTTACGGTTATTACAAGAAAAAGGTGGAGTGGATGCTATCTTTTTATCTCATGCTCATATGGATCATTGTGGGTATTTACCTGTGCTTTCAAGAGCTTACCCGTTAGCTAGAATTTATTGCACACATATTACCAAGGAACTCATTCGAACGTTACTATGTGATAGCTTGAAAATAAGTGGCTATAGAGAAGATGAGCTTCCTATTTTTAATGAAAGTCACATTGAGCAGATGTTAGACCGAATGATATGCTTTAATCCAAATTATACTTTTAAGCCGTTTAATGATTGTGATATTAAGGTTAATTTCTATAGTGCAGGTCACATTGCAGGGGCTGTATGTATATCTGTGCAAGGGCAGGAGGGAACACTGCTTTATACAGGAGATTTTTCATTAACAAGACAGTCTACAGTTGAAGGGGCGAGTTTACCTAAATTAAGACCAGATGTGATGATTTGCGAATCGACTTATGGGGATAGGCTTCATGCGAATCGTGAAATGGAGGAAAAACGTTTGGTGGATGCCATTAAACAGGTGATTGAGGCAGGAGGAAAGATTTTAATTCCTGCATTTGCTTTAGGGCGTGCCCAAGATATCATTTTGATTATTAAGCGTGCGATGGCAAAGAAGCAATTACCCCATTTTCCTGTTTATGTAGATGGCATGGTAAAGGATATTTGTCGTATCTATGAGAAGTATCCCCATTACTTGCGAGAGCAGTTAAGTAAAAAGATACTAAAGGGAAATCCTATTTTCTTTAATGAAGATGTGATTAAAGTGGACACCATGGAGCAAAGAAAGGAAATCGTTACAGGCAGTGACCCTTGTTGTATCATTGCAAGTTCTGGAATGCTAACGGGAGGCGCCAGCGTGTTTTATGCACAGCATTTATTAGAAAATCCTAATGCATTTGTAGCGATTACAGGATATCAAGATGAAGAAGCACCCGGTAGACTTTTGATGACACTGATGCAAGCAGAGGAAGAAGAGCGAAAGATCATACTGGATGAAAAGAAAATACAAGTGCGGGCTGCTATTAAGCAGTATGGTTTGTCAGCTCATGCAGACCAGGCGGAGCTAGTAGGGGTCATTAGTCAGCTTAACCCTAGATATACTTTTTTAGTTCATGGTAATAGTGAGGTAGTTGAAGCCTTTGGAAAAGAAGTACAAGCTGAAACAAGTGGAAATGTTTTTGTACCTGAAAATGGAGAAACGATAGACGTTCATTTAGTCAATCCACGCAAACAATATAAGGTACAAGAACTGCCAGTCATGCATGAGAAAGAAGCATTGACAGAGGAAAGTCTAGAGAAGCTATGGCACTTTTTATTAAAAGAAGTAGGCACAAAGCGTGGATTAGTTGTAGAAGAATTATATGCGATATGGTATGGTAGGCAAGATTTTACAGATGCAGATATACAGTTTATGAATAAGCTGTGTATTGATTCGCCTTATTTTAAGAGAGAATTAAAGCGTCCTTTTGTTTATCATGTGGTGCCAGAAGAAGAATTAGAAAGAGTGAATCCCGATGAGCCTATGGAAGTTAATGCGATGCTTAGTAAGGTAGATGAGCATTTTACTAGAACGATGGGGTTATATAAAAAAGGAGCCAGATATGAGGAAAAAATAGTGTTATTAAGCTTTGTTTTCCCACAAAAAGCTGCCCAGCAGTATCAAAATATCATTAAGGCGTTTGAAGAAGAAACACGATGGAAGGTTGAACTCAACACCGGGATTCATATAGGAGAAGCAGAAGTTAAGATTAGGCAAATGTTGGGAGAGTATGAAGTCAAAATAACCAGCATTTCTTATTATAATGATAAAAATCGATTTAGAGTAAAGGTGTTAGACTGTTCTTCACCAGAAGAAATCAGTCGTCGATTCTTTGAAGAAACAGGGGTTGAACTAGAAATTGTAGAGGAAGGTGGGAATAAGCTGGAGGGTGTTTTACCAAAAAAGGTTGTAACGCCTAGACGAGAAGATGCACTAGAACAAAATAAAGCTTTATGGTATGTCGATCAGACGTTTAGCGTAACGGAACATTCCATTTATAAACGAGGCATTAAGGAGGAGGCAGGAATACCAGTAATAGAAATTGCTTTTATATGTCCTCAAATTGCTAGACTATATGAAAAGGAAATACAAGCACTTAGAGAAGTTACAGGATGGGATGTGCTAGTGAGTGAAACTCCTAATCAGCAGGCACTTCAAAATTTGCTGAGAGAAATTTGCAGCCAATATCATATTGTGCCTTCAAAAATATCCTATATGCCGCTTACTAAAAGCATGCAGGTTAAATGTTACGAAGAGATGACGGCTGAGCAGAAAGCGCAAATAGAGGAAGACTTTAAAAAGAAAACTTGTATGGAAGTCAAGTTTAAATAATCCTCCCTAAAAATGGGGACTTATGCTAAAAAAAATTGCAAGCCTTGTATTTTTTGTATATAATAAGACCATAAGTTATTGATGATCTATAGGAGGTATAGATATGGATGAGCAAAATGTAATGGGACTTGAAACCAGTGAAGAAGTAGATCAAGTACAAATTGCGGATGATGTGATTGCAGTCGTAGCTGAAATTGCTGCTTTAGAAGTAGATGGTATCGTTGGAACAACAGCAGGCAAAGGGGATTTCATGCAAGCTCTTAGTGGTAAGAAAAGACCAAAAGGGGTTAAGGTAGAAGTTGCAGAAGATGAAGTCTTCATTGACCTTGGAGTTATTGTGAAATATGGTGCAAAAATACAAAAGATTTGTAAAGAAGCCCAAGAAAAAGTGAAGAACTCAGTTGAAACGATGACAGGACTTAATGTGATATCAGTAAACATTCATGTTGTAGGCGTACATTTTGATAAAGAACAAGAAGCCTAATAGGTAAGAAGAGCTGACTTCCAGTAGGATTAGGAGGTTAGCTTTATTTTTAAGGAGGATATAATGACTAGACGTAATGCAAGAGAAATGGTAATGCAAATGCTATATGAAGGGCATTTCCATGATGAATCAGAAAGAGAACGTATTCTATACGATACAATAAGAGAAATGGATGCAGAAGAGAAAAAGAATAATAAAGCGGTTATAAATTTTATGGAGAGTCTTTATTTTGGTGTTTATGAACACCTGCAAGAAATTGATGAATTAGTTGAAAAGCATGCAACTAACTGGTCATTTAGCCGTATTGCAAAAGTAGATTTAAGTATTTTACGCTTAGCAATTTATGAACTTAAATATACAGATGTTCCTCAAAAAGTGGCTGTTAATGAAGCAGTTGAAATTGCTAAGATATATAGTACAGAAAAATCACCTAAATTTGTAAATGGTATTTTAGGAAGTGTGATTAAAGAAATCGGAGCTTAATCATGAAAAGAAAAATTGTATCGGTTTGGGAAGTAAATCAATATGTTAGTCGGCTTATTGAGGAAGATTATACGCTTAGTGACCTTTGGCTTCAAGGCGAAGTATCTAATTGTAAGTATCACCATTCTGGTCATGTTTATTTTACGATCAAAGATGCACGAGCAAGTCTTCAAGCAGTTATGTTTGAAAGAGATGCTAGGCGTCTTTCTTTTCGTTTAGAAGAAGGCATGAAGATCTATGCAAGAGTACGTGTGACGATTTATGAAAAGACAGGAGCGTATCAGGCTTATGTTTTTGACATTGAAAAACAAGGCAAAGGGGTATTGTATGAACAGTTTGAAAGGTTGAAGATGAAACTTCAAATGGAAGGATTGTTTGATGAAACCTTAAAAAAGCCTATTCCTAAGTTTCCTAAAAAAGTGGGGGTGATTACATCTCAGACAGGTGCAGCTGTAAAAGACATTATTCAAGTGGCACGAAGGAGAAATCCAAGTATTCCGCTAACAATTTATCCCACACATGTACAAGGAGAATGTGCGGTGCCTGAAATTGTAGAAGCACTTAAAATCGCTAATAAGGAAAAACGTGTAGATGTGATTATCTTGGGTCGAGGCGGCGGCAGCATTGAAGATTTATGGGCATTTAATGAAGAAGCCGTTGCAAGAGCAATTGCGGAATCAGAAATTCCGATTGTTTCTGCCGTAGGGCATGAAGTAGATTTTACGATTGCAGATTTTGTAAGTGATCAAAGAGCAGCTACGCCATCTGCTGCAGCTGAACTCGTTATTCCTTCTCAAAAAGAGTTAATGGAGACGCTTTTAAAATATGAAAGAAGTTTAAAATTGCAAATGGAAGCAAAGACTAGTCGTGCAAGGCACCAGCTAGAATCAATCCTTTCGCGCCCAATTTTTGCTAGAAAAGATATATTTTATAAAAGAAAAATGCAAGAGGTCGATGAACTTTCACAAAAGCTTTATTATCAATATTCATTGATGTTACAAGCGCATCAAAAGCGTTATGAGATTGCTGTAGAAAACTTGGAAAGATTATCACCTATCCATACTTTAAAAAGGGGATATAGCTTAGTGAGTCAGGATAAAGAAATCATTAAGTCAATCACACAAGTTAAAGTAGATGATATGATAGAAGTGACAGTGACAGACGGTAGTTTTAAAGCGAAAGTCAGTGAGAAGGAGTAAAAAATGGCAAGAAAATCAGAAAAGAATTTCGAAAAGGCAATGACGCAATTAGAAGAGAGTGTGAAGCGATTAGAAGAAGGTGACATTTCATTAGAAGAGAGCATTAAAGAATATAAAAATGGAATGGAACTAGCTGCCTTTTGCATGGAAGTTTTAAAAAATGCACAGCAAGAAATAGAAGTCTATGAAGCTTCTCATTATAAAAAGTTTGAAGAGGGGGAAGACTAATGGCAAATCAAATGAGTTCTTACATTACTCACGTGAATGAAGCACTTAGCCAGTATCTACCTAAAAAAGAAGGCTATTTTAAGACCATTTATGATGCGATGCATTATAGTTTAGAGGCCGGTGGTAAAAGGATTCGTCCTATCTTAATGCAGCTATGTTATGAAGCTGTTGGAGGAAAAGAATCTATTGATGCCTATTTGTGTGGAATAGAAATGATTCATACGTATTCTCTTATTCATGATGATTTACCTGCAATGGATAATGATGATTATCGTAGAGGCAAGCTAACGAATCATAAGGTATTTGGAGAAGCCGTTGCTATTTTAGCAGGTGATGGTCTTCTTACAGAAGCTTTTCATGTGATGCTTTATGATGCCTTAAAACATGGTGGACCCGAGCGACTACAAGCAGCGTATATTTTAAGTGAAGCAAGTGGTGTAGAAGGAATGATCGGTGGTCAGGTTTTAGATATAGAAAGTGAGGACAAGGCCATAGATTTAGAAACATTAGATGTGATTCATCTCAATAAGACAGGGGCACTTATTGCAGCAGCCACGAAAATGGGAGCTGTTCTTGGAGGAGGCTCAGCAAGGGAAATTAGTCTTCTTGAAGCATATGGGAAATACATAGGTAAAGTATTTCAAATAGTAGATGATATTTTAGATGCAACTTCTACCATGGAAGAGCTTGGTAAACCTATTGGCAGCGATAAAGAAAATCATAAGAATACGTATTTAAGTTTCTATAGTATTGAAGAATGTTATCAAATTGCAGAAACACTTACAAGTAAGGCCGTTCATTTACTTGAACAGATAGAAGGAGATACAAGGTTGTTAGAAGAAATAGCCTTAAAGCTAATCAAAAGAAGAAATTGAGGGTGGAAAAATGAACGCTTTTGGTGAACTGATCAATAACAAAGTTTTATGGGTGGCAGTATTAAGTTGGTTTATTGCCCAATTTCTTAAAGTAGTGATCACACTATTACAAGAGCAACGCTTAGATTTATCTAAGTTTTGGGCTTCTGGTGGCATGCCAAGTTCACATAGTTCTTTTGTGATGGCATTAACAGGAAGTGTGGGTAGGCTTTATGGATTTGATAGTACTTATTTTGCAATTGCGATGGTTTTTAGTTTTATTGTGATGTATGATGCAGCCAATGTAAGACTAGAGGCAGGAAAGCAAGCAGCGGCAATCAATCAAATCATTCAGCTACTAGAAAATCCAGAATTAAATCCAGAAGAAAGATTAAAAGAAATATTGGGACATACGCCACTTCAAGTATTAGCAGGTGGGATTTTGGGAGTCGTTGTTTCAATTATATGTTTTCTATAAATTTTATATTTTTGCAAAAGAAAATTAAGCAAGCAAATTCATTTGCTTGCTTGTATGACTTACAACGTATGACACACTTTTCAAAAGTAAGATGCGGTATCCTAGTCAATTTGAGCTATTCTGAAGACGGGCCTAAAAATCCGTTTAAGGGCATATCGATGAAGTTCCTGGTGTTGGCTTGTGACGCCCCGTTGTGGGCTGAGACTGGGAGTTAAGGTTTGTGGGCGATCCATAAGGGCATATGGGCGTTGACCCACTTACCGTGGAGACCTATGCTTGTGCATTACACTATTGGTAGTAATGTATGACTTAGGATGAAACCTACCACGCGGTGCGAAGCTGTGGGTAGAGTAGCCTTCCTTGAGTGATGAAAGGGGGAAATTCATTTACAGGTAATCGCTTTGGCCGAAGGGGTTACTAAGATTGTGAATTGAAACCTTATTCGCAAAAGAGGATAGGAGTAGAGCAGATTGTTGAAGGAAAACTTCTAGGCCGTTCATTGAGGTGGTGTTTGGATTACAGTGTGGTTTTAAGGTGATCTGGCGCTCTTTTGAGGGACGCTTTTAAAGAGAAATCGCTGATTTGGTGACAAATTAGTAGGCGTTTGGGAAAACCTGCTAGACTATATGCCACAAAATTTACAAGGACTATTGTCTTATTTTTGGAAAGTATGTGATGAGTTGAGGTAAAAGGAGTTATGGTATGCCTAAAAAAGTAAAATTTAAACGTGTAAAAGTTAAACAGCAGGGACCTAAAACATTATTACTCATTACAGGACTGACATTTTTAATTGCGATGCTTTTTAGTTATATATTTGAAGTGTTATTAGCAGATGTTCCATTATTAATTGCTTTCTTTTTGCTGATCACCATTATTATTATTGGTATTTTTTTTGATGGGATTGGAAATGCTGTGGTAGCTGTGGATGAGGTAAGCTTTCATTCGATGGCAGCATCCAAAGTAAAAGGTGCAAAAGAAAGCATTACGCTAATTAGAAATGCCCCCATGGTAGCCAACTTATTTAATGATGTAATAGGGGATATATGTGGCATTATTTCGGGAAGTACGGCTACTGCTATTGTGCTTTCAATAGAAGAAGGATTTGGCATTCAGTCTATTCTGCTATCTATTGCTATAAGTGGGTTTGTGGCTGCACTTACGGTGGGTGGCAAAGCGGTTGGTAAGGGGTTTGCTATTGCGAGGGCACGATATATTGTGTATTATGTAGGTATAGTGATGTATTATGCGAAAAAAATAACACGTCGTAAATAATGTTGAAATGGCAATCTAATCCAGGTTGTCATTTTTTTAAGTAGGTCTATTCAAGAAGACTTCATTGAATAGATTAAAAGAGAGTAGTCAGAAGGAGATTAGCCATCAAATGATAGAATTATTAAAGACGATTCATGGTCCAGAGGATGTAAAAAAGTTAAGTATTGAACAACTGGATGAATTAGCAAAAGAAGTACGTACCTTCCTTATTCAGTCATTATCACAGACAGGTGGTCACTTGGCATCCAATTTAGGTGTAGTCGAATTAACTCTTGCTTTGCATTATGTTTTTAAATCACCAGAGGACAAATTTATTTGGGATGTAGGGCATCAGGCTTATGTTCATAAAATATTAACAGGACGTAGAGCTGAGTTTAAGAACTTACGCCAGATGGATGGCATGAGTGGCTTTCCTAAAAGACATGAAAGTGAACATGATGTCTTTGAAACAGGACATAGTTCGACTTCTATCTCTGCAGCATTGGGTATGGCAAAAGCAAGAGATTTAAAGGACGAACATCATCAAGTGATTGCAATTATTGGAGATGGGGCGTTAACAGGTGGCATGGCATTTGAAGCACTAAATAATGCAGGACGTGGTAATACCCATTTAATTGTTATCTTAAATGATAATGAAATGTCTATTTCGAAAAATGTAGGTGGATTAGGAAAATATTTAAATAAACTACGTTCAAGCAAAGATTATTTAAAGGTGAAAGAAGAGGTTGAAGATGTGCTCCATAAAGTACCAGTGGTAGGCGAACAAATGGTACGTACGATTAGAAAAACCAAAGAAAGTGTTAAAAGTTTTATCATAGAAAATACATTATTTGAGCAGTTAGGTTTTACTTACTTAGGACCAGTAGATGGACATGATACGTTAGAACTTATTCAAATTCTTAATAATGCCAAAGATATGAAAGGCCCTATCTTGATTCATGTAAAAACAAAAAAAGGAAAAGGTTATACCTGGGCAGAAGAAAAACCGAGTCATTTTCATGGGGTAAGCCCATTTGATATTCGCACAGGAGAAAGCAAATCTGTGCCCACCAAAGAAAGTTTTTCAGAGGCTTTTGGAAGAAATTTATTAAATCTAGCAGATAGTAACAATCAGGTTGTCGCCATTACTGCTGCTATGCCAGAAGGAACGGGTTTGTTAGAATTTGCAAAAGCTTATCCACGCCGATTCTTTGATGTAGGGATTGCTGAGCAACATGCAGTGACTTTTGCAGCAGGTATGGCTATTGAGGGTTATAAACCGGTCGTTGCGATTTATTCTTCATTTTTGCAACGTGCGTATGATCAGATTTTACATGATGTATGTTTACAAAATTTAAATGTGATTTTTGGAATCGATCGAGCGGGGCTTGTTGGAGAAGATGGTGCCACCCATCAAGGCATTTATGATATGGCCTTTTTAAGCAGTATGCCCAATATGACCATTTTATCACCTAAAATGACAGACGAAATGGAAGGGGCATTAGAATATGCGTTAAAGCATGAAGGACCAATTGCTATTCGTTATCCTAGAGGAACAACACAAATTGAAGATAAATATAAAAATAGTTTTGAAAATTTAGAGTTTAAAACCTTAAAAAATGGTCATACTATGGCTATATTAGCGGTAGGGCGAATGGTAGAAACCGCTTTAAAAGTGGAGAAAAAACTTAAAGAAAAAAGATACCATATAGCCGTTGTTGAAGCACCTTGTATTTGTCCGGTGGATTTAAAACAAATTGAAAAGTTAGCAGATGTCTATGACTATCTGTTCACCTTAGAAGATGGTATAATACAAGGAGGATTTGGTGAAAAAGTGTTTGCCCATTTAGCCATCAGTAATAAGCCGATTAAAGGAAGATGTTTGGGTTATGAATCTGGCATTATTCCTAGTGGAAAAGTGGAAGCACTATTTACTAGAGAACATTTAGATGCAGACAGCATAGCAGATGAACTATTAAGAATACTTGAGAAAGAGAGCTAATCAATGAGTGAGCAAACAGAACAAACCGTTAATGTATTAGAAGAAGCTTTAAAAGCAGAAACGGTTGAAGTGGTTATTGATCAAAAATATCTAAATAGTAAAGAACGTTTAGATATTCAAATTGTTGAAAGAGGCTTAGCAGAGTCTAGACAAAAAGCAAAAGCCTATATCATGGCGGGTGTAGTTTATGTAGATGGTATAAGAGAAGATAAAGCAGGACTAAAAGTCAAACGTGGGGCAACAATTGAAGTAAGAGAAAAGATGAAGTATGTTAGTCGTGGGGGCTTGAAATTAGAAAAGGCCATGAATAGCTTTGAAATTCATTTACAAGATAAAGTTTGTATGGATGTTGGAGCTTCTACAGGAGGATTTACAGATTGCATGCTGCAAAATGGGGCATGTAAAGTATACTCAGTGGATGTAGGCTATGGACAGTTTGCTTGGAAGCTTAGACAAGATCCACGTGTCGTATGTATGGAGAAGACGAATATAAGATATTTGACACCGGATCGATTAGAAGAGAAAGTAGCCTTTTGTTCGATTGATGTTTCTTTTATTTCGTTAACTAAAGTGCTAGGACCCATTTTAGAATTACTAGAAGACGATGCACAAATCGTTGCACTGATTAAGCCTCAATTTGAAGCTGGTAGGGAACAAGTGGAAAAACATGGGGTAGTTAAAAATCCTAAAGTACATGAGGCGGTTATAGAACAAATTTGGGACTTTGCCCAGTCTCTTCAGCTAGGAATTAAGGGATTAAGCTTTTCGCCAATTAAGGGGCCAGAAGGAAATATAGAATATTTAATTCATTTAGCCAGAAATGGTGAAGATAGTGGACTGGATAAGGAGAGCACAATAAAGAATATTGTTCATGCATCACATGAAACTTTATAGTTAGGGGGATGAGTAGATTGAAACATATAGGCATCATACCGAATTTAAATAAAGATATCGATTTAAATTTTACTAGGCGCATTACAAAGTGGCTGAATGAAAAGCAGATTTTGCCCTATATGTCTAAAGAAATAGCTACCATGATGGAAGGAAATGTGATAGCAGTAGAGAAAGAAGAACTATACAAAATAAGCGATTGCCTAATTGTTATAGGTGGTGATGGCACCATACTAAGTGTAGCTGAACATGCATGTTTATATGATGTGCCGATTGTAGGAGTGAACTTGGGACGGTTAGGGTTTTTAGCAGATATAGAACCTAATGAGATCGAACATGCTTTGGAAAAACTTATTCAGGGAAATTATAAAATTGAAGAACGAATGATGCTTAGAGCAACGATTATAGAACCAAATGGTCAGAAAAGTGTTTTTAATGCATTAAATGAAATTAATGTATCAAGAGGAAGCTTTTCAAGACTTGTTGAATTTAAAATTTGCATCAATGATGCGCTAAGTGATATTTATCCAGCAGATGGAGTGATTGTGGCAACGCCTACTGGTTCAACGGCTTATAATTTATCAGCAGGGGGGCCCATTGTAGCACCACTGGCTCAGACTTATGTTGTAACACCAATTTGCCCACATACCTTACATTCTAAGTCCATGATGCTTTGTAAAGAAGATAAAGTACAGATTCAAACTTTAGAAGAAACGAAAGATATGGCACTTAGTATGGATGGACAACTAAAAATGTATTTAACACCTCAAGATATTGTACAGATTGAGTGTTCACCTTATGTGACAAAACTAATTAAAATATCAGAACGTAAATTCTTTGAGATTTTAAGAGAGAAAATCGTGGAGAGGAGAAGATAAACGTGGGAATGAAAGAACAGCGCCAATCGAAAATATTAAGTTTAATTCAGAAAAATGAGATTGGGACACAAGAAGACTTAGCCGCAGCTTTATTAGAAGAAGGGTTTAATGTGACACAAGCCACTGTATCTAGAGACATTAGAGAATTAAAACTAACCAAAGTATCTGCTAGAAGCGGGGGACAAAAATATGTCGCATTAGCTAATATTGAACAGCAGGTTTCTGAAAAGGTGGTACGTGTTTTTAGAGATGCTTTTGTAAGTATTGATTATGCAGGTAATACAGTTGTGATACGTACACTAGTTGGTATGGGAAATGCAGTAGCAGCGGCAATTGATGCCTTTAATATACAAGAAATTATTGGGACATTAGCAGGAGATGATACGATATTCTGCTTGGTGAAACATGAAGAACATATAGAAGCTGTCATTGATCAGTTTAAGACGATATTAGGTTCATAAGAAGGGAGACGCATAGAATGCTCACATATATGAAAGTAAAAAATGTAGCGCTTATAGAAGAAGTTGAGCTGACATTGAGTCCAAAACTGAATATTTTTAGTGGGGAAACAGGAGCAGGTAAATCTATGTTAATTGATTCGATTCAATTTGCTATTGGCAATCGCAGCTTAAAGCAGATGATTCGAAAAGGAGAAGATATGGCAAGTGTGACCCTATGCTTTATCGACTACATTGGTTTAGGAATTGCCTTTTTGAAGGAAAATGAAATACCATTTGAAGAAAATGAAATCATTTTAGAACGTTCGATTTACCAATCCGGACGTACAGTTTATAAAATTAATGGTGCGATTACCACAAAACAAATGGTGAAGGATTTATCTGAAAGATTGATAGATGTTCATGGTCAGCATGAACCACAATCCCTACTTGACATTACCAATCATATCCGTCTATTAGATAGTTTTGGTGAAAAAACATTTCAAGAAGAAAAAGAAGCTTATAAAAGGTACTATGAGCGATTTCAAGAAGTCAAAACAGCACTCAGTAAAATTGGAGATAATGATCGTAAGAAGCTTCAACTTAGAGACATGCTAACTTTTCAAATTGAAGAAATTAAAAGTGCCAAGCTCAAGAAAGATGAAGAAGAAAACCTAAAAGAGCAATATGAAATATTATCTCATGCAGAAAAGATCATGATGCAATGTCAAAAGTCCTATGAGTTTTTAGATGGAGAAAATGAAGTGAGCGTTGCTATGATGCTAGGAAAAGCTATTCAAGCCCTTCAAGATATAAGCCATATTACCAGTGAGATTAGTAGTTTATATGACCAGTTTTTATCGATCCAAGCAGAGCTTCAAGATGCAACTTATCAAATTAGACGCTATGTCGATGAAGTGGAATATTCTCCAGAACTGTTATTAGAGATTCAAAATAGATTAGATTTAATTTATAGACTCAAACAAAAGTATGGCAATAGCATAGAAGAAATTTTAGCTTATGAGCAGGAATGCGAGAAGGAACTTGCAGAACTTGATGAAGGAGAACATAATAAAGAAAAGTTAGAAGCTGAATATGAAACATTAAAAATAAAACTTAATGAAATAGGAAAAAATCTATCAGATGATCGCAAAAAGATTGCAAAGAAAATAGAAGTAGCGATTGATGAACACTTACATGATCTTCAAATGCCTCATGCTAAGTTTGAAGTAGCAATTGATGATCTAGATACCTTTAATGTGAATGGCAAAAATGATGTAGAATTTTTAATTCGTACGAATTTAGGTGAGGATATTCATCCACTTTCTAAAATTGCTTCAGGTGGAGAAATCTCTAGGGTTATGTTAGCCATTAAAACCGTACTGGTTTTAGGTGATACCATTAATACGGTTATTTTTGATGAGATTGATACAGGAATTAGTGGACTAGCTGCGCAAAAGGTTGCAGAGAAACTGGCGCTTATTGGGAAAGATAGGCAAGTTCTTTGTATTACGCATTTACCTCAAATTGCAGCTATGGGAGATAGTCATTATTTAATTGAGAAGTGTTCAGAAGAAAATAAGACGACAACTCACTTAAAACGTTTAGAAGCAGAAGCGATTCATGAAGAGCTTTGCAGATTAATGGGAGGGATGATTTCAGAAAGTACCCTAAAAAGCGCAGCAGAGCTTAAAAATAGAGCAAATAGTTTTAAGAAAACGCTTAAATAAGTAAAAAAGTGTAAATGACAGATGAAAGATCATTTGCACTTTTTTTATGAAAAGAAAAAGTGAAACATACTCAAACTGTATAAAGGGCTTTAAAAAAGGATATTTTAAATAATAGAGTAATATGTAAAGCGAGTAGGTAGGAAGTGAAAAGATGAATCCACATAAAAAAATCCATGCACTGGCTTGGTGCATTCTATTATTTATTATAACCTTAATAGCGACCCCATTAATTGTATCTAGCTTTTTTTTGCCCTCAGAAATTCGACTCATTGTAGGAGAAGAGCATCATTTTAATTTTGATCTCCCATTAAGAGCAAGCATTTTAAAAGAAAGTCATCTAATCATTAAGGATGACACGGAAAAAACCATTGAGCATCAAACGGTTAATTTGAATAGACCACTTTATGTAACGATGCTTGAAGAAGGTGAAACAGATGTTACTTTATCCTTTATGGGAATTATCCCACTAAAAACTGTAGCTGTAAAAGCAATGCCTTATCAAAAGCTTATTCCATGTGGCGAAGTAGTGGGAATTAAGGTGGACACTACGGGTGTAATGGTCTTAGGCGTTGGTGAATTCGAAGCAGAAAAACAAATGGTTTCACCTTGTAAAGGCATTATTGAGGTAGGGGATATGATTGTAGCTTGCAATGGTAGGGCAATAGAGAATAAAGAAAGTTTAAGAGATTCAATAGAATCTTGTAAGTCAGGAGAATTATTGTTAGAATTAAGTCACAAGGGCGAAAAAAGAGAAGTTAAGGTAAAACCTATTTATTCCAAGCTAGAAAATGAATATAAATTAGGTTTATGGATTAAAGATAGCACCCAAGGAATAGGCACGATAACGTATATTAATCCTGAGAATGGACATTTTGGGGCTTTGGGGCATGGAATCACTGACAATCATACTCATATGTTAACCCCTGTTCGCACAGGAGAAATTATGGAGGTGGCGATAACTGGTATAAAAAAGGGACAAAAAGGAACACCTGGTGAGGTAAGTGGTGTAATTGATTATGATGAAGAAAGTCAATTAGGGCATATCTCTATTAATAGCGCAATTGGCATTTATGGAGAAGTGAACAAGGACTATCTAAATCTTAAAAAAAATGATGCCTTACCTATTGCTTTTCAAGATGAAGTTCACGAAGGAAAAGCAAGTATTATGTTAGATTTATCTAAGCAGGGTGTAAAAGAGTATGAAGTTGAAATACAAAAAGTATCAAAATATAGTAACGAACCTTCTAAGGGAATGGTCATTAGAATCGTTGATCCAGAGCTATTAGCCCTAACAAATGGGATCATTCAGGGAATGAGTGGCAGCCCGATTTTACAGGATGGCAAAATAATTGGAGCTGTAACTCATGTATTTGTTCATGATCCTACGAGAGGCTATGGTATTTTTATTGAAAATATGATTAATATGTATTAAGCCTTTATAAATCGTGCAATAATGAAGAAAATGCAAAGTATATGTAAAATAGAAATAGAAATAACAAAATATGGTATTGATATTTGAGATATTCTCATATATAATATTTTTAGTCAGAAAATTTTAAATTTATGTTACGCATGGGGGGATTATTGTTGTTAGAACAAGAGAAAATGAAATTATTGATAGCCGATGATAATAAAGATTTTTCAGATATCTTGGCAGAATTTATCAATGCACAAGAAGATATGGAAGTCGTAGGTATTGCGTGCAATGGAGAAGAGGCTTGTAAGCTTATTCCAGAATGTGAGCCGGATATTGTTATTTTAGATGTTATTATGCCATACTTAGATGGAATCGCTGTGCTTGAAAGAATTAATGCAATGATGTTAGAAAGACGACCATTATTTGTCATGCTTTCAGCAGTTGGACAAGATAAAATAACAGAGCGTGCATTAGCACTTGGTGCGGAATATTATATTGTAAAACCATTTGATATGGAAACTTTAGTCAATCGTATCAGACAACTAAAAAGCGTAACATCAAGTGAAAATAATAATACTAATAGAACGGTGACTAGTCCAGTAGCAGCAAAACCATTATTACCAAAAACAAAAGGTATGGTTACGGGGCATAACCTTGAAGCAGAGGTAACAAGCGTAATTCATGAAATTGGCGTGCCAGCTCATATTAAAGGTTACCAATATTTAAGAGATGCTATTATTATGGTTATCAATGATATGGATATTCTTAACTCTATTACAAAACAACTTTATCCATCTATTGCAAAACAATATAACACCACACCAAGCCGTGTTGAACGTGCCATTCGCCATGCCATCGAAGTAGCATGGAGCCGTGGAAAGATGGATACTATCGATAAATTGTTTGGTTATACGGTTAATAATGGAAAAGGAAAACCTACTAACTCAGAATTTATCGCACTTATTGCAGATAGATTGCGTCTTGAAATGCAGGTAGGATAAAGTGTTGATAGTCAATGGGTTAAGAAAATTAAGTAGGCCTACGAACAATTTTGTTGGTTGGTCTGAGAGCAGATTTTTTTGCATTGATACCAACTAATATTTTAAAGTATGACCTATAAACTCTTCTGATTTATTGGATAGGACAAAATCCAGAAATTAGGAGGGTTTTTGCATGTTTACAGAGTTTTTTTATCAGATTGAAGATTATTTAGTATATTGTAAAACAAAGGGATTGTCGAGTAAGACTATCAAATCATATGAGCAAAGTTTAAGATTATTTGCTAGATATTGTGAAGAAGAACATAAGGTTGAAATGGCTCAGAAGGTAACTAAAAAAATTATTGTTGAATATCTAGCATATGTTAGAGATAGAGGAAAGTATACAGTTGTGGCAGAAGAGCTAAGTAGAAAATCCAATAATCCTCAAGTAAGGACAGATTTGGGTAAAAGAGTGTCAGTATCTACAGTAAATAACTATCTCAGGAACATTAAAGCATTTTACACATATTGTATGGAGTTCCAGATAATAAAAAAGAATCCAACTGATACTTTAAAAGCAATGCCAAACAAGAGAAAGGCGAGAGACTTTATTACAGATACACAATTTAAGATGTTGCTAAAAGTATTTAATCTTTCTGCATATGTTGAATACAGGGACTACGTAATTACTAACATTTTGATGGATACTGGAATGAGGATTAGTGAATGCTTATTGATTAAGGTAGAAGATTTAGACTTATCAAAAAGAGCTATTTATTTACCAGCCGAAAATACTAAAGGAAAGAAAAGTAGGATTGTATACTTTTCTAATGAAATGAATTTATTATTAAAGAGATGGTTAAAGTATAAAGATATTTATACCAATAGTGAGTATTTATTTACAACAAGTGAGGGAAAACCTTTTAAAAATAGTGTATTTGAAAAGAATTTTAAGAAGTATTGCAAAAGAATTGATCTATGTAATGTATCTCCTCATACATTAAGAAATAATTTTGCTAAGCGTTTTTTAGTGAATGGAGGTAACATTTTTACATTAAGTCAAATATTAGGACATAGTAGTGTTACAGTTACAGAGCAAGCATATTTAGATTTAACTGATGAAGATATCAGGCAGGGGTATCAGGAGTTTAGTCCACTAGCAAAAATGAGATATAGGTAAATCGATATATTAAGAGTTATGCAGAAATGTATAGCTCTTTTATTTTGCTATTTTTCCCTTAATATTTTATTCATTTTGTTCACAAAGGCCTCATGGAAGTCATAAAAGCCTTTAAAAGGCCTCATTGTAAGTTAAAAGGCTAGATTTATTATATGTTTCGTAGCAGCGGTGCAACAAATAAATACAAAGGAGACAAGGAATATGCTATGCAATCTAAAAGCTGAAATGGCTAGAAAACAAATTATGTGCAAGGACTTAGCAAATCTATTAGGTATTAACCCTGCAACCATATCCGCAAAGATTAGTTGTAGAAGTCAATTTACATTTGAAGAGGCTCAGAAGATACAAAGAGGATTCTTTCCAGATTTAGAGCTTCAATGCTTGTTCAAGGAAGGGTGATAGTAGATGGATTATACATTAAAACTTCTCTTGGAGCATGCAGAGCTGACGGGAAAGAATGTCATGCTAAATTGGCAGATTGAGCAATACGAGTTCCTAATTAATGAACTAATGGCTTATTTATGTCAGGAAGACTTATTAGGCATGAAATATGTCAATAGATACAATAACTTATTAAAGCTAAGAAGGGATAGAGAAGAAAATGGCAACTAAGAAGAGCATAGAGGTAGACCAAAGAACACTTGAGCTAAAAGTAGAAATGGATCAGCTTGTTGAAAAGATAAAAGAGTTAGATATTGCAATAGCTGAGCTAAATGAACTATATAAGTCAAGAATCGAATTACTAAAGGAACAATTTGAGGAAAGAGAATATAGCTTAAAGCAAAAGAAAGAACAACATCAAGGACATTTACGAGCCTTATTTGAGCAAGTACCACAAGATGAAACAAAGACTCAAAAGAAAGTAAAGCTATTAAGTGGGGATGTAGTTGTAAAGAAATCTAGGTTAGATATTGAAAAAGATAGTGATGAGCTTCTTAAATGGGCACAAGAGAACAATAGAGAAGAGTTAATTAATTACAAAGAAGTCCTGAGTTTTAAGTGGGCAGATTTTAAAAAGAATCTATTAACCACACCAACCGGCGTTGTAGATGTCGCAACAGGTGAGGTCTTGGACATTCCAGGCCTTGAAGTAGTGAAGACAGAAGAAAAGATGGAAATTAAGTATTAGAGGAGACGAGCGCATGGCAAAGGCAATTTGTATTATTGGAGAATCAGGAGCAGGCAAGACAACATCACTTAGAAATCTAGATCCACAAGAGACCTTTTATATTGATGCAGACAAAAAGGGTGGATCATGGAAAGGATTTAGTAAGCAATATAATACTGAAAACAGAAATTATGAGGCTACAGATGATCCCAATAGGGTATTAGCCCTTATGAAGAATATAAGTGAGAAGACAGAAATTAAATATATTGTGATCGATACTCTTAATGGCGTTATGATTGGCGAAGAAATGAGACGTTGCAAGGAAAAGGGCTATGACAAGTGGATGGATATGGCAATGCATATTTACAGCATTTTAGATGTTGTAAGCAAACTTAGAGAAGATTTAACGATTATTTATACAGCTCATAGTGAAACGGAATATGAAGAAGATGGTGTGCTTATGACAAGAATGAAGACTTCAGGCAAGAAAACTAAAAGGCTCATTCCGGAATCAAAATTTAATGTTGTGCTATTAGCTAAAAGTATAAATGGTAGATATATCTTTGAAACACACAGTAATAATTCAACAGCTAAAACACCACTAGATGCCTTTGAAGAAGATGAAATACCAAACGATATTGTACCAGTTTTGAAGGTATTAGAGGAATATTAGAATGTTTAGATATACGGATAAAGAAATTGATCAACTTATAAAAAACGCAACAGTTGTGATTGATACAAGGGAACAGAAGTGCAGCCATATTGTAGAGTACTTTGAGAAGAAAAAGATTCCTTATTGCTTTGAGAAGTTAAAAGCAGGAGATTATACGCTTAAGATTCAATTACCTCATATGCATAGGCCTTACTATCTACAAGATCGATGCGCAATAGAAAGGAAGGCTAATCTTGAAAAATTAAGTGGTAATTTTACTAAGAAGAGAGAAGCTTTTGAAGCTGAATTTGCAAGAGCTAAAGGCATAATATATTTACTAATAGAAAATGCAAGTTATGAAGATCTAGTGTTAAAAAGATATAAGACAGGCTATGATAGAAAGCTTTTTGTTGCAAGTCTTAAAGCATTTGAAGCACGATACAACATTAGAACAATATTTATTAAAGACAACGCCTTCAGTGGTCACTTTATTTATACAACATTGATTTACAGCTTAAAAGAACAATTCAAACAAGGAGAAATTTAACATGAAAAAATGGAATGGATATGAAACAACACAAGTAATGGGTGGAAAAAAGAAACTGCCTGTAGGAGCATATGTATGTAAGGTACTAGAAGCAAGAGAAGAAAGCTATGGTTGGGGCAGTGTATTGGTCATTCACTTTGATATAGCAGAAGGAGAATATAAAAACTTCTATAGAGAGCAATATGAGAAACAAGACAAAAACAAAAAATGGAAGGGAGTCCATCGTATTTCATGCCCAACAGATGATGGTACACCTAAAGATGAACGCATAAAGAAAGCTTTCAAGACATTTATTCATCATATTGAAAGCAGTAATAAAGGCTACACATGGGATTGGAATGAATCAGCTCTACGAGGAAAACAATTTGGTGGTGTGTTTGGTGAAAAGGAATACGAGATTGATGGCAATAGTGGATTCTTTACAACCATGCGTTATACGTGTGAAGTAGATAGATTGGATAAGGTGCAACTTCCAAAACCTTTAATGTTAAAGAAAGATGGTACAACGAATACCAACACTTCTAATACCTCATGGGAAGATACAGAAGGACTACCATTTTAATATAACCATATGGGTGGCTTAGTGCTACCCTCTAATATAAAAGGCAGCGAGAGGAAATGACACGATGTATGACAATATACCAATAGAATTGAAGGAACAAAACAGGTGGGTGCTGTATCGCTTATATTGGGATGAGAAACGTGGTAAGTACGATAAGAAGCCATTTAACGCAAGAACAGGTGGTATGGCACAGAGCAACAACCCAAACACATGGTGCGGCTATGAAACTGCATTACAAGTTGTAGACCTATATGATGGATTAGGATTCATGTTAGGTGGTGGCATCTTTGGAGTAGATATTGACGGTGTAGAGGTTCGTGATTTAGTAGTTAATGAGGTGCTTACTACACTTAATAGTTATGCTGAAATATCACCTAGTGGCCAGGGAATACACGTTATTTGTTTAGGTAAGAAACCCGAGGGAGCATGTAGAAAAGCAAACTTTGAGTGCTATGATAAGGGACGTTTCTTCACAGTAACAGGAGATGTTATAGAGCCATACACAACACTACGAGATTGTACTGAGTCTATTAAGCCTTTACATTTTAAGTATTTGGCTAGGCAAGAAGAAAAGACCTTATTAACCACACCACCCATAAATGGGAGAGGGGAGCCGTTGAATGATAGGGAAGTCATCGAAAAGGCAAGCAGGAATGAAAGATTTAGTCAGCTCTATCATTTGGGTAGTGGCTCAGGCGATGCGTCTAAAGATGATATGAGTCTAATTAACATATTAATCTTTTGGACAGGTGGGAATGCAGGACAGATAGATAGGTTGTATAGAGGTAGTGCATTGATGCGTGATAAGTGGGATAGAAAACAGAACGGTTCGACTTATGGTTGGGGCACCATTAATAAATGTCTTAGGACATACAGAGGAAGTTTTTATGACAAAAATTATTACAATTAGAGAGGAAAATTAGCGATGACAAAAGAAGAAAACAGTAAGTTATATCAAAGAGAATATATCATAACAAACCAGAAAGGTAACGCAACGGTGAGTACAAGTTTATTAGCAGAATATATAAGAGCCAATAGCCATTACTACATTGTTAAAAAACAGGGAAGCGAAACATTTTTCATATATTGGTATGACGATGGTTATTACAAACAAATGTCAGCAGGCGAAGTAAAGGCAATGATTAAAGAGTTTATTCCATTAGAACTTCGCAGACCAACTGTATGGGAAGACACTTACAAGGACTTAACATCTACAAAGAATTTTATCAGCTTTGAGCAATTAAACAGTCATGATCATTTAATCAATTTCAAGAATGGTATTTTAGATACAAACACATGGGAACTAATACCTCACAATCCAAAGTATAATCTCACACATCAAATACAATTTAATTACAACGAAAATGCGCAAAAACCTACTAATTGGCTAAGTTTTATTGAAACACTTGTATCAGGAGATATTGACACAGCATGTAGCTTGCAAGAGTGGTTTGGGATTAATATTTCAAATTATAATGTCAACCTGTGCAAGAAATCATTGGCATTATGTGGTGCAGTAGGGAATACGGGCAAGTCGAAATTTCTTAAAATACTTGGGTTAATCATTGGAATTAATAACATTTGTAGCAAACCTATTCAGGACTTATCAGCACGATTTGGTGCAGGAGCGTTGTATGGTAAAAAGTGTGTTCTTATTGATGACCAAAAGGCAGCTAACATTGAAGATGGAAGTACCTTTAAAGCAATAACAGGTGATGGAGTAATAGAAGCAGAGCTAAAAGGTAAAGACCCATTTTCTATTACGTTTAATGGTGGTATTACCTTCACTTGCAATGAAATGCCTTATATCAAGGATGATAAAGGGACGCACATGTTTGAAAGGTTTTTAATCATACCATGTAACAATGTTATTCCACCAGAAAAGAGAGATAACAGACTTTTTGAAAAGTTAGAAGGAGAGATTGAAGGAATTATCATTTGGGCACTACAAGGACTGAAAAGGCTTATGAAGAATGGGTTTGCACTTACAGAAAGCGAAATGAGTAAGCAAGCAAACAGACAGTATAGAGCGAATAATGACAGCTTATACAGATTCATCATTGAAGAGTGTATTGTTACAGGCAATAGCAAAGATAAGATTCATAAACCTCATTTTGAGGAAAAATATGAATCGTTTTGTAAGGCAAATGGCATTACAGCTTTAGACAGAAAAAATATAGCTGAACGTGCAGAAAAGAATGGAATCATTTGTAAGAAATATAATGGCTATTTTCATTATAGAGGAATTACCTATAGTAATGGTTTAGGGCTTGTTAGGATGTAAAAAGGAAAGGTAATGCCCCAACTAATCCATTGAGTATCAAGTGATATATTTATTTAGGGTATTTAGGGATATATATTATATAAAAATATAAAGTGTATATATGTATATAAATATATATAAGAAGTTGAAAAAAATAGCCCTATATTCCCTAATGGGTTAAATCCATGTGTATCAAAGGCTGTAAGGGATAATTGAAAAAATACTGATTTCCCTAATGCCCTAAAAGGTAGCCAACGGATTGATATGAGAATAAATGGGTGGGTGTGGTAAAAAAGTATCAACGACTAATTGAGAGGATGATTTAACGTGATAAATAAACTTAATTTTGAAGGATATATTGAAAAGATTAACTTTAAGAGTACGCAAGTACTCAAGTTCACTGTGTCTAACACGTGTAACGGAAGGAATAAGAAAATTACAGCAACCGTATTTAACAGCTATGACACCAAAGGAATATACGAACAGGTAGAACACCTGATAGGACGATTGGTGCTTGTGGTAGGTGAAATATATGAATCCAATTATAAAGATAAAAAGACAGATCAATGGATTAATAGTTATTGTGTACAAGTGAAAGAATTAGTTGAGAGATAAAGGAGATTAGTGATGGACACCAAAACACTTGATAGAATGGCAAAGCATAATATTGAATTAGAAACGGGAGCTACACTATTTGAAAGATGGTACTATGTAGCACTTAGGGGATTGTATGGACAATATAAGGCAGGACAAATCACATTAGAACAAGCAGAACATGATAAAGAAGTGATTGTGGATGCCTTTGATGAGCATGTAAAAGGACCAGAAAAAGTTATCATACCGTTAAATAAAAAGAAGGTTATTGAGGCAGTCATCTTAGAATTAGGACGCTACATCTCATGTGCAACAACTAATGCAGATAGGGAAAAGGCATATCCAAGAATGTTATTTGAAAAGCGTATCGTTGAAGTAATAAATGAATCATATGGTGAAAGCTAATGCAAATGTTAACAGGATTAATTGAGGAAGTAGCTACAACACTTGGCAATCAATACACTTTAACACTTATTGATGATTCATGGTGCTTATATCGTGATTTAGGTAATGGATATGATGTTGAGGTTAATCTAGGCAAGACAAGAAAACACTCACTCAAAGCAACGGTGTATGTGTGGCAAGTGAGAGATAAACTCAAGGTGATTGATAAGATAGATGATATAAGTGAAATCGAAGACCTCGAATATATATTGAGGTGTGTGGTTAATAGAACAAACATATTGGCTAATAGGAGAAATAAAATATATATGCCAATTGCAATATAAAAGGACATCATGGAGGGACATAGGGATGAAAGATAATAGTTATAGCATGGTTGAAGGTATCCTTTATAACCTGCCTAAGCTAAAGGTTGAAATAGAAAATTTAAAGCTTGATTTAGAAGAAACAAAAGAAATCGTAGGCATAACAGGTACAAGTGATAACGAGAAAGCAGGAAGCCCAACGCACGCATTTAGTAGTGTGGTTGAAAATGAGGTATTAGAAAGAGAACGAAAACTTAATGGGCGAATCAATAAGCTTACAAGACAAATCAATCAAAAAGAACGAGATGTTCAAAGGGTAGAAAATGTGTTAAGTTTACTCACAGACTATGAGCTTAGAATGATTGAGATGAAATACTTTGTTGTTCGGCAAATTAAATGCTGCTGCATTCTTCACTTTAAATGATGGTATTTTGATATAGATTACGATACGTAA